>JALZBR010000327.1 GCA_030863485.1 Actinomycetota bacterium
CGGGAGTACCTCCCGACGTTCCGAGACCACCGTCGGCCAGGCCGGCGGTGGAAGCCGACTCCGTCGGCCCGAACTCAAACCCGGTCATGTGGACGGGGCTGCCCCGGACGCACGACGGGGCGCCGGAGGCGGCCCGGTAGGCGACGATCGCGGCAGCCCAACGCTCCGAGGCACTGATCGTGGGGTTGTACGTGTAGGCCCCCGTGGCGGACACGATGCGTGTGGCCGCGTGGCTGTCGGCCTTGCGGGTCGCGCCGCCGCAGTCGATGACCTGATGCTTGCCCGTTCCCCACCCGGTCGCTTCGGTGTACGCGCGGTTGTTGACGCTGGCAATGGCTCCGAACAGGAGGTCGCTGCCATTCGTCGTGGTGACCGTGGCAGCCGGGGTCGTGCTATCGCCGGTTCCCGTCCCGACGGCATCGACCCGGTTGGTCGATGCGATCCCCGAGAACTCTTCCACGGTGAGGCCGACGGCGTCGCCAACGCCTGGGAACGTCACCGTGATGTTGTCGTTCTGGGCCAGCGGCTGGGAGATGTAGGCACTGAACACGACGATCCGGACGTTGCCCTGGAATACGTCCGCATCTTTGGTCCAGGTGTTCTGCTGAGAATCGAAGATACTTACGGCCCCGTTGACCGTGGTGCGATGCGCCAGTCGTGCGATAAGGGTGTTGCCGACCGGGACACCGCCGGCCGGGACGCTCAGCGAGTTCGACGTGTTGCCGCAGTTCGCCTCACCGAGATCCCTGATCGGAACCATGCCCTCGCCCCCGAAATCTGCAGCGGCTGCAAACGTATTCCCAGAATTCGTGGTCTGGTCGGAGAACGCTGCGACCGTCGTCTGCGACGCGACGAGTCCGACGAGTATCCCGACGAGCCAGACCACCAGGAACGGACGGGCACGACGCATCAGTTGTTCCTCGCTTCCCAGGTGAACGTCTGATCGGCGGTCTTGCCCTGGGCGCCGGAGTCGTCCATGAGCACGAGGCCGATCTTGTAGACGTGGGACTCGGATGCATCCCAGACCTCGAATGACCCAGCGACGGGGTCGACGATGCCCGCTGCATACGAGTCCGGATAGCCCGCGAGGGTGCCGCTGTAAACGACGCCGTTACCCCGGCCGATGTAGTCGACGGCGTCGGCTGTGAAGTTCGTGCACGATGCGAACTGCGGCGCGGACGAAGCGAACGTGCCTCGCGTCAAGGTCATCGACAAGTACTGGTCGAGCCCGGTCCCCGTCGTCGACCCGTACAGACGAACCGATGCCGGGAGGCTCCCCGAATAGGCGACGGTGATGCAGGCTTGCGCCGTCGCGCCGGGCTTCGCATTAGTCATGGCAAGCATGATGTTGCCGGAGTCGTTGTCGCCGACCGCGACGGATCCCGCCGTGAATGAGTTGGGAGACGTGTCGGTGGCGTCGCTGTAAGCGGCGTACGTCGAGGTTCCGATAAGGACGCCGGATCCGGCGACCAGAGCCATCAGCCCTACAACCAAAGGCATCCGGTGCGCCCGCTTCGACTTCTTCATCTCCCGCCCCCGGGTGGTCGTCTCAGTCCGACCAGATGCGCCGAAGGACCGAGTAGGCGATCAGCAGAGCGCCCCCGACGAGTAATCCGAACCGCGTGGAGGGCTCGGCCGCCCAGGACACCGCTTGACCGAGTTTGGGAATCGTGAATATCAGGCGACCCACAGATCCGGAGCGCGCGATCGTCCAGCGCTCGACCCCACCATTCGTGTCGCCCTTCGTTACGAAGGCGATACGTCCGCCGAGATCCTGCATCTTGCGCACCCGGTGTGTGACGAGAGTTCCCGATCTGGTGGGATCTGAGAAGGAGATGACTTCGCCGACCTCGACATCGGTAGGCCGGATGGTCTTAGTCATGACGAGGTCGCCGACGCCGATCGCCGGCTCCATGCTCCCGCTGCGAACGATCAGTGCCTTGCCCCCTGTGACGAGGAAGACGCCGGTCGCCAGAAGTCCCAGAGCCAAAAGCACGAGCGAGAAGCTGAGAGCGAGGTCGGTCAGAGACCGACCTCGCTCCCTATAGCTCGGTGCAAGTGCAGCTGCGTTCGCCGACATGGATTTAGTTGTTCCTTGCTTCCCAGATGAAGCTGTGGTTGCCCGTGGCGAAGCCGGTCGCCGTCTTCGAGTTCGAGTCGTTTACGTCGGCGTCGTCGGTGAGGGTGACTTCGAACTTGTACGACACGGTCTCGTTTTGGCTCCACACAGTATCGCCGCCGGCGCTCAGAGCGAGGTTGTCGGCGTAGTCGTTGTAAGTCGACATGAAGTTCGCCAGGCTGCCGCTGTACACATCTCCGGTGGTTCCGGCTGCAGTGAACGTCGTGCAATCGTTGTTAGTCGCATCGCCGGACCCAGACGTGATCGTCAGCGTGAGCTGGTCGTCGAGTGCGTTGGCGTTCAGGTTGTTGCTCCCGTACAGACGCACGTTCGATGCAAGCGACCCGTTGTAGGTCACCTTGATGCAACCGCTGTCGCTGTCCCCCGGCTTTGCGTACGGGGTTCCATCGAAAAGGTCGTAGAGCGCGCGCGTGCCGGCATCGTTGTCCTCGATGTCGACCGAACCCACCTCCCACCGGTTGCCCGCGTTGGCGGTCGTGTCACTGAAGGCGGCCCAAGTAGCGGCGACGATCAGCAGACCGAGCAAGGCGAGCAACAGAAACGTCAGGCCCACTTTGCGAGCTCTCGTCCGCTGCTTCATCTCCGTCCCTCCTTTTGATGAGGCAATCCCAGCGAATCGCCTTTCCTTATGGAGGGCTTCGGACGCGTCCAGCTCGGCTTTAATACGTAAAAGAACGTAGGGCCGATTTGGAAGGTTCTTCCACTGAGGTCCGCCCTAAAGCGGGGCTTGTCAGCGAGCAGCGGGACCCAGTCCGGATGATCCCGTCTACGGCCGCCAGTGTGTTGCGCGTGACGAGTAGTAGCTCCTGAAGCTCGGGGCCGCGCGCTCGATGTCTTTCTGCGCCTCGTCGGCGATCAAGACGCGCCCGCCAAGCTGGCTGAGGTTAGAGATGTAGTCCTCGAAGGAGGGAACGGCCGCCATGACGTCATCGCGCGCGACATGTCGGACCTCAGCGGCTTCTGAGATAGCTCGCTCGCGGGGACTGTCACCTTCCTCGTACTCGCAGCGCGGTTTGCAGCGGCTCACGACGTATGGGTGCTCGAGGACCGGACCGCTGACCCCAACCGGCGTATGCAGGTCGCGGCCTTGGTTCGACCGAGTGAAGCACGCGACCGCGGTGGGGTCGCTACTCGTGCTTCGGGCAGCGAACCAAGGACCCCTGTATAAATCCCATCGGCGCTTCCAGGACCGTGGCGGGACAAGGAGGGCACTTTGGCGAAATCGGTGGCGACCCAGCGAGGCGGGCTCGACGGCTACTTCCGGATAACCGAGCGAGGATCCTCGGTTCGGAGGGAGGTCGTGGCGGGAGTCACGACGTTCATGACCATGGCCTACATCCTGTTCCTCAACCCTTTGATCCTCTCGGTCCGGGACCGCAACGGGACCTTTCTGCCAGCGTCGGCTATGCACGCGGGATCAGAGCGTCGTTGTTGATCGGTATCCTCGCCACTACGGTCCTCGCCCTGGTCGTGAATGAAGCCTTCCTCAACGGTGAGGGGCTCGGTACGGCTGCGAACTTCGGCAAGGTAGTCGAAGCTCCCAGCGGGGACAGCTTCTCCCTCATCGGCGATTTCTCGTTCGCGTTCTTTGCGGAGATGGGGATCATCGCCGCGATCCTCGCCGTGTTCTCCATCATGCTGTCGGACTTCTTCGACACGATGGGCACCGCCTGATGACCGAGCCCGCCTCCCCCTTCGAGCACGGAGTCGCGAGCGGCGACCCCCTCGCCGACCGGGTCGTGCTGTGGACCCGGGTTTCGGGCGCTCCGGCCCGCGTGCGCTGGGTCGTGGCCGCCGACCCAGGGCTACGGGACGTCGTCGCGGAGGGATCGGCGGGGGCCGAGCCCGGGCGTGACGGGACCGTCGCGGTCGACGTTCGGGGGTTGCGGCCGGGGACTACCTATTACTACGCGTTCGAAGCCCTCGGCGCGACGTCGCCCGTGGGGCGGACCCGGACCGCCCCCGCCGGGGACCCGGCGCGCCTGCGCCTGGCGGTGGCAGCGTGCGCGAAGTACCCCGCCGGTTACTTCAACGCCTACGCACGCATCGCCGCCCGGGACGACATCGATGCTGTCCTCCACCTCGGCGACTACACCTACCAGACGGGGGTCGACCCCCGCGATCCCGGCCCCGCCATCGGCAGGGCCCTCAGCCGCCCGCGGCCATCGTTGACGCTCGACGACTACCGGGCCCGGCATTCCCTCTACAAGAAGGACCCCGACCTCCAGGCGCTCCACCGTCGCCACCCCGTGATCGCGATCCCCGACGACAACGACATCTGCAACGGGACGTGGCGGGACGGGGCCGAGACCCACGACCCGGCGACGCAGGGCGAGTGGACCGAGCGCAAGGCCGCCGCCCTCTCCGCGTTCCTTGAATGGGTCCCGGTCCGGGTCGACCATCCCGGCGTCCTGTATCGCCGACTCGGGTTCGGGTCGCTCGCCGACCTCTACGTGCTCGACGACCGGACCCAACGCGACGAGATGACCAAGACCGGCGAGATGGACCGCGAGGGCCGCACGATGCTCGGCGCCGCCCAGTTCGGGTGGCTCACGGAGGCGCTCGATCGGTCGCGCGCGGCTTGGCGTCTCGTCGCGAACCCCGTGATGATCGGGCAGTGCCACACCGACTTCCTCCCGGAGGAGGTTGGGTACCCCCTCGGAGAGCTGGGGGTCCTGACGAAGCGAGAGTTCGGCCCCGATCCCGACCAGTGGGACGGCTACCCCCACGAGCGCGGCCGGCTCATCGACCACATCGCGAAAATCCGCGACGTCGTGTTCGTGAGCGGGGACGTCCATTCCTCGTGGGCCCTCGAGCTGAAGCGCGACGCCGAGGACCCCAACGAAGCCCCGTCGGCGGTCGAGTTCGTGACGACGAGCGTCACCTCGCAGAACCTCGACGAGCGGCTGGGGGCACCGCCGCGGACGACGTCGGTTGATATCGAGCGGATCGTCGACGAGCGCAACCCGCACATCAAATGGCTCGAGCTCGACAGCCACGGCTACCTCACGCTCGATGTGACGCCCGAGCGCGTCCGCGCCGAGTGGTGGTTCGTCGAGGGGGTCCGCGAGCGGACCGGCGGTGAGCGCTTGGGGGCCGCATGGGAGGTGCGCCGAGGCGAGACGGCGCTGCGCTCTCGCGACGTCAATCAGTTGCGATAAAGATTGCTCTAGCGTGCAGCGCATAAGCCCCGTGGAGCAGTTCGAGTCGCTCGAACGGATCATCACGGCTAGCTCGAACCCTGGAGATGTCGTGCTCGACCCCTTCTGCGGATGTGGGACGACGGTGGTTGCGGGCGAGGCACTCGGCCGCAGTGGATCGGTATCGACGTGACCTACATAGCGATTGATCTGATGCGCCGACGGCTGGAAACCGCTTTTGGGAGCAAGGCAAAGTTCGAAATCGACGGCATTCCCCGGAACCTGGGTGGAGCGGAAGCGCTCTTCAAAAAGAAACCGTTTCACTTTGAGCGCTGGGCCGTGTCGCTGGTGCACGGACAACCATGTGAGAAGCAAGTAGGGGATAAGGGTTGATTGAATTCCTCATGGCCACCTGAATGCGGCCCGCAAGAGTGACTTCGTGTTTCCAGCCAAAGGAGGGCGGCTTTTCTCCGGTACGACAATTTCCGGGTGCGGGGTGGAATCCAGCAGTGAAGCGAGCGGGCCTGGAGCCGCTTACCTTCCACGCGTTGCGGCACACAGCAGGGCCTTGATGATCGACAACGGCGAAGATCCCCCAGCTACAGCGGCGCATGGGGCACAGCGAGATAGGTACGACCTCGGCGTGTACGGCCACCTGTTCCCGAACGCGGAAGACGACCTGGTGGCTGGCCTGGATGAGATATTGGGCCGGGCGAAAACACGATCCGATAGTGACCGTTTAGTGACCGCCGAGGCGATCGACATAGCATCAAGGGCTGCGGCCGCTGCGAAATTAGGCCCGCTACCTGGCCTTCACGGGCGCATCGAACAAGCGTTCTGAAACGAGTCATTCGTCACACCGAAGAGGTCACTGGTTCGATCCCAGTACCGCCCACTCCTAGATGAATCTTCACAGATAGGACTCCACAGTGAGGCCTCACGAAAGCAGCGCTTCCGCCTAATAACCCTTCATTTCCAACCGGGCACGCGCGCTGCTTGCTGGATCCATTCCCGCATCTCCGATCCGCCCGCCTCTTCGAGGGTCCTCACCTTGATGTAGCGGGTGCGTCCAGTGGTTCCAAGCGGAGGCGGAGAATCGAAATCCGCGCCGCCGAAGAAGACGAGATTCACGGAGACGTGGTAGGCGACCAGCTCGATGATCCACCCGAGCCCTGGCAGCCCGTAGTACGCCCTCTTCCACTTGACGGCGTATTCAAGCCCGGGGATCGTCTCGCGTATCAACTCGTCCAACCGCTCGACGATGGGATGAAGATCCGGCATCACCCGTCTGATCCAGTCGTCGATGTCGGCGTGGTCTTCCGACGGCACAGGGGGCTTTCGGGCCGAATTCGGTTTGGGTGCCTTCGTCATCGCACGCTCTCCTCTATGTCTGACCTATTAGCGATTGACCCCGCCCGTACGAAGTCGGGCCGCGGCCCATGTGTGAGGTTACGGACACCATCGAACAGCCGCAATCTTGGTGCAGATGGAGGGAGTACCGAGCCGCTCAACGAGACAGTGTGATGTGGATCAAGTTGGAGGATCGAGGGGCTTTTAGAGGCGGCGCGGTGAGCTTAAGCGACGAAAGGCCGATCAGCTCAGGAGAAGGCCGGCCCCCCCGACCACGATGCCACCGGTTCCGACGATCAGAAATGGAACGACGAGAAGCCCGTTCTCGGCAGACTCGAACGCTAGATAGCGCCGGATAAGCGGCTGCTCATCCTTTCGTACAGGAGAGCGGCTCTCTGGGAACGCCCGCTGCAGGAGCCGGAGGATCGCAGCGAGGGACACGAGGAGCATCCCAAATGCCAAAAGTCCCTCGAATTGCATAGCTCTCTCACTTTACCGGCGCTTAGCGCCGTGGACAGGGTCATGAACGGCAAGAAGTCACGTTCCAGGCGTTCTGTCCAAACCGATCCCTCTAGATACGGGGTACTGGCCTGTGAGCGACAGGGCGAGAGGCGGAGAGAGTGAGTCTTCGGTCAATGAAACGGATCATGCTGGTGGTGGCGGCCGTGGTTGCGGTGTCGGCGTTTCCCGCAAACGTGCTCGCGACTGAGAGGCGATATTCCAGAGAAAAGGCCCCGATGATCGGGACCTCCGAGGGAGAGTCGGGGGCCACGCCGTTGGGGAACAATGTCATCGTTTTTGCTCGTGACCTCTTGGACTCCCAGGTAACCGGGCTGGGTTGGGAGATATTCAGCGCCCGTAGCGACGGGACCCGACAACGAAGGCTGACCAACAACGTTTTTCGGGATGGGGGTCCCTCTTTGTCGCCTGACAGGACACGCATTCTTTTCGTCCGCGACGGTAAGGACATATACGTCATGGACGTAGATGGCAGCAATGAAGAGTTCATCATCAGAGGCCGCTCGTCGAATGCGTCGCCCAGTTGGTCTCCCGATGGCCGCTCGATCGTCTTCGTGGATCGACAGGGCGAGATCTCGACGCTGGACCTGACCGATCCCGAGGCATATCCGGTGACCGTAGGCCATCGGCCCGCCTGGTCTGACGGGGACTATGACTGGTACGCCTCCGATCCAAACTGGTCACCCGGCGGGGGCCGCATCGCGTTCTCTGTCCACGCAGACGACGAGGGATGGGTAGAGATCGTGAATGTCGTCGGATTGAATCGCAGGAGACTCGAGCTCGGCTACGACATGCAAGGCCTCGATTGGTCGCCGTCAGGCCGCCGCATAGCGCTCGCGATGTTCGACGCCAATCTTCCTCAAAGAGACAGGACCGTACCGGGGTGGGAGATTTACACTTTCGCGCCCGACGCCGCCAAGCCGAAAGCGAGTCTCAGGCGCCTCACCAAACACGCGTGGGGCAAGGGGACGCATAGGCGGATCAACTACGATCCGGTGTGGTCCCCGAACGGCGAAAAGTTGCTCTTTTCTCAACAGCCTGATGGCAGAGACTTCGAGCTCGCCAAGATCAATGCTGACTTCCGGAGGCCCCGGAATCTGGAACTCATTACGAACAACACCCTCGATGACGTCGCCCCGGACTGGTGAGGCCCGGCTGCCTAAGACAGACGTTCGGCCGAAACGAGATGGGTGAGAGGACGGTCCATGAGACGATTGGGCCGGCCGATGTCGTGGTAATTGGGTTAGGTACGTCAGTTGCCCGGGCGAGGGGATCAGTCCGGACGCCTGATCGTGTCGTTTGCCATTGTTCATCGTCCAGCACCGGCGCCGCGAAGCCACGACCTCTTTGCTCGTTTGGTGCGGCGACGAGTGGGTAGAGGCCTTTCGTTCGACGAGGAACCGCGCTCTAAGCGGCGCACACTGCTGCCAGCGTCCGAGTTGGGCCAAGCGAAAGGAAGTCGACATTGGAGGGGGACGAATCCATGCCTAGCACTGAAGAACTTCAGCAGGATCTGCAGGATCTCCGCAGGGAGCACGAGGTGCAAGCCGCCACCCAGGCGGGAGCCCAGGCGACACAGGCCGCTACCCAGGCCGGTCAGGCCAGCACGATGGCCGCGACGCAGGCAGGTACCTGGTCCACGATGGCCGCCGGCTGGGTCGGCATGGTCGTGGGATTGTTCCTGGGGCTGGCAATAGCGAACTCTCGCCGCTAGGCGCATTAGAGATGGTTGAACGGCCCGCTTCGGCGGGTCGTTCTTCGCGTTAAGAAAAGAAGAGTTGGCATGAGGTCGAAAGAAGAGGGAGCGAATGACGGGCTGGGTAGGAGATGTCGAAAAGGCAACGTTGGACAACGAGAACTTCCGGACTGTCCTTTACACGGGGCAGCACACGCAGCTGACGGTGATGCGATTGGGGCCGGGCGAGGAGATCGGTCTCGAGGCTCATGACGAGCTGGATCAGTTCCTTCGAATCGAGGACGGCCGGGGTCGGGTTGAGTTCGGCAGCGCGAAAGACCAGATCGATGAGACGCACGATGTGTCGGATGACTGGGCGATCATCGTTCCGGCGGGGGTGTGGCACAACGTGGTGAACACGGGCGACGGCGAACTGAAGCTGTACTCCCTGTACTCGCCTCCGGAGCACCCGGATGGCACCGTGCACAAGACGAAGGCAGAGTCAGACGCCGCCGAGCACGATCACTAGCCCGAGCGATCAACCCGGAAGGAGGCCCTCTTCTCCGAGGAGGTCTCGCACCTCGCCCAGGCTGGCGTCGGCAAAGGGGACTATGGCGTCGGAAGGACGCAGATCGTCGACGGCCAAGGGCGATCCGAGGATCTGATCGCCCCGATCAATGCTTGCAGCGCATCTACGAAGGCCCCCTCGTCGTCCCGCTCGACAGCTTGGGACAGCGTCTCGTCGAGCCGGTTGAGGTCGCCAACCGCTTCATCCGGGACCTCGAACTGGCCCTCTGTGAGGATTCTGACGATCATTTCTCCTCCTCTGAGGGTGGCTCGAGCTCCGGGCGCTCAGGCGAGCCGAGCTCCCCTTTGAGCCGGGCGAGCTCGAGGTCCACGTCGGACTTGGCGGCGCCGCGGTCGAGCTCGGCCTGGATCGGGTCCGAAGACCCGGTGAAGTCCTCGAGCGCTCCGACCTCCATGAGGTGGTCGACGGCCGCGCTTCGCGCTTGCATCTCGGCGACGCGGTCCTCGGCTCGCTGCAGCGCTAGGCCCACGTCTCGCCCCTCCTCCGACAGCCCGGCGACCGCCTCGTTGACCTTGGTCTGGGCCTCCGCCGCCGAGTAACCTGCCTTGAGCGTCTCCTTGCGGGTCTGAAAGGCGTTGACTTTGGCCTCGAGCCGTCTGCTGGCCTCCACGAGCTTGTCCTCTTGTTGCTGCAGGATGTCTCGCTGACGGGAGAGGTCCGCCAGCTGCGCGGTGATGCTTTCCCGCCGCAGGAGAGCCTGACGGGCGAGATCCTCCCGGCCCTGCTCCAGCGCCTGCCGGGCCTGGCCCTCGAGCTTGGAGGCCGAGGCCTCTAACTGGTCGACCTGGATGTCCACACGTTTGCGCGACGCGGCCACGTCGGTGACCCCCCGCCGCATCTGTTGGAGCAGATCCAGCTGCCGCTCGTAGGAGTAATCGAGGGTCTCCCGAGGGTCTTCGGCGTCATTCAGCCTCTTGCTGGCTTTTGCCTTGAAGATCGAGGAAAGCCGCTGCATCAATGTCATCGTCACGCTCCGCTTCTTGCGGGTTGGCCCGGTGGCGTCCCCCAGGAACCGGAGCGTACCCAAGGTGCTTAATCTCCATACCGGCGGGGCACACTAGGCACATGACACGCAGAAGCCGGGCGCTCGTCGTGATGTTCTTGTCGCTCTTGGCCTCGGCTCTCGCTCTCCCCGCCGCCGCCCAGGGCGAATCGGTCCTGGATGACGCGGTCGCCGGCCTCAAAACCAGTCCTGTGTATGTGCACCCCGATGCCGAGTCCGCTCTCACGCAGAGCGAGGTCGACCAGGTCATCGACGCTATCGAGACGGCGGATGCGGGGAGCGTCTACATAGCCGTTCTGCCCGAAGGGTCGGAGGTCGAGGCCGGGCAGAGCGTCGAGGGGCTGCTCCAAAGTATCTACTCCGGGGTTGATCGGCCGGGCACTTACGCTCTTGTCATCGGCACCGAGTTCTACGCCGGCTCGGACAACTTCGAAGAGGGCGTGGTGCCTTCGCTCGCCCAAGAGGCCGCATCTGAAGGCGGACCGGAGGCCGTGGACGTCCTTTTGTACTTCCTCACCCGGCTCGGCGAAACCGCTCGAGGCGAGTCCACCGAGTCCACCGAGTCGACTGGCGAAGACTCCGGAGGAGACTTCGGCAGCATCCTTTTGATCCTGCTCGGGGTCGGTCTCGTGTTCATGTTCGTCTCCGGAGTTCGTCGACGACGTCGGGAGGCCGCGGAGAGACAGCGACAGCTCGAAGAGGTCAAGCAGGTCGCGTTGGATGACCTCGTCGCGCTCGGAGAGGACATCCGGGCTCTCGAGATCGACGTCGAGATGCCGAACGCGGCCCCCGGGGCGAA
This sequence comes from Actinomycetota bacterium, assembly GCA_030863485.1. The sequence continues at coordinate 11,216 of JALZBR010000327.1, forward strand.
GAAGGACTACGACCAGGCCGTCGGGGCGTACTCGCGCGCATCGGCGCAGTTGGATCGCGCCTCTCGGGTCGAAGAGATCGAACCCGTCTCCGCCGCTCTCGAGGAGGGGCGCTACGCGATGGCGAGCGCACGCGCTCGGCTGGAGAACCGTGAACTACCCGAGCGTCGTCCGCCGTGCTTCTTCGACCCTCGCCACGGCCCTTCGGTTCGCGACATCCAGTGGGCTCCTCCCGGTGGCGCGCCGAGAGATGTCCCGGCCTGCGAGGCCGACGCGATCGCCGTCGAGAGCGGACACGATCCCGCTTCGCGCCAGGTCGTCGTCCAGGGCGAAGAGATGCCCTTCTACAACGCGCCGTCCTACTTCTATCCCTGGATGGGCGGTTATTACGGCATGTTCGGCGGCGGTCTCCTTCCCGGCATGTTGATCGGCTCGATGCTCGGCGGTGGCTTCGGCTTCGGCTTCGGACCCTTCGGCATGGGCGGGTTCGGCTATGGCTACGGGGGCGAAGGCTCGGGCGGCGAAGGCGGAGACGGCGGGGGATTCGGCGACTTCGGTGGCGGAGGCTGCGGCGGCGACTTCGGTGGAGGAGACTTCGGCGGGGGCGACTTTGGGGGCGGCGACTTCTAAGCCCAGGATCGAAGCGCACTTGTTAAAGAAGAAGGGGGCCCCGGCGGGCCCCCTTTTCATGTCAGAGTGCGAATGTCGCTGAGGAGCTATTTCAGCCTGTAGTCGAAGGACGGAGTGGAATCGGCCTGGTTGTAGTAGTCGCCGGGGGCGTTCTCGGGAGCCACTCGGCCGAAGGTCCATGCCGTTACCTCGTATATCTTGTCGCCCTTTCGCGCGGGACCGAGCGACGGCTTGGCGATGAGCTTCTTCCCCAGGTCGAAGTCCTGGATGAAACGGTAGGGGACCTTCATCGTGATGATCCCCTTTTCTTGATCTACCTTGCCCGGGATCCTGATCCGACCGGGTGCCGGATAGGTCTCGAGCTTGCCGTCCGGGGTGATCTCGCCGCGCTCCGCCTTGAGGTGCCCGGCCCCGAACTCGAATCCAACTCCCGGAACGTAGCTCGCTATCGCGTAGTCCGGTCGGTAGGCGCTGAACCAGCGGACGACGAACTTCAGCTCCTGGGCGTCGAGGTTGGCCGCGGCCGTGAGCAACGCCGTGTCGCTCAAGTCACGCAGCTTCAACTTGAACAGGATCGCGCGCTTTCCCTTGATCGAGGCTCGCGACAGCCTCACCCGCTTGAAGTCCAGTGCCTTCTGGTTGGTCCGTCGCGGTGGGGGGGTTGGATTGAGGCTCGAGAAATCGAATTTGGCGTCACCTTTCGGGTCGCGGCTCCTGCTCCGGACGTTGGGCCTCCGGTCGGGACGGACCCGCCCCTCCTTCTTCAGGAGGCTGGGGCCGGACTTCTGCTGCGCGAAGTTGACGATCGCGATCGGTCCCAGCTCCGCTCGGGGGTACTTGTTCGACTCATTGAATACCGTGGAGACGCGACCGTTCCGCGGGTCCATCTGGATCTGGAAGAAGTCGAGCAAGGTCCTGTCACCCGGAGGCTGGGACACGTTGCAGCCCAGACCGTTCAAGCAGATGGAATCCCAGTGGATCGGGTGGCTGGCCACCTTGACCTGACTGAACTTGGCGTTGCCTCCAAGCGCGTTGAGGCTCTGGTTGACGCAGACGTTCCAGGGACCCCTGAAGGATCCGACGTTCGGGTTCCCGTCGACGGGGGTGCAGTAGGTCGAAATGGCGATCCGGCCGGGGCTTCCCGCTGCTACCCAAGGCATCACGGTGGTGTTCGCTCCGCGCCGGTTCACCAGCTGCTTGCGGGCCCAGGTGCGACCCTGGTCCTTGGAATAGGAATAGTAGGTGTTGAAGCTGCCCTGCTCGACCCACGTGACGTAGAGGTTGCCCCTTCGGTCGAGCGCGATGGAGGGGAAGAGGGTGTCCGGGCGCCCCTTGCCCTTGGCGACCGTGAGCTGATCGAACGTTTGGCCCTGGTCGCTGCTGCGAGAGACCATGACCTTCATCCCGTTCGTGTAGGCGATGTAAACGGTTTCGTTGTTCTTGTTGTCTACGTTGTGCGCCCGGTTCGGGTCGATGGCGATGTTCCCGGGCCTGTTGATGTTTGGAGCGGCGTTGCCCTGCTCGGACGCGAGCTCGTAGGTGAGACCGGCGTTCGTCGAACGCTGCAGAGTCCCGCCGAATGGGATCTGGTTGTAGAAGAGGTAGACCTCTTCCGAGCCGGTTGATTCGAGGAACTGCCGGTCCACCACCGGGACCGCCTCGGAGGTCGAGGTGGAGGTGAAGGTCTTCCCGTGGTTCTGGGAGACCCCGGTCGAGAAGTTGAGCAGTGCCTCCAGGCCCGTGTAAGTGAGGTTGTAGTTGCCCTCTTCGTTCTTCTTCGGGGCGACCGAGAGATCGCAGTCCCCTCCGCCTCCAGGTGCCAGCCGGCCCTCGGGGGGCTCACCCAGTACCCGGAAGGTGTCGCCGCCGTCCTGCGACTTCGTGGCGTACTCGGCTCCGCGCGAGGCGCCAAAGGGACCGCAGGTGTAGTAGTTGCCGGCTTTGTCGATCCGAAGCGACGGCTCCGCGACATCACGCTGCGGGTCGACCGTGACGATGGGAGAGAACTTCAGCCCCCGGGCCTTGCTCGCCTTCGGAAGGGTCGTCCCCGCCAATCTTGCCGACGTCAGGGTCGCGTCTCCGAGATAGGGCTGTGGTGTTGCGTTCGCGAAGTCGCACGTGATGACCTTGTACCTGCCGGCCGTGGGGCGGTCGAGCGAAACCGATTCCTCGGGGACCCCTCCGTCGGATTCAGCGAGCGTCTCCCCGCCCTTCTGAACGATGAGAGCTAGGTCGTTCAGCGCCCCGTTCGGGGCCCTCGGGTCCCAGCGGATGTTGACAACGAGGGTGGCCGAATGGGTCTCGTAGAACTTTGCCGATGTGCCCTCCACCGTCAGTCTGAAGACATCGGCGTTCACACCTTCGCGGCATTCCGCCAGTGAACCGCTGCCCGGAGGCACCTCGCCCTTGTAGTTGATCGTGTCGCTGCCTTGCCGCTTGGCGCTGACCGTGCCCGAATCAGGCGTTGCGCCGAGAGCCGTATCCGGATCCGTCAAGGAAGACCCAAGGAAGCTGAGGCCCGTCACCAGCAAGGACAGGCTTACGAACGTGGCGATTCTTCTCATGTATCCCCCTCAGGATGTGGCGCCGCTGTCAGATAAGTGTGCCCCACCGGGGCGTTTACTTTTACCTAACCCTCCTTGACGGTCCCGACCAGTTGGACGTAGGCCCGGCTGGTCGAGGGACAGGCGGTGGAGATGATGCGCACGGTGGCGTACTCCTTGTTTCTTTGCAGGTAGAGCTCCGCCTCTATTCCCTCGAAATCCTCCGACAGGACATCGAACCCGTCATCGAGGACAGCCGCGCGGTACAGGTCCTGGGCGTCCTCGACCGAGCCGTCGACGTTCAACGCCACTGTGAAGCCGTTGGCGGACCGGATGATCCTCGAGAGCTCCGTTCCGGTCGGGGAGAACGAAGTGGGGACGCCGGTAAGGTCGAGCTTTTCTGCCGGCGCGGGCAGGTCACACGAGGGGGACGCTTTGGCGGCGGGCTTGACCTTTTCCCCGGAGCAGCCCGCGGAGATGAGCAGCGTCAACGAGACGGCGACCCACCCCTGCACCGGTGCCCTAAGCATCTTCCAGTAGCGTACGGGTGATTTCGTGTCCCCGAGACCATGGCCCGCAGTCCCTCGGGCCCGCTTCCGCAACCCTTCCACGTTCGAGGTTCCAGCTCGTCTGCTGCCGGTGCTCCTCCGGGGCCCCCTGAGGTCATGGTCAGGCAGTAGGGCCGGCCCGGATGGACCTGGGCCCTTTGACGCCCCCGGGGGTTTCAGATGCGGCCCCCGGAGGTCGAAGAAGAACGTATGCGGACTCATCGGCCCAACGTCTCAGCACTTCATCGCGCCCTCACGGCGCCGGTCGTGCTCGCCATGCTCGTCGCGGGAGCCCTTCCCGCTCGGGCAGAGATGAATGGCGCCCCAGACGCCGTTCGGGACACGGTGGACGCGACCTCGGGCGAGAGCAAGACCATCGACGTGCTCAACAACGATTCGGATCCCGAGGACGACAGCATCATGATCACAGCAGTAAGCGTTCCCCTGCACGGGACAGCGACATTCAATTTGCGGCAGGAGGTCATCTATACCTCCGAGCGCGGCTACGCGGGCAGCGATTCGTTTACCTACACGATCGAGGACGATTTCGGCGGAACCGACACGGCCACCGTTGCCGTCACCGTGAGCGAGTGCGGCGGGGTCGGAGACGCCATGGACGACGATGGCATCGTTGTGGGTGAGGAGTGGATCAACTGCAGTTCGACCAACGCCAACGAGGTCGCCGGCGACGACACGCCGGTGACGAACCCCACAAACGGGACGCAGGTCCTGCTGACCAACGGCCACGTCCAGAATGCGGCACCCCCCAACACCGACACCGCGACCGGAACGGACAACCAGACTTCTCACCGGGGCGCCCACGACGTCTCGGTCCTGAAGCTCGACCTCGACATCCCACTGGGTTCCGATTGCCTCGCTCTCGACCTCGCGTTCCAGACCGAGGAGTATCCGGAGAACATCTCCTCGCCGTTCAACGACGGCTTTATCGCCGAGCTGGATTCATCGACGTGGATCGTCGAGGGATCCACCATCTCGGCCCCCGACAACTTCGCCTTCGACGGAGCCGGCAACATCGTCAGCGTGAACAGCTCGTTCTTCGAGCCCGATCGGGTTGTTGTAGATACCGGAACGGAGTACGACGGAAGCACGTCGCTCCTCGACGCCCGAACGCCGGTCACCCCCGGCGCCCACACGCTCTACCTCTCCATCTTCGACGCCACCGACGGCCAGTACGACTCGGGTGTATATCTCGATCGTCTTCGCGCCTTTGATGCTGCCGATGGCAAGTGCTTCAAGGGTGCCCGCCAGGCCCCGACCGCCAAGGACGATGTGTTGACGACCGACGAAGACACCCCCGGATCGGTGAACGTGCTTTCCAACGACGTCGACCTCGACGGGGACCCCATCAGCGTGATCTCAAACACGAATGGGTCAAACGGGACCGTTTCTTGCGGGGAGACCACTTGCACCTACACGCCGAATGCCCACTTCAATGGAACCGACACCTTCACCTACCGCGTGAGCGACGGGACCGGAGCCGACACCGGAACTGTGACGGTGACGGTCAACCCGGTGGAGGATCCTCCGAACGCTCTCGATGACTCGGTGGGAACGGCCGAGGACTCTGGCGGAACCTTTGACGTCCTGGCCAACGATGTGGATCCGGATGGTGACGTGGTCACGATCACCTCGAACACGAATGCAACCAACGGCACAGTCAGTTGCACTCTCATCGACTGCTCATACACCGGGAACGCCAACTTCAACGGCACGGACTCCTTCACCTACACGATCGCCGACGGCAAGGGTGGCACAGACACCGCCACCGTGGGGGTCCGGGTGGTATCGGTCAACGATGCCCCGCAGGCGGCGGCAGATTCATTGAGCGCGGCTGAGGACTCGCCGGCGACCGTCATCGTTAACGCTAACGACACCGATGTGGACGGAGACGCGCTCAGCGTGTCCTCGTCGACGGATGGAGCCGATGGGACCGTCTCGTGTCTCGGCGGTTCTTGCACCTACACGCCTCGGCGCGACTTCTTCGGGACCGACTCGTTCACCTACACGATCTCAGACGGCAATGGTGGCAGCGCCGAGGCCACCGTCTCGGTGACCGTCGAGCCTGCCCCCGACGTTCCGACGGCCCGAGACGACACGTTGACGACCCCAGAAGACACCGAGGGGACCGTGAACGTGCTCGCCAATGACGAAGACCCCGACGGTGACGCCATCTCCATCACGTCGAACACGAACGGCGCCAACGGATCCGTAATCTGCGGTGCGAGCTCCTGCACCTACACGCCCGCCCCCAACTTCAACGGCACCGATTCGTTCACCTATTCGATATCCGATGGAATAGGAGACGCTCAGTCGGCAACGGTTTCCGTGACCGTGTCTTCGGTCAACGACGCCCCCGATGCCTCGGGCGACTCGATGACGACCGACGAAGATCAGCCGACGAGCCTGGATGTGCTCCTGAACGACTCGGACGTGGAAGGCCATGCGCTGGCGGTCAGTTCCTCGACCAACGGGACCAACGGGACCGTTACCTGCAGCGCGGGCTCCTGCACCTACACGCCCGCCCCCAACTTCAACGGCACCGATTCCTTCACCTACACTGTTACGGATGGCCCAGGCGGGTCCGACACCGCGACCGTGCAGGTTTCGGTTGCCCCCGTGCCCGATGCACCCAATGCAATCGACGACCTGTTAGAGATCTCTGAGGACTCCGTCGGAAGCGTCAATGTCTTCTCGAACGACTCCGATGCGGACGGAGACCAGCTCTCTATATCCGCAAACACGAACGGCGCGAAGGGAAGCGCCACCTGTTCGGGCAACTCCTGCACGTACACGCCACAGAGCGATTCCCATGGGTCCGATTCGTTCACCTACACGATCTCGGACGGGCAGGGGGGCACGGACACTGCCACGGTGGCCGTCGAGGTCGCGTCGGTCAACGACCCTCCCGTGGCCTCCGCCGACTCGGTGAGCACCACAGAGGACACCCCGGCAGACATCGACGTCCTTGCAAACGACTCTGATGTCGAAGGCCATGCTCTTTCCGTAACGTCAAGGACCAACGGCGCGAAAGGAACCGTCGCCTGTTCTGCGAGCTCCTGCACCTACACTCCCAGTGCGAACTCGCACGGGAGCGACTCCTTCACCTACACGGTCGCCGACGGCAATGGGGGAAGGGACACGGCCACCGTCGACGTGACGGTCTCCTCGGTCAACGACAATCCCTCGGTGGCCGACGACTCGGCGACGACGATCAGAAACACCAGCAAGACCATTAACGTGCTATCCAACGACGCCGACGTCGACGGGGACTCGCTCGCGATCACCGATGAGACCGCTGGTCCCAACGGGGGCGTCTCGTGCTCCGTCGACTCGTGCACCTACACCCCGGCCCCGGACTTCATCGGATCGGACTCGTTTACCTATACGGTCGGCGACGGCAATGGCGGCTCGGCGACGGCTACGGTCAACGTGACGGTCAACGAGCCGAATGTCGCTCCTACTGCAGGCGCAACCCCGGCCGAGGGAGCGCAGATCAATGAGGGGGGCTCGGTCTCGTTCGGATCGGAGTCCAGCTCGGATCCCGATGGGCAGATCGAGTCATACTCCTGGACGGTCAACGATGGCCGAACCTTCACGGGTCCCAGCCCCACGATCTCTTTCGGCGACAACGGCAGCTTCGACGTGAAGCTAGAGGTGTGTGACAACGAGGGAGCCTGTGACGACGTGACGGTCACCGTAGGCGTCGCCAACGTGAACCCGGCGGCGACGTTCTCGTCCCAGCCTTCTACTCCTCTGCGCATCAACACGAACACTCCTCCGGCAAAACAGGGTGGAGTCCAAGCATCCTTCTCGGCCTCCGCCTCGGACCCGGCGGGAGCTGAAGATCAGCTGACCTACGAGTGGGCGTTCGGTGATGGGACGTCCAGCCCGGCGAGCTCTTCGGCTTCCGTCTCGCACGCCTACAAGACGCTGGGTTCCTACAAGATGACCTTGACGGTTCGAGACGAAGACGGCGGGGCCGTATCCGTCACCTCGCGCCCGGTCAAGATCCTGCCCATCGGTAAGTGCGGGACCCTGCAGAAGGCCTATTGGGGCAAGCCGGGCGTCAAGGCGACGGTCGCGGCCAAGACCCAGTTCTGGATGGTGAAAGGGACCACCAAGAAACCGATCAAGGGCGCCTACGCGAAGCCGGGCCAGGTCGTCAAGCTCCAGCCACAGCCGCGCAACGCGTCTGAGTTCCAGTGGGTCTGCATCAACAAGAAGCGCTACATGAGGGTGGAGAAGGTAACGCGGTCGTTGCCGAACCTGAAGAACGAGTACCTGCCCGAGTCCGCGTTGCTAAGGCTTCCCTAGGTCGGCGTCTCTGCCGCACGGATCGCGCTTGCTATGGCGGTAGCGGCGACGTCGGCCTGCTCCTTTGTAGCGACCAGTGGGGGAGCGACCCTGAGAACGTTTCCGTACAGGCCCCCCTTTCCGATCAAGACCCCCTTCTCGCGAGCGCGCTCCAAGACGAACGCGGCGGTTTGAGGTGCGGGTTGTTTCGTCCCCGCTTCGACGAGCTCGATCCCGATCATCAACCCCTTTCCGCGGACCTCGCCGACGATCGCGGAGCGGGCGCACATCCTGATCAGCGCTTCCTTGAGCTGAGCTCCTACTTCCCGGGCGTTCGTCTGCAGATCGTGGTCGAGGATGTATCTGAGGTTTGCCAGCCCGCCGGCTGCTGCCAGGGGGTTGCCTCCGAAGGTGGAGATCGAATTCGCGCTGATCGAGTCCATGATCTCTGCTCGCGCAACGACACCGGCGAGGGCGAGCCCGTTGCCGATCCCTTTGGCGAATGTGATCGCGTCCGGTCGCACACCGTGCGCGTCGATGCCCCAGAAGTGATCCCCGGTGCGCCCCCATCCGGTCTGGACCTCGTCGGACACGAACAAAATCCCGTACTCGTCGAGGATCTCCTTCATTGCGCCGAAGAAACCGTCCGGGGGGACGGCAAAGCCGCCGACACCCTGGATCGGCTCGGCGATCATGCAGGCCACGTCTCCAGAGGTCGTCGTCTCGATGACGTTGCGGAGATCGTCGGCGCACGCCTTGATGTAATCGGCGTCCGAGAGGTGGCCGAAGGGGCTGCGATAACGGTAGCCCCCGTGCACGTAGCTAACTGCCAAAGGAGAGTGGGCCGACGGCGACCAGCTCCGGTTCCCCGTCACCCCGACGGTGGCAAACGACCGTCCGTGGTAGCCGTTGCGCAACGCGAGGACCTGGGCCGAACGGCGATGGGTTGCGGCGAGGAGCAGCGCCGCCTCGTTTGCTTCTGATCCGGACGAAACGAAGAACACCTTCGCGTCGTCCACCGGTGCCAGCTCGGCGATCTTCTCGGCGAGCTCGATAGCGGGTTCGATCAAATAGAGCGTCGAGCTGTGCAGGATCCGGCCCGACTGTTCCCGGATGGCCTCGAGTACCTCCGGCACGTTGTGGCCCGACATGGTGGTGAGAATCCCGCCGAAGAAGTCCAGGTACTCGTTGCCCTCGGCGTCCCACACCTTCAGCCCGTCGCCGCGCACGAGCGAGATGGGCTCGTCGTAGAGGAGGGTGATCCACTCCGGCATGACCTGGCGATGCCGCTTGAGCAGAGCCTTGTGCTCTTCCATCGCCTCAGCTTAGGCGAGCGCGATCGCCCGCTCTCGCGCTCCAGCGAGTCGGCGCGGGGAGAGGGTCCAGTTCCGTCACAATGATGCGATGTCTCGACCTCGAAAGGGAAGACGCGCGCCGTCCACGAGGTGGCTGGCTCTGGCGATGCTCGGGGTCGTCTTGGGGGCGGGGGTGCCCGCTGACCGGGAGGGGCTCGCCGGCCCAGCTCCGCGCCCGCCCAATGTGCTCATCATCGTGACCGACGATCAGCGTGCGTCCGAGGGGACTCTAAAGGTCATGCCCAGGACCCGTCGGTGGATGGGGGCCGGCGGGACCCGCTTCACCCGGGCCTTTTCGACGACGCCGCTATGTTGCCCGGCGCGGGCATCGATTTTCAGCGGCCGGTACGCGCACAACCACGGGGTCTATACGAATCTCGGCAAGCCGGATTTCGATCATTCGTTCACCATCCAGGACTACCTGAACCGGGCCGGCTACAAGACGGCGATGACCGGCAAGTTCTTCAACGACTGGCCTCTGGAGAGCCCGCCGCCTCACTTCGACCGGTGGGCGATGTTCGACGGGGGTTTCTTCAACCGGACCTTCAATGTCGACGGTCGGATGGTCTCGGTGGACCGGTACTCCACGGACTTCATCAAGGAGAAGTCACTCGCTTTCCTGCAGGACTTCGAGGCCTCCGACGACGATCCCTGGCTCCTGTACGTGGCCCCTTACGGACCGCACGCGCCTTTCACACCGGCGCCCAGACACGAGGGCACCCCGGTTCCGAAGTGGAACGGCAACCCTGCCGTGTTCGAAGACGACCGCAGCGACAAGCCCCCCTACGTCCACCTTCGCAACGAGACCTTCGCAACATGGAAGAAGAACCGCCGCATGCAACTGCGATCTCTCAAGTCGGTGGACGAGCTCGTCGGCGGGATCCGTAGGATGCTCAGAGGCTCCGATGAGAGTCGGAGGACGCTCGTCTTCTACATGAGTGACAACGGTTACATGTGGGCCGATCACGGCCTCTATGACAAAGGAGCTCCCTACACGCCGTCGATTCGGATCCCCATGCTCATGCGCTATCCGAGGGCCCGGCTCGATCCCCTCGATCCCCGGATCGTTGCGAACATCGACGTTGCTCCTACGGTCTTGGACGCCGCAGCCATCGAACAGGATCCGCTGCACCCCATGGACGGCAAGTCACTCATCTCCCCGCTGTGGGAGCGGGACCGGATACTGACGGAATACCGGAACAACGACAACATCTGGACCCCTCCCACCTGGGCGTCCACTCGCACCAAGGCGATCCAGTACATCGAGTACTACGACGCCGACGGGCGACGCATCTTCCGGGAGCTCTACCGCGTCAGGCGGGATCCGTGGCAACTGACGAACGTGCTCGGGGACGAGCGTAAGAGAAACGATCCGACTTCGGCTCGACTCCAAATGCTGTCGGCCCGCCTCCAGGCAGACAGGGATTGCCTAGGCGCAGCCTGTCCCTGATCAGCCGGGTACCTGAAAAACCGGTGGCGGGCCCGCCCTCAGGGTTGTCGCTCGCATCTGCGCCTGGCTCAGCCGGACACGGGGAGGGAGATAGAACCCTGCTCTCCTTTGCGCCCACGGGCGCGCGATCGTCCTCTGAGATAGTGGACTCGTGCTTGGACGTGCGCAAGCTCGGGAATGATCCCGTGACGGCGGGAATGTTGTATCGAGCCCCTAGCGAGGAGGATCCATGGATGGCCTAGACCTCTTGAAAGATGATCATCGCAAGGTCGAGAAACTGCTCGAACAGATGGATTCCACCACCGAGGACGACGTCTCGAAGAGAGAGCACCTCTTCAGGGAGCTCACCTCCGAGATGCAGGCGCACGAGATCATCGAGGAGGAGATCCTCTACCCGGCCCTCCAGGAGCACCCCAAGGCGAAGGAGATCGTTCTGGAGGGCTACGAGGAGCACCACGTGGTCGACACGATCATGAACGAGTTGAACGAGGTCCCCTTCGACGATGAGCGGTGGTCGGCGAAGTTCAGCGTGATGAAGGAGAACATCGAGCATCACATCGAAGAAGAGGAAGAGGAGATGTTTGAACAAGCGGAGAACATCTTCGATGCAACCGAGCTGGAGGAGCTTGGCGCAAGGATGCAGGAGAGGAAGAAGGAGCTCGCTTCTTCCTAGCCCTCGTCCGCTCAGAGGCGGGAAGTGGGATGAAGACGGACATCAGGTGTGCGGACTGCGGGCACCTCACCGCGATCGAAGAGGGCATGCCTCTGGTCTGCGCCGCCTGCGGACGCCACCTCGACGCCACGATCGACCTGGGTGGCGGGGGGATCTCCCAGAACCCCACAGTCCTGATCGTCGATGACGAGCCGGACGTGCGCTGGGCCGCCCGAACGATCCTCATGGGCCACGGCTTCGACGTGGTGGGCGATGTCTCGAACGGGCCGGACGCAGCGCTGGTGGCGGCCGAGCGCCGGCCAACGATCGTGCTCCTCGACCAACGCATGCCCGCGATGACTGGAGAGGACACCGCTAAATTGCTCCGTCGAGTGAGCCCTGCATCGCTCATCGTTTCCTTCTCCGCCGTTGTCGGCGACCGCCCCCACTGGGCCGACGCCGCGCTCCGGAAAGACCAGGCGGATCGCCTTCCCGAGGTCCTTCACTCCGTCACGCGGCGGTCGACCGGGACGCCCCCGTAACCTCTGAGACAATCCCCGCCGCCGGTAGGGCAGGAACCTGGAAGTTTCTGTTGAATCAAGAGGACAGACGGCTCGTGGCGGGCCCTCAACCAGGAGGAAGCATGCCGATCACACCCGAAGAGATAGCGGGAAAGCAATTCTTTCCCTCGACCGACGGCTACGACAAAGACGAGGTGCGCGCCTTTCTTGAGGTGGTGGCTGCCGACCAGCGTGCCCTGCTCGAGCGGATCGAGTCGCTTCTCGGAAAAGGGGATGCGTCCGACACGGGAGCAGAAGTAGGGGCGGTTCTCCAGAAAGCCGCCGAGCTGTCGGAGCGCATGACCCGTCAGGCCGAAGAGAAGGCCCTCGAGACCCGCAAGCGGTTGGAAGAGGAGTCAGACATGCTGCGCAAGGCGACGGCCGAAGCCACCAGTCGACTGCGTCAGGAAGCCGAGCAGTACTCCTATGAGGTACGGGTTGCTGCCGAGCGGGCGGCGCGCGAGCAACAGCTCGAGGCGGCGGATCGGATCGGTCGTTTGCTCGCCGGTGAATCCACCGTCCGAGAGCGGCTCTACGCGCTCGAGACCACTCTTCAGGCGATGCGGGGGGACTTGAGGGAGGCTGCCGAGGCCGTGCTTCCGGAGATCAAGCAGATCACTCCGCCGATGCCACCGCTTCCCAAAGCAAAGCGCTCGAGCTCCGCACCCGTGATCGATCTTCGCGACGATCCGCCGGTCGGCGCCTCGAGGTCGGGAACGGCCCGGACGAACGGATCTTTCCGGACCTAGGACCTAGATGCGCGCTATGGCGCGCAGCTCCCGGCGGGGCATCTTCCGAGCCGGACGGGCCCCACCCGCTTCGACCAACCTGATCACCCGACCGCGATGGCCCCTGTATGGCTCCAGAAGCTCGAGCATCCGGGCGTCGTTGCCGCACTCCTCGCCCGCGAGTGTCCACGAGACGAGGCGGGGGATGTGGAGATCGCCCACGAGCACTGCGTCGGCATCGCCCATCGAGAGCAACGTCGTGTACGCCGCGGTCCAGGGACCGACGCCCGCAAGAGACACGAGCTTCCGGTGGGCGTCCTCGCAAGTGGAGGTCGCGGTCACCTGCTCGATCCGTCGCCCGTGGCGGCACACCCTGCGCACGGTTTCGGCCCGGCGTCGTTCGACGCCGGCGCTGTGCCAGGACCAGGACGGGATCCCGGCGATCACCTCCGGGGCCGGCGGCGTGTAGAGACCCCCGGGGCCGGGGGCCGGTTCACCATACCTCTTGACGATCGTCCTGTAGGACCGTCGCGCCTCGATGGCGGTCACCTTTTGCTCGAGGATGGTCGGGACCAGCAGCTCTATCGGGTTCGAGGTTGCGCCGATACGGAGGCCCTCAAAGCGCCTGTGAAGTTCGGCCACGATCGGGTCGCGCGGCATGAAACCCTCTGCCCGGTCGTCGGCCCCGACCAGGCGGGGGGCCGTTTCCAAAGCCCAATCGGCCCCCGGGCCCCATGCACCGGCCGCTACCCGATCGCCATCGGTCTTCAGGTGGATCGTGACGGGTCCGTCGGGGGTGCGAGTCGAGCGCAGGACCTCTCCGCGGACGATCCGCATGGTCGGGTCCTGCGTGCCTCGGCGGAGCGGGATCAAGGTGAGTCCGAGATCGACCGGCAGTGGGGAGCGAAAAGATCGTCTCTTCATTGAGACGCACCTTACCGGCGGGCCATGACGGTTTTCGGAGGTGTGGGTCCCAGCGTGGTGAGGGGCGGCGCCCAGTGCCGGTGGGGAAGCGCTATCCCCGGGAGGACCCGGCGGCTATCGGCCGCCGTGCCGCTGTCCTCCGAGAAGCGGTCGGAGGCGGACCGTGACGTCTCCTGCGCCCGGGCGGGCCTCCGGCTCTCGTTCGAGGCAGCTCCGGATCAACTCGGCCACGGTGGGGGGGACCGAAGCCGGGAGGGGCGGAGGATCCAGCACCAGCTGGGGGTACTTCACCGAGTCGGGCGCCTCGTCGGGGACCTTCCCTCGGGCGGGCGTGTCGAACGCGCGTCGGCCGGCCGCGGCCTCGTAGAGCGTCGCCCCCAAGCCCCAGACGTCGGCCGGGGGACCGACGGGGCCCAGGCGCGTCGGAACGCATTGCTCCGGTGACATGTACTTGCGCGTCCCGACCGGGCGCTTGATGGACGCCGCGACTTCGACCGATCGGGTGAGGCTCAGATCAATCAGCTTCGGAGGCGACTGCATCACGATGTTGCTGGGCTTGACGTCGAGGTGAACCATTGCCTTCGCAGATATGTGGCGTAGCGCTTCTCCGGCCTCGATTGCCAGAGGGACCAAGCGGTCCATTTGCAGGGGGCCACCCGATTTGATGAGGGCTCGGAGGGTCGGGCCCTCCAGGTGCTCCAGCACGAGGTGAGGACGCTCGCCTTCCACGAGAGCACCCAGCAGGTGCACGAGCATCGGGTGCGCGAGACGGTCGAGCGCCTGGAGCTCGCGCTCGAGATCGCGGATCGATCGTGGGTCGTCCACTTGATCGGGACGGACGAGCTTCACGACGACCTGCGAGCGAAGCCTCTCGTCCCAGGCCAGGTAGACCTCGTAGCGCTTTCCGCCGCCGAGCTTTTTCAGAGCGACACGACCCGGGACGATCTCCTGACCCATCTCGAAGGCCCATCCGGCTCGATCGTTCACGAAGCGATCCTATGAAGAGCCGTTCAGCTCCTTCTCGGGATCGGGCCCCGGTTTGGGGGCCGCGGGGCTCGTGTACTCGCCCCGCAACGACATGGCGCAGGCGATCCCCGCCACCGCCCCCTGGGCCGTCGCGGTCTGAAGCAGTTGCTCGCCGGGGGTGACGTCTCCTGCCGCGTACACGCCGGATACGGAGGTCTCGCCGTGCTCGTCGATCGCGACGTAGCCCTCGTCGTCGATCTCACAGCCGAGCTGCTTGGCGAGCTGCGTGCGCGGCTTGTGCGCGATGGAGAAGAACGCGCGATCGCATTCGATGACACGACCGTCCTCGAGGCGGAGACCTTCCATCACGTCGCCCGACCCCAAGACCTCTGCGACTGGCTCTTCGAACATCTCGACGTGGTGACGACCGAGTGCAGAGCGACACGTCTCGTCACCTTCGAAGCTGCGGCCGTCGGTGAGAAGCACGACCCGCGCGCCCCAGTCGAGGAGGTCGAGCGCGAAACCGGCAACGTGGGCGCTCCAACCGATCGCCGCCACGCTCATATCGCTGGCCTCGTATCCATCGCAGCAACTGCAGTGGAAGATCGTCTTCCCGTAGAACTCTTCGAAGTGCTGCACTCGAGGGAACTCGTCCTCGACTCCGGTCGCCAGCAACAGCCGGCGGCACCTGATCTCCTCGTCACCGGCCGACACGATGAAGTCTTCACCTTCGCGTCGGGCCGACTCGGCGGGGGTTGTTCGGACGTCGACTGTGTTGTATCGCTCGAGGTCTTTTAGGGCCGCGTCCAACAGTGCGTCCGGTGACATCCCGTCGCTGCCGAGGTAGCCGTGCGCGCTCTGGGTATAGCGATTGCGCTGCTTCTGGGTATCGAGCACCAGGGTCTTGCGCCGGTAGCGGCCGAGCCAGGTCGCGGCGGACAACCCGGCCGCACCGCCACCGCAGACGATCGTGTCTTCCATCCGCCGATCCTTCCCAGACGTTCGGGGCTTACCCCGTATTTGCGAGAAAGATCTTCCCAAGTCCGGAGAGGGAGGTGCCTAGGGCCGGACGATCAAGCGAACGGGGTCGCCGACCTTGTTTGCGAGCCGGTCGACGCCCTGGGCGACGTCCTCGAGCGGCAGGACGTCCGTGATCGAACGACTCAGGTCCAGACGGCCCCGGACAAGCAAGGTCACCAGGTCGTCGAGATGTTTCTTCTGGTACCCGAGATGCCCGAGCACTGACTGAGATTGAACGCCGAGGAGGATCCCCGGCCCCAGCTCCAGGGCCTCGAGCGATAGTCCCACCATGACCGCGCGACCGCGGCTCCCCAGGCAATGCACGGCCTGCTTCATCACTGCGTTCGCGCCCACGAGGTCCACCGCGACGTCGAGCTTGTTCCCGGACGACAGCGCAGTGATCTCGCCGACGACGTCTTGCGTTGTCGGATCGATGGCCGCGTCTGCCCCAAGAGCGAGGGCCCTTTCTCTCGCACTCGCAAGGGGGTCGATCGCCACGATCAAGCCTGCGCCCAAGAGCCGGGCGATCTGTACCGCGTGTGTGCCTAGACCCCCAATGCCCCAGAGACCGATCGATTCGCCGGGCCGTAGCGCGGCTCGCTCGCTGATTGCCGCATAGGGGGTCGCGACCGCGTCCGCAAGGATCGCTGCTTGCTCCGGGACTATCTCGTTCGGCACCTCGGTGAGGCAGTAGAAGGGGACGACGACGAGCTCGGCCCAAGCCCCGTCGTAATGGAACCCCATGATCTGCAGGTTCTGGCACGCGTCCATGCGGCCGGTCCGACACGCCGGGCACCGGGCGCAGGGACGTCCCCCCATCAGCGACACCCGTTGGCCCACGCGCCACCCGGACACGAGCTCACCCAGCTCCTCGATCACGCCGCATGCTTCGTGTCCCGGCGTTACCGGTTGGATAACCGGCGGGATGGAGCCGTCGAACAGGTGCACGTCCGACAGGCAGATGCCGCACGCTTCCACCCTGATTAGGACGTCGAGGGGGCCGGGTTTGGGGCATGGGACGTCCTGGACCTCGACCCCGCGCCCAGGTGTGACGAACCTGGCCGCGCGCATCGTTTCGCTCACGTGGTTCAGCTCTGGGGCCGATCGAAGGAGTTCATGGGGCGCGCCGAGAGCATGAGGTCGCCCCCAACCTGGAGCGTGCCCCCCATGAACAGCTTCACGCCGTCTTCGATCCCGGTGACGAGCTTCACGACCGCGACCCTACCTAGGACGTCCGAATCCCGAGCGCCGTAGGGTGGCGCAGAGCCCCTATAAGCGAGAGGAGATGCGGATGAGCGATCACTACGAGACCGAGGTCAACAAGGGAGACATCAACATGAACGCCTTGCAGCGCAAACTGAACGACCGGTACGAAGACGGGTGGAAGCTTGCCCACGTGTTCTCGGAGGCCGGCAACATCATCTTCATCTGGGAGCGTTACCGCTAAAGATCGAGGACTTTCGTTCTCGACTAACAAGAGTTGCAAGGGGGAGGGGGAGATGTCGAAGGGAAGACAGACGGCGGCCCCACTGGTTCCGCATACCGACGACCTCGAGTCGATGCGCGCAGCCGCGTCTGGCTGCAGGGCCTGTCCTCTCTGGGAGTCCGGCACTCAGACCGTGTTCGGCGAAGGTGGAGTGACCGCCGAGGTCATGTTCGTCGGGGAGCAGCCGGGTGACAAAGAGGACCTCGCTGGGAAGCCCTTCGTGGGACCGGCCGGACGCTTGCTGGACGATGCGCTGCAGGAGGCGGGGATCGACCGAACGAAGGCGTACGTGACCAACATCGTGAAGCACTTCAAGTGGGAGCCGCGAGGCAAGCGACGCATCCACAAGAAACCGAACATGGGCGAGATCAACGCCTGTAAGCCCTGGCTCGAGGGTGAGATCCGGGCCGTGGGCCCCCGAGCGATCGTATGTCTCGGCTCGTCCGCGGCTCAGGGACTGCTGGGGAAGGATTTCAAGGTGACTCAGCGGCGCGGGGAGTTGTTGGATTCTCCGCTCGCCGAGCTGGTCATGGCGACCGTCCATCCGTCTTCGATCCTGAGGGCGCGTGACGACGAGTCCCGCAACCTCGAGATGAAGGCGTTCGTCGAGGATCTCGCCGGCTTGAACCGGGCGCTTCGCACGGCCCCCGGATAGGGGATATCTTGGGGGCCGATCCCGCGCGAGAGGCGAGGTGAGGAATGCAAGACATCTTCTGCCCCCAGTGCCGCTTGTCCCAACCGGCCGCACACGCCTTCTGTGTCCGCTGCGGGGGATCGTTGCCCGCGCATCTCCTCGAGGACTCGGGCCGGGTCAAAGCGGCGCGCTACTTCCCGGGCGTAAAGGTAAGCGACGGGGATCCAGAGGGAGCGTTCCTGCGGGTCACCTGCTACCTGAAGGAGCAGGTCTTCGAGAGCCCCGAGGGATCCGTGACGATCCCGGGCCGGCACGTCCGGTTCAGCGTCTGGGTGGGCAACGAGGCGCGCTGCGTGATGTCCATACCGGAGTCGGAGGCGCGCGATCTGGCCGCCTTCGTTACAGATGAGCTGGGCCGGGCCGGTTCGGCCGTGTTCCAGTCCGGAGGAAGTCCCACCTAGAGAGACCGAAAGAGCGCCTCTAGCGATCTCCAGAACCGCCCTCTCGGCCACGTCTCGTATCCGCGCGAGCGAGCTTCCGCGCCGAGCTTTTCGTCGACGTGCGAGACGTAGGCGACCACCCTTGCCCGGAGGATCCCGGCCGCCTTCGCCCTGTCGAGACCGTCCAAAGCCTCCCCTCGGCCGCGGTCGAGATCGACCACTACCAGCGACGTCTCATGATGCTCGAGGGTCTCGAACAGGCGCTCGAGCGTCACCGACCTCACAGTGCGCCCTGCCTGAGCCGCGGCCGCCTCGACCCGGGCGAGACCGAGAAGATCCGCTTCCACTACCAGCAAAGTGGGTTCCACTTCCCGCAAGTTAAACCGTGCCGTCGGCCCGGTGGGGGTCTGGCTCCTACTGTTCGGGGGCCTCTTCGGGCTCCGGTGCCCGGTCCCTCAGGCGGTCGCGCATCCGCTCGGTGGCGTCGAACTTGTCCAGGGCCCTCATGGCCCAGACCATCCTCTGAACCGAGGTGATGAAGCCCAGGACCGCGACCGCCCAGAGGCCCCAGAGGATGAAGTCGAAAAGAGCCGCAATCATGAGGATCAGCATCCGCACGTCTCTGGTGGCGATGCCCTCGGGACAGTCTGCTCCGAGCGACTGGGCCCGGGCCCTGGCGTAGCTGACGAGAAAGGCCCCGACCAGGGCGAGAGCGGCGGCGGTGCCGTATCGGTCGGGGTCCGAGAAGCCCAGACCGACCACGAGAGCAGCGTCGGTCCACCGATCCAGGACGCTGTCGAGAAAGGCCCCCGAACGCGAGCTGCGTTCGGTTATGCGCGCCAGATCCCCATCCGCACAGTCCGCTATCTGGCCGACCAGGGTGAGGCCGACCCCCAGGACGTACTCACCGAAACCGAAGGCGACCCCCCCGGCGCCGGCGAACACGGCGCTCAGCCAGGTGAGTTGGATGGGGGTGACGAAGGTGCGCGCCAGCAAGCCCGCCAGCGGGCGGGAGAGAGGTCTATATGCGTAGCGCGTGAGCGGGTAATTGAAATCGAGCGACATCCCGACTCCTTGGGTTCCGAAGATCGTCGCGCCCTCCCCGGCGAGACCGGCAAAAAGATACCACCGCCCTCCCAGGGGGCAGACTTGACTTATAGACACTTAGATATCATAATAAAGAGCACTCATATACCGATCCAAACAACCGTCAGAGGCAGCGAAAACGGAGGCCACTTATGAACATCGAGAAGCTCACGGTTAAGTCACAGGAAGCGCTCGGGCAGGCCCAGCGGCTCGCCTCGGAGCGCAACCACCAGCAGGTCGAGCCCGCGCACATCCTGGCCGCACTGGTCGGCCAGACCGACGGCGTCGTCTTCCCCCTACTGCAGAAGCTCGGCATCAATCCGCGCGTTTTGCTGGGTCGCCTCGACGACATCGTCGGCGCCATCCCGAAGGTATATGGGGGGACCGAGACGTTCCTCTCCGCGTCCTCGCGCTCGCTTCTGGACATGGCGGCAGAGGAGGCCGAGGCCCTCGGTGACTCTTACGTCTCGACCGAGCACCTGCTTCTCGGCCTGCTGCAGCAAAGAGACGACGTGGCGGAGCTTCTGACGAAGGCCGGGATCGAGCGCGCGAAGGTCCTGGAGGCCTTGAAAGAGGTGCGCGGCTCGCAGTCCGTGACCGACCAGAACCCCGAGGACAGGTACCAGGCGCTCGAACGCTTCGGTCGCGATCTGACTGAGGCAGCTCGCGCCGGCAAGCTCGATCCGGTCATCGGCCGTGACGAGGAGATCAGGCGCGTGATCCAGGTCCTCTCCCGGCGGACGAAGAACAACCCGGTTCTGATCGGAGAGCCCGGCGTCGGCAAGACGGCCATAGCCGAGGGGCTTGCGAACCGGATCGTGGCCGGCGACGTCCCGGAGTCCTTGAAGAACCGACGCCTGGTGGCCCTCGACATAGGCGGAATGGTCGCCGGTTCCAAATACCGCGGCGAGTTCGAGGATCGTCTCAAGGCGGTGCTCAAGGAGATCGCCGAGAGCGAGGGACGGATCATCACGTTCGTCGACGAGCTCCACACCGTGGTGGGCGCGGGCGCGGCCGAGGGAGCCGTGGACGCAGGGAACATGATCAAGCCGATGCTGGCCCGCGGGGAGCTGCGCATGATCGGCGCTACGACGCTCGACGAATATCGCAAGCACGTCGAGAAGGATCCGGCTCTGGAGCGGCGCTTCCAACCCGTCGTCGTCGGGGAGCCCTCGGTAACGGACACGATCGCCATCCTGCGCGGCCTCAAAGAGCGTTACGAGGTGCACCACGGGGTCCGAATCCAGGACGCCGCGCTGGTCGGGGCCGCCGCTCTTTCCGACCGCTACGTCACCGGGCGCTTCCTTCCCGACAAGGCGATCGACCTCGTGGACGAGGCCGCTTCTCGCCTGCGCATCGAGATCGATTCCATGCCGACGGAGATCGACGTGTTGGATCGACGGGCCAAGCAGCTCGAGATCGAGAAAGCCGCGCTCGCGAAGGAGACGGATCCCGCCTCGAAAGAGCGTCTCGATCTGCTCGAGCAGGATCTCGCCGGTCTTCACGAGCAGATGGACGGCATGAAAGCCCACTGGGCGGAAGAGAAGAAGGTCATCGATCAGATCCGGTCACAGAAAGCCGCGATCGAGCAGGTGCGCGGGGAAGCCGAACGCGCCGAGCGCGACGGGGACCTGAGCAAGGCCGCCGAGCTCCGCTACGGCCGGATGGTCGAGCTCGAGCGAACCATCCAGGAGCTGAACCACGCTCTGGGCGAGCTCCAGCGGGAGCGGAAGTTCCTCAAGGAGGAGGTCGACGAGGAAGACGTTGCCGAGGTCGTCTCCCGGTGGACGGGCATCCCGGTCACCAAGCTCATGGAGGGCGAGGTCCACAAGCTCGTCGCCATGGAGGACGGGCTCCACGAGAGGGTGATCGGTCAGGATGAAGCGGTCGCGGCCGTGTCCAACGCCATTCGCCGAGCGCGTTCGGGACTCGGGGATCCGAACCGTCCGATCGGGTCCTTCTTATTCCTGGGCCCCACCGGCGTAGGCAAGACAGAGCTGGCTAGGGCCCTTGCGGAATTCCTCTTCGACGACGAGAAGGCGATGATCCGGCTCGACATGAGCGAGTACATGGAGAAGCACAGCGTGAGTCGGCTGGTCGGGGCGCCTCCGGGCTACGTCGGCTTCGACGAAGGGGGACAGCTGACAGAGGCCGTGCGGCGTCGCCCGTACGCCGTCCTTCTCCTTGACGAGATCGAGAAGGCCCATCCCGACGTCTTCAACACATTGCTGCAGATCCTCGAGGACGGCCGGCTCACCGACGGGCACGGGCGCACCGTCGACTTCAAGAACGTCGTGATCATCATGACCTCGAACCTGGGGGCGCAGTGGATTCTGTCCGAGGACGACTACCAGGAGAAGGTCATGGCGACGGTCCGAGATGCCTTCAAGCCGGAGTTCCTCAACCGGCTGGACGAGATCATCTTGTTCCATCGCCTCACCCGCGAGGACCTGGCTTCGATCGTGGACGTGCAATTGAGCCACGTGCTGGAGCGTCTCGCGCAACGCAAGATCGAGCTCTTCGTGAGCGACGAGGCCCGGCGCTATCTCGCCGAAAAGGGCTACGACGCAGCTTACGGAGCGCGCCCTCTCAAGAGACTCATACAACGCGAGATCGAGAACGAGCTTGCGCTTCGCCTACTGGACGGGACGTTCCGGGAGGAAGACGCCGTCAGGATCGATGCAACGGATGCCGGTTTGCACTTCGAAAAGGTGAGCACACCGGGGGCCGGCGCCTGATCTTCTGAGCTGAAGCTATGGGAGCGGGGAGCTGGACTAGGCCCCCCCGGGCCCCCCGCGTCTAGGCTGGATCCATGAAGGCTTTCCTTACCGGTGGCACCGGTTTTATCGGCGGTTACGTAGTCCGGAAGCTGCGCGAGCGAGGAGACGACGTCGTCGCGCTCGTTCGCTCGCCTCGCAAGGCCGCCGAGATCGAGAAGCTCGGCTGTGAGGTCGTCCAAGGTGATCTCTCGGATGAAGAGGTCATGCGCGAGGCCATGGCCGGTTGCGATGCGGTGTTCCACATCGCGGCCGTCTACAAGGTCGGCGTCCCCAGCTCCGAGTGTCCCCCGATGCACGAGGCGAACGTAGGCGGGACCCAACGCGCTATTGACGCCGCGGCCACAGCGGGAGTCCCCAAGATCGTCTACGTGTCGACCATCGGCTATTTCGGTAACACGCGGGGCGAGGTCGTGGACGAGAGTTTCCAACGCAGGCCCGGGGACTGGTTGTCCTGCTACGACGAGACCAAGTACAAGGCACATGAGGTCGCAAAGCAGCGGATCGCACAGGGAGCCCCGATCGTGATCGTGCAACCCGGCGCCGTATACGGGCCTGGAGACGAGTCCGAGGTAGGGACATTCGTCCTTCAGATGGCGACCGGCAAGCTCAAATTCCTCACCTTCCCGGAAGTCGGTTTCACGTTCTGCTTCGTCGAAGACGTGGCCGAGGGCATCATCGCCGCTCATGACAAGGGGGCAGTGGGGGAGTCCTACGTGCTGGGT
The DNA here is from genome assembly GCA_030863485.1 of Actinomycetota bacterium. Next base: position 34,052 of record JALZBR010000327.1, read on the forward strand.
GGTGAGATCGGGACACTGGGAGACCTGGTGAGCCGAGCGGCGCGGTTGACGGGGCGCAAGCCTCCCCGGATAACGATCCCCGGCCACCTCGTGAAGGCGTGTATCCCCATGGCCCCTCTCGTAACGAAGGCGATGGGCCTTCCTCCCAACCTCCGTGAGCTCATCCGGTCGTCCGACGGCGTGACCTATTGGGCCAGCGACTCCAAGGCGCGTTCGGAGCTCGACTACTCCTCTCGTCCGCTCGACGAGGGCTTGCGACAGACGCTCGTCTCTCTTGGAACCTCGTGACATCGCCCTGTGATGAGTGATCGCTCCGATCTGGTGGTCTACAGGTGTGGGGTGTGTGGCGATGTCTTCCCAACTCATCAGGAAACGCCCGAGTGCCCCTCCTGCGGTGCCAGCGAGGTACAGGAGGCGCACGAGCCCCTGCTCTAATTGAGGTGTGGATTCGCCTGGGATCGCCCTAGCACCCTTCTCCGAGGACGGCCTGATAAAGGCGGTGCGGGACGCGGGCGCCAGAGTGGTCGAGCCCCGAGATGCCCACGGGCTCGTCTGGACGGATCCGTCGGATCCGGAGGGGCTGAAGCAGACGCTCGAGGCGAGCCCGGCCTCGTGGGTGCAGCTGCCCTTTGCGGGGATCGAAGCGTTCGTTGCAGCGGGGGCCATCGATCGAGACCGCACCTGGACCTGCGCCAAGGGCATCTATGGGCACTCCTGCGCGGAGCATGCGATCGCCCTGATGCTCGCGGCGGGCAGGCAGCTCCACCACCACGTGCGCGCTCGCAAATGGGAACCGGCAGGCCTGGGGCGCCCCGAGACCAGACTGAAGGACAAGTCGATCGTGGTGCTCGGAACCGGCGGCATAGGCACCGCACTCGTTCCGATGGCGACGGCGTTCGGTGCAACGGTCATCGGGGTGAATCGCTCCGGACGACCTCTGGAGGGTTCGATCGAGACGGTCACGTCGGATCGGCTCGGTGACGTGGCCGGACGAGCTGACTTCCTCGTGCTTGCCGCGGCCGTGACGCCGGAGACGAAGGGCGTAGTCGATGCAGAGGTGCTGGGCTCTCTGCCCGGCCACGCCTGGGTCGTGAACGTGGCCCGCGGTGTCCTCATCGACACCTCCGCGTTGGTGGAGGCTTTGACAGGGGGCCTGATCGGGGGAGCGGCCCTCGACGTCACCGATCCCGAGCCCTTGCCCGAGGACCATCCCCTCTGGGAGCTCGACAACGTGATCATCACCCCTCACGTTGCGAACACCTGGGACATGGCGTTGCCGGAGCTGACCGACCTGGTCGCTCGAAACGCGGCCGCCTTCGCGAGCGGACGGCCACTCGAGGGACTCGTCGACGTCGAGGCGGGCTACTGATGCGAGGGCGAACGTCCCTGGCTCTCATTCTCCTGGCCGCACTGACGCTGGGAGCGTGCGAGAGCCCACCCTCCGGGCCGCCCCGAGCGGCTCCAAGTCGTGCCGAGCGCACGTCGGACAAGCCCAAGCCGGCCGAAACGGAGCGGACGAAGCCGCGCACGAGGCCCCCTACCCGCCCGGAGCGCGTCTCCTACAAGAACCTCGCTCTGACGGCATCCGACCGACGCCGGGTCGACCGCGCCGTGAAGGATCTGAAGGATCTCGGCTTCTGGAAAGAGCTCACCAGGAGCGTTGCCTCGGTTCAGATAGCCACGCGGCCCGGATCTGGAAGGATCCTCGAGGACGGCCGCCTCGCCGATTCGGTGATGAGCGTGAAGCTGGGTCGCGATCCCGGCTATTTCTGCGACATCATGATCTTCTCACAGGCGATCGAAAACGACGTCTCTCGGCAGCAGGTCTACTACTCCCAGGGCCGCCTGTCGGCCCCCCCGCCGACGGTGCGACAGTTCTGGGCGGTGATCCTCGCCCACGAGCTGGCCCACTGCACCAAGAGGGGCCAGAGGGGCGAGGCCTACTCGACGATATGGGAACGAAGGGTGCTCGACGCCTTCGGGACGACCCGGGTCGGCACGCCTCCCGACTAGGGGAACCTAAGTCATAGAGACATAGATTCTATGTTGACAAAGCCACCATGTTTGTGCTATACAACGGGGGCAAGACGTGGGAAGTTCCAAGAGCAGAGGAGGTGCGTCGACATGCGTCCAAACGGTCTTTCAGAGAATCGGAGAAGCTTCGAGGACCTCGTGAACAGCTTCTGGGGTTCCAGCCCTGCGATGCAGTGGCCAACCACGGCTCACGACGTCCCGACCGACGTGTTCCACGCCGACGACAAGCTCGTCATCAGGATGGACCTGCCCGGCGTGAACCCCGACGACGTCGAGGTCACGGTGCAGGAGAACGTCCTTCTCATCAACGGGAACCGTCGTTTCAACTGGGACGCCGAGAAGGTGCGGTTCGTTCGCAGGGGCTCGTTCTACGGTGACTTCACCCAGAGGGTGGCCATCGGCAAGGGCCTCGACCTCGAGAAGATCAACGCCCGCTTCGACAACGGCGTCCTCGAGCTGGTCATCCCCTACGCGGAGGAGATCCAGCCGAAGAAAATCTCGATCGAGGTAGGGAGCCAGAAGGAGCTCTCGAGCTAAGAGACCACGAGATCTCAAAGACCGGCCGGTCCGCGACCGCATCCAAGACTCGCGGACTCACGGCCGGTCTTCTTTTTGTCTCAGGAAGGGCGGGACCTCGATTCCCTTGAACCCGGCGAAGACCTGAAGCCGACCCAGGCCGCCCGGATCGAGCAGGGCCCGTAGCGCCTGGCGACGCGACAGCATCCGCACCGCGGCCGCCCCCCGGCCCCTCTCGAGGTTCTCACCGTGAGCCTTTCGCAGGTCGCCATCCAGGGCCGCCGCCCCTAGGGCGAGCAGGATGCTTCGCTGCCTCTCTGGTCCCACCGTCTCCAACCCGGCCCGAACCAATGCCCGGCGCACGGAGTCCCAGTCCACGTGCGCGGTTATGTCGCGGCTGCCGGGTTCGTCTAGTCGCAGAGAATCGACACCCGAGGAGGAGAAGGTCACGACGCTGCCGCCGTGGTGGACGGCGCCATCTCGCCCGTAGTCCACGAAGACCACGGCCCCACGTTTCACGAGCGAAGCACAGGCCTCGACCAGAGCGTCTGCCGCAGGAGACACCTCGATCGTTCCTTTGGCCTCGCTGGTCGACCCTCCCGCAGCTTCGATCGTTCGGGCATCGGAGCACTTCCGCCACTGCTCCACGAGCCGGCCGTCCTCCTGAGCCACGTGGAGCTCGAGCAGCTCGCCGTCTTCTGTTCGCAGGACATGGATCGGCTGGTTGTCCAGCACCTCATTGGCGAACACGCATCCGGATGCGAAAGCGTCGATCTCTTCCAGGCCGCGGGCCCAGGACACGGAGAGGTCGCCCAGCCTCCTCCGCTGGCGTTTTCGCCGCTCGTCGCTGAGCTCGACGAGCGTGACCTTCAGGGCATCCGCGAAAGGTCCGTCCGCCTCTTCGAGCAGCGCGGCCGCGAATCCGCCCTCGCCGGGACCCACCTCGACGAGATCGAAGCGCGTGGGCCGCCCCGAGACCTCCCAGATCTGCTCGAGCCCCCGCAGCCACAAAATCCCGAAGGCGGGGTCGAGCTCGGGCGACGTGAGGAAGTCGCCGCGCCACCCGGTGCGTTCGCCGCCGCCCGAGTAGTAGCCGTGCTCCGGGTCGTAAAGGGCGATGTCCATGAACTCCGCGAAAGGCAGTGAGCCCCGTTCGTCGATGAGAGTCAGCAGCTTGTGGTGGAGAGGGTTCACCGGTCGGTCCCGGCGGCTCCCTTGCGGATCGCCTTGGGCACCCGGCTCTGTGCCTTGATGGCCTCGGCCCGCATCAGCTCGTACCACCCGATCTTGTCGGGATAGGTGTGGACGCTGTCGAGCGCCGACTCGGCCACTCGCACGACGTCTGCGTGCCGGGCCCGGTCCGCATAGAGGCGGATGAGCCGGTCGTAGGGGCCGGAGGAGTCAAAGGCATCTGCGACGGCCTTCTCGTAGAGGTCGATCGCCTCATTGACGCGCCCCAACTGCTCGAGGTTCTGGCCGCGCAAGAAGTCCTTGACGCTGTCGATGTTGCCCATGCTCGGACATTAAGGCTCGTTTAAAGTGAAAGAAACCCCCGTATCGCGCTCCGAGGAGGAGATAGGTATGACCCCCGATCTGAAGTCGACCGCCGAGGCGCTCGTAGCAACGAACAAAGGGATCCTCGCAGCGGACGAGAGCTTCCCCACGATCGAGAAACGGTTCAAGAGCATTCAGATCGAATCGACCGAGGAGAACCGACGGGCTTACCGGGACATGCTTTTTGGGACGCCGGGCCTCGAGGAGTATGTGAGCGGGGTGATCTTGTTTGACGAGACACTGCGTCAGCAGAGCTCGGACGGGGTCGACTTCGCCGAGGTCCTCTCCGGCAGAGGAATCATCCCGGGGATCAAGGTTGACAAGGGTGCGAAGGACCTTGCCCTGTTCCCGGGAGAGAAGATCACCGAGGGACTCGATGGGCTGCGGGATCGCTTGGACGAGTACGCGTCTTTAGGGGCTCGGTTCACCAAGTGGCGCGCGGTGATCGCCATCGGCGACGACCTCCCGTCAGACTTCTGTCTTCACGCGAACGGACATGCGTTAGCGCGTTTCGCTGCGCTCTCGCAGGAGGCGGGGCTCGTACCCATTGTCGAGCCTGAGGTCCTCATGGACGGTTCACACTCGATCGAGAGGTGCTACGAGGTCACGGCGCGGACGCTCGAGGCGCTCTTCCAGCAGCTGAGCCTCCACAGGGTGGATCTGCCGGGCACGTTGTTGAAGACCAACATGGTCCTGTCGGGTACGGACGTCGAGGACCGGGCCGGTGTCGAAGAGGTCGCGCGCGAGACGGTCAGATGTCTGACGGAGAACGTGCCCGCCGAGATCCCCGGGGTCGTCTTCCTTTCGGGGGGGCAGAGTGACCAAGAGGCCACCGCACACCTCGACGCGATGAACAAGCTCGGCAGTCACCCGTGGGAGCTGAGCTTCTCTTACGGCCGCGCTCTGCAGGCGCCTTCGCTTGCCGCGTGGGGGGGTGACCCCTCGAAGGTCGAGGCCGGTCGCAAGGCTCTTTATCACCGGGCAAAGTTGAACGGTCTCGCGCGCTCGGGTGGGTATTCGCCCGATATGGAGCAGGAAGCCGCCTAACACCTGGCAGCAGGTTCCTCGGTTCTCGGAGGTACGGCTCGAAACTGCCCTTGGGCGTGGCTCGACGCGTATGAGGTTCGGGCCTTCTTCAGAGTCGTATAGGCCCACTTCTTGCACTCCTTTCCGGACCCGACCGTCATCCACGGGAAGATCCGGCCCCCACGATGGCCGGCAGCACCGCACTCGGAACCTTCGCCACATCCCGGTCTCCCACCAGAGCGCTCGACTTCTTCGAAGTCCAGACTCTCCGAAGGCCCGATCGGTTGCAGGCGGGCATTTGGTTCATCCGGTGTCTGAGGGTGTCGGAGGTGTCTGGTATCCGTGGTGTCGGTGGTGCCCGTGGTGCACTTCCTCCTGATCGGAACACGGGAACAAGTGGAACCACGGGAACCAGTGGAACCAGTGGAGCCACGGAACCAGTGGAACCAGGGCCTCCAGGGACGACTGCATGTGCTGAACCTCCGCCGTCTCTTCATCGGAAGGGGCCACGGGCGCGGATAGCATCACGTCCATGAGCGTCTCCACCACCGCGGACGGACAACGGGACGGCTTCGCCCTTGCGAAGGGCGCGGGCGCCCAGGCCCCGATCATCCTTCTCGTCGACGGAAAGCAGCGCGATCTCTCCTACGTCCCGGAGGCCGACGCGTCCGTGGAGGTCGTAACCGCGCAGGACGATCTCGGTCGCGAGGTGGTGCGACACTCGACGGCCCACGTCCTGGCTCAGGCGGTCCTGCGCCTGTACCCCGGGACGAAGTACTCGATAGGCCCCCCGATCGAGGACGGCTTCTACTACGACTTCGACGTCGAGCGGCCCTTCACTCCCGAGGATCTCGAACGCATCGAGGCGGAGATGCAGGCGATCGTCAAAGAGAACCAGCGGTTCGAGCGTCAGGAGATCGACCGAGAGGAGGGCCTGCGTCTCTTTGCCGACCAGCCCTACAAGACCGAGATCATCGAAGGGGTAGACGCGGGAGACCCCACACAGGAGGAGGCCGCGGAGGGAACGGTCATCTCCGTCTACCGCAACACCCGCGCGGGCGAAGAGGCCTTTATCGACCTATGTCGGGGCCCCCACCTGCCCGGAACCGGTCGCATCAAGGCGTTCAAGCTCTTGCGCTCAGCCGGCGCCTACTGGCGCGGCGACGAGACCAAACCGATGTTGCAGCGGATCTATGGCACGGCCTGGGAATCGAAAGATGCCCTTGCCGCGTACCTGCACCGACTCGAGGAGGCCGAGAGACGCGACCATCGCAAGTTGGGTCGTGAGCTCGATCTTTACTCGTGGCCGGATGAGGTGGGATCGGGTATCGCCATCTGGCATCCCAAGGGGTCGCTCATCCGCAAGGAGCTCGAGGATCTCGCTCGAGAGATGCACCTCGAGCGCGGCTACGAGCCCCTTTACACCCCTCACATCGGGAAGTCGACCTTGTGGGAGACGAGCGGCCACCTGGGGTTCTACAAGGAGAACATGTTCCCGCCGATGGAGGCCGAGGGCGGCGACTATTACGCGAAGCCCATGAACTGTCCCTTCCACCTGCTCGTGTTCGCCAGCAAGACGCGCAGCTATCGAGAGCTCCCGGCTCGGTTCAGCGAGCTCGGCACGGTTTATCGCTTCGAGCGATCGGGGGTCCTGCACGGCTTGTTGCGGGCACGCTCCTTCACGCAGGACGACTCGCACATCTTCTGCCGCGACGACCAGATCATCGACGAGATGCTCGGTGTGCTCGACTTCGTGCGGGCCCTCTACGGAACCGTGGGGCTAGGCGTCGACCGCATCAACTTCTCGACCCGGCCCGAGAAGTACGTCGGGAGCGACGAGGAATGGGATCGGGCCGAGAGCGCCATCAAGACCGCACTCGAGAAGTGGGGCGAAGGGTTCGAGGTGGACGAGGGGGCCGGAACCTTCTACGGGCCGAAGATCGACATCGACGTGCGCGACGCGATCGGTCGCTACTGGCAGGTCGCCACGATCCAGGTCGACTTCCAGATGCCCGAACGGTTCGATCTCGAATACATCAACGAAGCCGGAGAGCGCGTCCGACCCGTGATGATCCATCGCGCTCTCTACGGCTCGATCGAGCGGTTCACCGGCGTGCTGGTCGAACACTTCGCGGGGGCCTTCCCCACGTGGCTGGCCCCGCTGCAGGTGGCCGTGATCCCGATCTCCGATCGCCACATCGCATACGGCGAGAAAGTCGCACAACGATTGAGGTCGGATCGCGTGCGTGTCGAGCTCGATTCCTCGGACGACACGATGGGCGCGAAGATCCGGCGACACCAGCTCCAGAAGGTGCCCTACATGCTCGTCGTTGGAGACGCGGAGGAAGAGGCGGGCACGGTTGCCGTCAGGCACCGCTCGAGCAAGGACAAGAGCGTCTTGCCGCTCGATGAGTTCGCGCAGGCGATCGTTCAGGAGATCGAGCAGCGCGTGGTCGAGCAGCCGTCGTAGCCCTTTCGTGGAGCGCATGTGGAGCCCGTGGCGCTCGCAGTACGTGACCACGACCGGAGACGACGAGGGCTGTTTCTTCTGCTCCCACCTGGAAGAAGACGATGACGAGAAGAACGGGGTCCTGTGGCGGGGGGAGAGGATCTTCGTCGTGCTGAACGCCTATCCCTACAACTCGGGACACGTGATGGTGGCGCCGTGCCGCCACGTCGGTGACATGGCTGAGGTCGACAAAGAAGAGCTGCACGAGATGATCGAGGTGACCCAGCGCTGCGTGAGGCTCCTCACGCAGGCGCTGAATACGCAGGGGCACAACGTCGGGATGAACCTGGGCGACGTGGCGGGGGCGGGCGTCCCCGGCCACCTGCACATGCACGTCGTCCCGCGCTGGGGCGGAGACACGAACTTCATGCCGGTGGTGGGCGAGACGAAGGTCCTGCCCGAGATGCTTGCCGACAGCTACAAAAAGCTGCGCCCGCTCTTCACGTCGAGCGCGTGATGCCTGGCGCGTAGAGCCACCGGTTGCGCGGCCACGTGTAGCCAGTCAGGCGTGGGTCGGTTCGGCCTTCACCGCGTCGAGGATCTTCTGCGCCAGGTCGTGGGGCACTTCCTGGTAGTGCGAGAAGCGCCACGAGAAGCTGCCCCGGCCGCCGGTGATGGAGCGCAGATCGGTTGCGTAGTGCGTCACCTCCGCGAACGGCACTTGCGCTCGAACGAGCTGACGTCCACCTGCAACGGTCTCGATGCCCTCGGGGATGCCGCGCCGGCGCTGGAGATCGCCCATGATGTCGCCGGTGAGGTCCTCGGGGATCATTACCTCGAGCGTCCAGATCGGTTCGAGCACGGATACACCGGCCTTTTCCGCCGCGTCCTTCATGGCCATCGTCCCTGCCATCTGGAAGGCGAAGTCGGACGAGTCGACGCTGTGGAACTTGCCGTCGTTGAGCGAGACCTTGATGTCGATCATCTTGTAACCCGTTCCGACGCCGTCCTCCATGGCCGCGAGGACACCCTTCTCGACTGAAGGGATCCACTGGCGGGGGATCGCGCCTCCGAAGATCTTGTCCTCGAAGACGAAACCTTCTCCCCGGCCCAGCGGCTCTACGGTGATGTTGCAGATGCCGTACTGGCCGTGACCCCCGGATTGCTTCACGTGGCGACCGAGGGCATCGGTGCGCGAGCGGAAGGTCGTCCGGTAGGGGACCTTGAACGGGACCTGTTCGACCTCCACACCGAACTTCGAATGGAGCCGGTGGAGGACCACGTCCAGGTGCGCGTCTCCCATGCCCCACAGGATCGTCTGGTGCGTCTCGTCGCTGCGCTCGATGGTCAGCGAGGGATCCTCCTCCATCAACTTGTGCAGGCCGATCATGAGCTTGTCCTCGTCGCCCTTCGTCTTGGGCTGGATCGCTTTGGGGAGCAGAGCCTCCGGGGATTCGATGCCCGGAAGGACGATCGGCGCGGCCTTGTCCGCGAGCGTGTCGCCGGTGACGGTGTGGTTGAGCTTGGCCACGGCCCCGATGTCGCCCGCGACGATCTCGGTCATCTGCTCCTGGGTCTTCCCGCGCATCGTGAACACGTGGCCGACTCGTTCATCGACGTTGCGGCTCGCGTTGTGGAGTGTGCCGTCGCCCCTCACGATGCCGGAATACGTCTTGAAGAAACTGACCCGACCGACGTAGGGATCGGTCATGGTCTTGAAGACCAGCGCGGACATGGGTGCGTCGGGTTTCGCCTCGCGCGCTTCTCCCGAGTCGCTCTCTACCGGCGGGCGATCCAAGGGAGAGGGACCGGCCGCGACGGTGACGTCGGCGAGTCGGTCTACCCCGATGAGCTTGGTTGCGGATCCCACGAGGACGGGGAAGATCGTCGCCTCTGCGATCCCATCGTGAAGGGATGAAACGATCTCCTCGCGCGTCAGCTCGCCGCTCTCGAGATACTTCTCCAGGAGCTCGTCGTTGATCTCCGCGACCGAGTCGAGGAGGTTCGTGCGCACCTCGTCGACGCGCGGGCGGCGATCCTCCGGCACGGGCTCTTCCGTCACCTGTCCCGTTGAGTCGTAGGCAAACGCCGCCTCGTCGATCACCGAGATGACCCCGCGGAAGTCGTGCTCCCTTCCGAGCGGAAGCGAGATAGGCGCGGCCCCCAGACCGAATGCCTCGCGCAACTGCTCGAGGGTGCGGCGGAACGACGAGTTCTCCCGGTCGAGCTTGTTGACGAAGATGAAACGGGGGAGCCGCAACTGGTCCGCGAGGTTCCATGCGACCTGTGTCTGTACCTCCAGACCCTCGATGCCCGACACGACGAAGATCGCGAGATCTGCGACGCGCATCGCCGCGCTCGTCTCCCCGAAGAAGTCCGCGTAGCCCGGTGCGTCGAGGACGTTGATCTTGTGTCCCTGCCAGTCGATGGGGGCGAGCGCCGTGCTGATGCTGATCTGCCGGCGGTGCTCTTCCTCGTCGAAGTCGCACACCGTGTTGCGCTCGGTGGTCTTGCCCATGCGCGTGATGGCCCCCGACTTGAACAGCAGCGCCTCGGCCAGGGACGTCTTCCCGGACCCTCCGTGACCGACCAGGACCACGTTGCGGATGTTCTCCGTCGGGTAGCTATTCACACGCCCTCCCTTGATTTGCCTTTGCGGTGCTGAAGCGCCGAGCAGGGGCAGTAATCGTAGTCGCGCCCAGGCGGATGTTTCTAGGGGGTGCGCAAAGGCGTGGGTCTAGGATCGACGCCGTGCTGAACGCAAAGATCCGAAACGGTTGGGACAAGCTCATGCAGCCCACTGGGCGAGCCCTGTCCCGGTGGGGATTCGGAGCCGACGCCATCACCCTTCTAGGAGTGATCGTCACCGCCGGGACGGCCTACCTGATCATCGAGGGGCGCCTCGTCGCCGCCGGTCTGGTGGCC
>JALZBR010000335.1 GCA_030863485.1 Actinomycetota bacterium
ACACAGCGTCGGTCGTCCGAACCATGCGTTCGTCGTCATAGGGTATGAAGTCGTATGCGGGCAAGAGCAGGAGCGACGCGTCGAGCTCGGATGACTCGAAAGCCTGGACGAAAACGCCTCGCGTCTCGTCGTAGCCGTCGCGTAAGATCCGACGCCGCATCCTGCCGGCTTCCTTCTCCCACCGCTCGAACGGCGCCTGGCGCAGGCACTCGCGCGCCAGGCGGATCCCGCGGTCGACGGCGGCCCAGCACATGACCTTCGAGTGCACGAAGTGTTGCGGCCTTCCTCGCATCTCCCAGATGCCGCAGTCCGGCTCCTCCCAGTGCTCGATGGCGTGGTCGACAAGCCCGAGCAGGAACCGCCAGTAGTCGTCATCGGGCGATCGTCCGCGTTCGTGCCACCGCCAGGCGAGGTCGAGCAGGTATCCAAAGACGTCGAGCTGCATCTGCTGGGACGCGGCGTTGCCGACACGCACGGGACGAGAGCCGCGGTAGCCCTCGAGATCAAGCTCGATCTCCGTCAGCCGGCGCTCACCCCCGGGGCCGTACATGATCTGCAGTGACTCGGCGCTGCCACCCGCGCTCCGCTCTATGAACCGGCGGAACGCGTCCGCCTCGCCCATGCACCCAAGCTGTGTGAGTGAGCGGACAGTGAACTGGGAGTCGCGCACCCAGCTGTAACGGTAGTCCCAGTTGCGCTCGTCACCGATGCTCTCCGGAAGAGAAGTCGTCGGGGCCGCGACAACGGCGCCGGTGGGTGCGTGAACAAGGGCCTTGAGCACCACCGCCGATCTGCGGGCCTCAGGGCCGTACGGCCCTGAGATCCTGATCTTGTCGGACCAACTGCGCCACCACTTGGTGGTCCCCTCGAGCCGGCGGTCGAGCTCCTCGGCATCGGGCTGCGAGGGCACGTCGGGATCGATGTCCTCGGGAGAGTAGTAGACGATCGAAAGGCGCCGGCGCTGCCCTGCGTGGATCGTGAACGCCGCTACAAGATCGTGGCGATCGACGATCTCCAAGTCCATGTCGCCGGCGGCGACGATGGCGTCGTCCCCCGCGATTGCGCTCATGACCCCCTCCCCATGCCGGCGAAGCCATGGCTTCACCCCTCCGTAGTCGAACCGGGGGCGAATGAGGACCTCGAGATCCATCGTGCCGCGGACCCCCTCCACCACCCGCAGCAGCTGTCGCCAGGGACGCCGCGCACCCCCGCGCCTCGCGGTGAAGCAATCGAAGAGCGTCGCCTCCCCGCCGGGCGCCTCGAAGGTCGTAGCAAGCACCAGGGTGTCCTGAAGATAGGAGCGAGACGACTGGAAATCGTCGGTTGCCGGCTTGATCACACAGTGTCCGCCCCGGTCCCAGTCGAGGAGTCTCCCGAAAACGCTGGCAGAGTCGAACCGAGGCATGCAGCACCAGTCGATCGAAGCTTCCCGGGAGATGAGCGCCGCGGTGTGGCAGTCGCCAATGAGGGCGTAATCGCCGATTTCGGGATAGGGGTGAGCCACTTTGCGTCGAGTGGTCTTCGCCTGCCTGCTCATCGGCGCGACGTCCCGACGGGACCTCCGCCTACCGCCGCGCTGCGGCCGCTGCCGCCAGCACTGCAGCTGCCGAGATCGCACCGAGGACTGTCCGGCGATGGCTGGTGACCCACCACTGGAAGCTGCGCGTGTGGGAACGCTCGTCGAATACGCCGTGCGCTCCGTAGTCGTGATCCTCGTCGGCAGGACGCCAGAGGTTCGCAGGGCGGTTGGGATCGGCCGGTTCGTCGGTCTGCTGGCTGTCGAAACCTGTAGCGCCGAGGTACCGATCCAGCAGGCCGGGGACGACGGCGTTCGCGAGCAGGGTTGCTGCGGTTGTTCCTCCGACCCACCACTCTCGCCGGTTCGGGTTCTTGGCGGCATGGACGATGGCGCGGGCAGCCACCTCGGGCTGGTAGATCGGGGGAACCGGCTGCGGATGCCGCGACAGCCTGGAGAGGACCCACGAGAACTGCGGCGTGTTGAGGGCGGGGAGCTGGACCATCGTGACCTTCACCCGGCTGCCCTCGTGCAGGAGCTCGCACCGCAACGATTCGGTGAAGCCCTGAATCGCGTGCTTTGCGCCGCAGTAGGCGCTCTGCAGCGGGATGCCCCGGTAAGCTAGCGCAGATCCGACCTGAACGATCGTGCCGCGGTCGCGGGCACGCATAGGCCGCAGGACTGCCATCGTGGCGTAAACGAAACCAAGGTAGGTCACTTCGGTCACCCGACGGAACTCCTCGGCGCTGACCTCCCAGAAGGGGGCGAAAACCGCGGTGAAGGCGTCGTTGACCCAGACGTCGATCGGGCCTAGTTTGTCCTCCGTCTTCGCCACTGCTGCCTCCACCTCGTCGACGTGGGCTATGTCGGCTGGCAGTACAAGCGAGCGAGCGCCCTCCGCCTCGACCTCCTTGGCAGCTGCCTCGAGGCCCGCCGTGCCGCGGGCCAAGAGCGCGACGTCGTACCCTCGAGCGGCGAAGAGGCGGGCGGTTGCTCTGCCCACGCCTGCTGACGCCCCCGTCACGACTGCGACCTTGCTCATCACTCCTCCTTCAGGGATAAGCATCGCGTTTGGATTCCCTTATGTCGCCGGTGCCACCGCCCATCTTGACCTCCGGCTAGCCGGATCTCGCGCTTACCCGCTGCCCTGAAGGTGAGGAGGCCCTGAAGGTGAAAACGGCACCGTCAGTTACCAGGAATCGGGAGCTCTACGCTGATCCGGGTTCCCCCACCCGGCGGACTGAGGACATCGATCTTTCCTCCTAGCGCCTCGACCCTGTCCTTCAGACCCAGAAGTCCCGATCCCTTTGCTCGATCGGCTCCTCCGATTCCATCGTCGCTAACGACGAGATGAAGGATGCCGTCGCGGGCGTCGGCAGTGACGTGAGCGACTGAGGCTTTGGCGTGCTTGGCGGCGTTGGTCATCGCCTCCGATGCCACGTAATACGCTCCCACCTCGACGACCTCCGGAAGGCGGGAGTCGATTCGGACCTCGAGCTCCACGGGTAGCGGGGACCGGCGAGCCAAAGCCTTGAGAGCGAGACCAAGGCCACCTTCGGACAGGATGGGAGGGTGAATGCCCCGGGCGATCTCCCGGAGGTCGTCGAGCGCAGCTTCCACGCCCTCCCTTATCCGTACGAGGTCGCTCCGCAGCTCGCTCAGATCGTCGGGGACCATCGCTTCTGCCCCCCTCAGCTCGAGGGCGAGCGAGACCAGCCGCTGCTGCGTTCCATCGTGTAGATCCCGCTCGATCCGCCGCCGGCTCTCGTCGGCGGCCGCGACGACGCGGGCACGCGACGCGGCCAGATCTGCGCGAGCCTGGGCGTTTGAGATCGCGGTAGCCACAAGCTCCGTAAAAGCGGTGAGCCGGCTTTCGGTCTGGGGGGGAAGCGAGCGGGGGGCCCTCGACGAGGCAACCATCACTCCCCACACCCGCCCGTCGACAACGATAGGGCCCCCTACCGATGAGCGGATGCCTATCTGCTTCATGCTTTCGGCGAGCGGGCCGGACGCCTGCGAGTAGTCATCTATACGCACGGGCTGGCCCCTTTTCACAATCGAGGCGCTCACGCTCTCCCCGTCTAGCGAGAGGGGCGTGCCGAGGGCAAGCGCTTCGCCGGCCTTGCTCCAAGCCGCGATCCACGTCACCGTGCCTTCGGAGTCGTACCGGCCCATATGGGCAAAATCAACCGACAGCAACGCCCCGACCTCATTCACAACGGCGGCGAAGATCTCGTCGGGCGATATGCCGCGAGCGACGAGGGTCGCCACTCGCCGCAGGGCGGCCTGCTCCTCAGCCAGTCGTCCGAGCTCCTCTCGGCCCTGTTCCAGGGATTGCGCCATCACGTTGAACGAGCGTTCGAGCTCGCCGATCTCACCATGCTCTGTCTCCCGCATGCGTGCAGAGAGGTCGCCACCCGCAAGCCGGGCGGCCATTGCGGCGGCTCTCCTGACGGGGCGGACGACCGCGCGGGTGAGGTAGGCCCCGAACAGCGCGATGAAGAGGAGAGATGCCGAGACTCCCCCCATCGCCGCGAATGCCGAACGCCGCGCTGCCGTATCCGCTTGCTCTTGACGTCCCCTGGCGAGGTCCTCCTCGGTCGCGATGAAGCGGTCGAACTCCTCCCGCATGGCGTCGACCCGCCGCTTCCCTTCCGAGGTTGCGGCAAGGGAGCGGGCAGAGGGATCGCCGGCACGCGCCGCGTCGATCAAGGGGACCGAGTAATCCCGGACGTAAGATTCACCGGCGGCGGAGATGTTCTCGGCCCGGCGCAGCTGCTCGGCATTGTCGGCTACCAATCGCTCCAGCACCTGAGCCTCTCGGGGAAAGGCCGTGCGCGCCGCGTTCCACGGCTCGAGAAAGCGCTCGTCCCCTGTAATCACAAAACCCCGTTGGCCTGTTTCGAGGTCGATGAAGAGCCTCTCGAGGTTGTTCGCCAGCTTGAGCACCTGCTCGGCCTGCCTGGCGAGCTGCACGGACTCCCGCAGTTGAGCGATGGAGACCAGCATGAACGCGAAGGCAATGCCCAGAGTGACCGCGAGCAAGGAGCTCGCGAACAGCGTACGGCGGCCCAGCCCACCCTTCACACGAGGCGCCTATCCCAAAGCAGAGGAACCGATATCCTACGCGACGGAAGAGCTACCGAAATGAGATGGCAGTAACGACCCGAGGACGCCTCGTCCTTGCAGACGATGATCTCCTTCTGCGGGAAGGGCTCGCCAGCCTCCTCGAGCGATCGGGGTTTCAGGTCGCCGGCCAGGCGGGGGACGCGTCCGAGCTTCTTTCGCTTGTTCGTGAGAAGGCGCCGGACCTCGTAATCGTTGACATCCGGATGCCCCCGGGTCACTCGCTCGAGGGCCTCGAGGCGGCCCGCGTGATCCGGGAGGAGTTCCCCGACACCGCCATACTCGTCCTCTCCGCGCATGTGGAGGTCGAGCACGTGATGCAGCTACTCGCCAACGGGCGGGGGGTTGGCTATCTGCTCAAAAGCCGCGTCACCGACGTGGGGGAATTCATCGAGAACCTGGACCGAATCGCCAAAGGAGGGTCGGTCGTAGACCCGGCCCTCGTGCAGGAGCTCGTCGCCGCCCGCCGTGTGGCGGATCCCCTCGCCCCGCTTACCTCCCGTGAGAGGGAGGTGCTTGCTCTCATGGCAGAGGGTCGCTCCAACGCGGGGATCGCCCGCCGGCTCTGGGTGACGGAGGGGACCGTCGAGAAGCACGTCCGCAGCATCCTGACAAAACTCGGCCTCGAGGAGACGGACGAGGATCACCGTCGCGTTCTCGCGGTTATCACCTTCTTGGAAGCCCAATAGTCAGGAGTGTTCCAGGCGGCTGTCGCTCGCCTTCTCAACAAGGTTCGCAATAGCTCTGGCCGAGAGGTCGGCTTTGGAGAGGAACCCGGCGGCGGGGCTTTCCGCGATCAGCTCGGCAAAGTCCTCCTCGGCATGGGTAGAGATGAGAATGACCGTTGAGTTCCCGTGACCTTCTTCGGCTTTAAGCCGGCGCACAAGATCGAAGCCGCTCTCGCCCCCAAGGTCGATGTCCACGAGCGTGACGTCCGGCCGGACCTCATCTCGGCGCTGAAGAGCCTCAGCGGTTGTCGATGCAACGCCGACCACCCTCAAGCCCTGCCGCTCGAGGAGAACTCGAGCAGCCTGTAAGAAGCCGGGGCTGTCGTCGACGATGAGGCAGCGCAAGGACATGCCTTCAGGATCGCAGACGTTCTAAGCGTACACATCCCTGCTACCCGCAATATTCGGCTTCACGCTGACCGCTGGCCTGCCCGTGGCCTCCTGACGCGCCCTCCTACCGCCCCCTCGCCTGATTGCAGCTAGCAGGCACCGCAAGATTCCGGCCGGCCTCAGCCCAAGATGGATGCTGCCCGTGGAGACGTCCCCCCGCTCGAATGCGAGTCTTCGCACATCAGCAAGTCAATGACGGCAGGGGCGGGGCCCCCGAAACGAAAGGAAGCGGGATGGTTACTCCAGAGGAGATCGACCTGGCGGCCGAGGAGACGTGCCAGAGCATCGTCTTTGTCCACCTGATCGCGTTCCGGCTCAAGGGAATCTGGGACGACTTCAGCCTGGCCGACCTCATCGGCCAGGTCACGCTCGCCCTCGAGAAGTACCAAGAGACCTCCAATTAGGGGGCATCCAGGCCGGTCAGACCTCGCTAGGAGGTAGTAATGGAATCGAATTTCACGTTTCTGCGAGTGCGGGGGATCCCGATAGGGGCCCACTGGACCTGGCTGCTGGTATTCGGCTTACTGTCATGGTCTCTCGCCACCGCCTTGTTTCCCGGTGCATCTCCGGGGCTCGGCGCGTCGACGTATGCGCTCATGGGTATCGTCACGACTCTTCTGTTCTTCGCATCGATCGTCCTCCACGAGCTCGGACACACCTTCCGTGCAATCAAGGAGGGCATGCAGATCGATGGGATCACGCTGTGGCTGTTTGGGGGGGTCGCTCGCTTCAGGGGGATGTTCCCGTCCGCCGGCGCAGAGCTGAGAATCGCCGTCGCTGGTCCCGCCGTTTCCGTCGGGCTCGTTCTGGCGTTCGCCGCGGTCGCCGCCCTCCCAGTGCCGCGAGAGGTTCGGGGAGTAGCGGAGTATCTGGCGTACATCAACGCAATCCTGGTCGGATTCAACTTGATTCCCGCCCTTCCTCTCGACGGAGGCAGAGTCCTTCGCGCCTGGCTCTGGAGGCGGGAGAGCTTCGCCGCCGCGACCCGGTCGGCAGCTCGTGCAGGAAAAGCGTTCGGAGGGTTGCTCACCGTAATCGGCGTACTGGGATTCGTCTCGGGAACCGGGCTGGGCGGCTTGTGGCTGGTCTTTCTGGGCTTCTTCCTCATCCAGGCAGCTGACGCGGAGGAGTCGGTCATCCTTCTTCAGCGCGCCTTCGAGGGACGACGGGTCCGCGACGTAATGACGGCCGACCCAGTCGTCGTGCCACCCGACATGAGCGTGATCGACTTCCTCGGCCAGGTGAACGGAGCTCGCCACTCCACGTACCCCGTCGTCGACCACGGCCGGCCGGTAGGGCTGGTTGCGCTTCGCCAGATCGCCTTGCTCCCGGAGACGGAGAGGCGGGCTGCACGAGTCGGGGAGGTCATGCTCAAGGGCGGGGCGGTGCCCGTTGTCCACCCGGACACCCCCGTCATGGAAGCGATCGACGCCGTGAGAGACGCCGGCCGGGCACTCGTTGTCGACAACGAGCGCCTGATCGGGATCGTCTCCGGTCGCGACCTCGCCCGCACCGTGGAGGTCGCGAGGGCGCAAGGGGTTTCCGAACCCCCGCCGGCGGGGCGAAAGGGGATGTTCGTCTGGGCGGTGGTCAGCCTGATCATGGTCTTGGCGGCCGGGATTCTCTACACGCCGCCGTTCGCGGTGATCGCACCGGGGGAGTCCATCGACATCACTCGCGACTTCACGATCGAAGGGGTTCCGACCCACCGCATCAGCGGCCGGTATCTATTGACGTCCGTTCGGTTGGAGCAGGCAAACGCCCTGGGGGTGCTCGCTGCCATTGCGCGGTCGGATCGACAGGTCGTTCCGGTCGGCCGGGTCGTTCCCAATGGCGTTGACCTCAAAGAGTACGAGCAGCAGCAGGAAGGGGTGTTCAAGGAAAACCAGCTTCTCGCTGCGGCTGCCGCTGCAGATGCTGCCGGCTTGCCGGTGCAGGTGGGTGGCTCCGGCGCCACCGTCGAGGGGGTGCTCCCGTCCTCACCCGCCACGCGGGCGCTTCGCCGGGGCGACATCGTGGTAACCGTCGACGGAAGGCCGATCCGCACGGCAAGCGACTTCAGGGACGCGGTCAGATCGAGTCCCGCCGGCACGAGCTTTGTGCTCGGCATCGAGCGTCAGGGGCAACGCGAGGACGTGGGTATCGTTAGCGAGAGGCTTCCGCTGGCAGGCTATGGAGTCGGGATTGGAGTTGCGATCGCGACCCGAGATCCGAGCGTTCGGCTCCCGTTCAGGATCCAGTTCAGGCAGCGCGGCAACATTGGAGGACCTTCGGCTGGACTAGCCTACGCGCTGGCGATAGCCGATGCCCTAGACGCTACCGATGACGCTCAGGAGCGCTCGATCTCGGCCACTGGCACGGTCAATCCGGAGGGAGAGGTGGGACCCGTTGGGGGAGTCGCGGAAAAGGCGATCGCCGCCAGGCGCGCCGGGGCGCGGCTTCTCTTCGTCCCCTCCGAGGAGGTGCGAGACGTGAAGACCTCCGACCTGGAGGTCCGTGGGGTTTCAAGCGTCAATACGGCGCTCGAGACCCTTCGCGGCTCTGCCTGAAACACATCCCCAGCAGGTGCACGAGACGATGTGGCGCCCCGAATACCGGCCGGTGAGACCGGGTTAGCGCGTGGGCCTCGCAAAAACGACGAACGGGAGTGATGGGTGAGAGGAACGCTGTTGGCTTGTTAGGTGGGCCGTAGCGGTTCGGCCCGGGACGATCTGGGAGGTAACGAACGTCATGTTCAATAAGATTCTGCTGGCCGTAGACGGCTCCCCGCAGTCAAAGGAGGCTGCAACGGAAGCAAGGGAGCTGGCAGCCAAACTGGGCAGTGAGGTTCTCGTCGTGCACGTCACGGAGATGCGCTACTCGGGCGCGGCGGTGTGGTCCCCGGAACCGTATCTCGAGCTGGACGCTTTTGTGGAGGATGTCGTGGATGGGCTGAGATCCGAGGGACTCGAGGCCCGGCACATATTGGTAGACGCCCTTAATGGACACACCGGCAAGGCGATCGCCGACCTTTCTACAGAGGAAAAAGCCGATCTCATAGTCCTTGGACGTTCGGGCCATTCGCAGCTTCCCGGCCTGTTCCTCGGAAACGTCGCGACCCGGGCTCTGCACTACGCGAGATGCTCCGTGCTGATTGCCGGAGGCGCCGACGTTCATGACCGGGGGCGTCCCGAGGACTGGCCCTCTTGATCTTCGAGAAGTAGCGCAACCGGTCAGGGGAAGCGAAGACGATCGGCGGAGGGATGAGGTCATTTCTTCCGGAGGCCGGTGTGGAGGTCGGCGCGAAGGACGCCGATCCCGGGAAGCACGCCCGCGTCGCTACTGCAGGGGAGCGAAAGCCGACGGCGGAGGTTCTCTCTCGCCACCCTGCCGACCTCTTCCGGCTGATCGCCGGACTCGTGGTCTTCGGACTGCTCGCGCTCGCGGCGCGAAGAGCCGACCCGGGGACGATCCAGCTCGCCATCGCCGAGCTGGTTGACCGATTGCCCGACGTTGCCACAGTCCCGCTGTTCGTGCTGATGCAAGCCGGCGCCGGCGGGGCGGTGGCCGTAGCGGCAGCCGCCTCGTTGTTGACGCGGCGTTACCGTCTGGCTGTCGCATTGCTGCTGGGGGGTGCCTTGGCATCCCTGTCCACGCTCGTGTTCAAGGTTTTGGTTGGTGGGCGCCAGGCGGGGAGGCTGCTTTCCGAACTGCTGCTGAGCGGGAGGGTCGCCGGGGAGGCCGGCTTCCCGTCGGGCCACGTTGCTACCGCCGCGGCCCTTGCTACCGTCGCCGCTCCCTACCTTTCTCGTCCACTGCGGCGACTGAGCTGGTTGGGTGTGGGACTCGTTGCAGTGGCGAGGATGGATGTCGGCGGCCACCTCCCCCTGGAGGT
>JALZBR010000384.1 GCA_030863485.1 Actinomycetota bacterium
GCCCACCTACGCAGCTACCTGTCCACCACTCGCAAGCACGACATCCCCGCCATCGAGGCCCTCGTCCGCCTCTTCAACGGCGACCCGTGGATGCCGCCCGCACCGTCGGCCAGCTGAACACTTACGCCGTCCCTGTTCAGGAGGCGCTTTCCGCGGATGGGCGACCCTCAGCTGCTCAACTGACCGGTGGATCCAGGTTTACCGGTTGTGGGTTGCCGGCTTCTCCAATATGCTTCGGGAGGTCAGGCGGGAGAGTGGAGAGTGGCTTGGGGAAGAAGCACGGCGGTCCTTTGGTACCGTCTTCCAAATCCTGCTGCGGCCTTGCTGTCAGCGTCGACGCCGTTCCGTTCATCCGCTCCAAGTCGGCAGCCAGTCGGCTTCCTAAGGTCTGCGTGATGGGTGCGGATGCGGTTGCCGTTGCGCTAGCCATGATCGTCAGCTATGTAGTCCGCGTCGGTTGGCTGAGCATGCGGGATGAACACCCGGACGCTTCTCACTTGCTGCTGGGCGTTGTCACCTTGCCAGTCTGGATCCTCCTCTTTTCGCGTTATCGGCTCTACGCTTCACGATTCGTCACTAGCCGACTTGAAGAATTTGGACGGCTTTTCCACGCCTCTGGAGCAAGTGTCCTCGCCGTCGCCGCTATAGCATTCATGCTGAAGTTGCCAGTGTCGCGTGCGTGGCTCACTCTTAGCTTCGTTGCTGCGGTGATTCTCCTCACGGTCGAGCGCGACCTAGTCCGGCGAACGTTCACTCGCTTACACGCGGGGGGTAGGCTGCTGCGACCCGTTGTGATCGTCGGTTCGAATTCTGAGGCGGTCGCGCTTTGCCGAACCTTGGTTGAGAATCCGTCGCTTGGTTACTCAGTGGCTGGGATTGTTGATGATCAAAAGGCCGGGTCCACAATCTGCGATCGGGCGGTAATCGGCCCTATTTCGAATACCCGTCAGCTTGTCAAAGACCTAGGCGTGTGTGGCGTGCTCCTTGTGACGACGTCCATAAGCGCAGACACCTCGAACCGGCTGGTCAGGGAATTGACCGATGCTGGAGTGCACGTGGAACTCACGTCATCGCTTTCCGACATCGCCGCTGAACGGCTCTCCATCCGTCCGCTTGCCCGCTTTCCCGTGATGTACGTGGAACCGGTGCGGATGATTGGGTGGCGCGCTGCCGCGAAGCGGGGTTTCGAGGTGGTTGTCGCCTCGACGGTATTGCCCCTTCTCTCGCCTCTGTTGTTGTTGGTAGCGCTGTGCATCAAATTCGACTCCTCAGGGCCAATCCTGTTCCGGCAGCAGCGTGTCGGACGTCACGGGACGCCGTTCACGATGTTCAAGTTCCGAACCATGGTGACGTCGGCCGAGCAACACGTCGCAGATCTGGCGAGGCTGAATGACGCTGACGGCGCTCTCTTCAAGCTCCGTCGGGATCCGCGCGTCACAAGGGTCGGCCGGATTCTCCGCAAGTATTCCATCGACGAGATCCCCCAGCTGTGGAACATCCTACGGGGAGAGATGTCTCTAGTCGGCCCGCGGCCGGCGCTGCCTTGGGAGATGAGGGGGTGGGCACCCGAGCTCCACAACCGACTCCGTGTTAGGCCCGGCGTGACGGGTATGTGGCAGGTTTCCGGTCGCGCTGACAGCCGTTTCGCAGACGACATGCGACTCGATCTCTATTACGTCGACAATTGGTCCCTTTGGAGGGATCTGGCGATCTTGGCGAAAACCGTCCCAACGGTTTTGTCCGCGCGTGGTGCGTATTAGTGTCGGCCGCCCGTGGCGTGCTCTCGGGGAGAAGTAGAAGTCGGTGAGGGTAGCGCTCGTCCATGACTACCTCACCCAGCGGGGCGGAGCTGAGCGAGTGGTGCTGGCCCTTCATCGGCTATTCCCGAACGCTCCCGTGTACACGGGCGTGTATGACCCCGACGGCACTTACCCGGAGTTTCGTTCGGTCGATGTTCGTCCGTCGTTGTTGCAACGCCTTCCTCACAGTGGGAATAAGGCACGAGCGCTCCTGCCGCTGTATGCGGTAGCGTTTGAGCGCCTTACCTTACGCGACTATGACGTTGTGGTGTCGAGTTCATCTGGTTGGGCACACGGAAGTCGAGTCGAGCGCGGTCTCCACTTGTGTTATTGTCACACACCGGCGAGATGGTTGTATGACACCGAGCGATACTTTACCGAACTCGGACCGGTCTCGCCACGGTTGCGTCCGACTGTTTTGCCGTTGCTCCGGGTACTCCGACGTTGGGATCAAGCTGCAGCGAGGCGACCAGACGTCTACGTCACGAACTCACGCCACACCGCGGGACGGATCGCGGCCGTCTACGGCCGACGTGCAGACGTAGTACCACCGCCGGTTGATTTCCGTGGCACCGGTGCTCGGCAGGGCTCTTCCAACGACGAAGCGTACGTGCTCGTGGTGGCCCGCCTCCTCCCGTACAAGCGAGTCGATCTGGTGATCGATGCGTGCGCGGCGCTGGGGCTGCGTTTGATCGTGGTTGGAGACGGACCGGCGCGTGCCGCGTTGAGCAAGGCAGCGGGCGCGTCGGTCGATTTCCGTAGCGGTGTCTCAGAGGCGGAGCTCGGCCGGCTCCTTGCCAATTGCATCGCTCTTGTGCAGGCGGGCGAGGAGGACTTCGGTATTGCCCCCCTCGAAGCGAACGCCGCAGGGCGGCCAGTCGTTGCCTTCGGCCGCGGTGGCGCGTTGGAAACGGTGATTGACGGGACAACGGGCATTCTCTTCAATGATCCCTCAAGCGCCTCTCTCGCGGACGCGCTGAAGCGGGCGCTCGAGCACCGCTGGAAGCCGACGAGCCTGCGCGAGCACGCCGAATGCTTCCATGAGAGGCGTTTCCAGCAGCAGATGCTCGACCTCATCACGAGTTCAGTATCGCGGACTGTCGTTGAGACGGCCTAGAGCGCCGGTCGGCGTCGACTCGTATTCGGTCGTGCGGGAGTGCGAGAAGATAGAACCGTCTTGAGTCGAAGCCGCCCGAGATCGAGCGAGCGGAAGCCCTTCGAGGCGGACGGCTGGACGGTCAAAGCCGCCCCCGACCGTACGACGCGGTTTGTCTTCTGGACCGGGGCGTCGGTGGCCGCTGCGCAGGCGATCGCGGCGGTCATCGGTCTCGTTTCTGCCCACGCCCTGGGTGCCGAGGGACGAGGGATCGTGTCGGGATTGACTACATGGTCGGCGATGCTTGCCTTCGTAACCCTGGCTGGCCTTCAGTCCGCTGCCTCGGTTGCAGTGGCCACTAACCCTCAACGGGCGCTGTCGTCCGTGCTGGGAAATGCGCTCGCCTACGTTGTCGTCATCGGTGGCACCGTCATGCTCGTCGCCTTGGTCTTCCTTCCGGATCTCTTGTCCAAGCTCGGGCCGGGTGCCCGGAGAGTGATACCGCTCGCTCTCCTGAGCGTTCCGGTTTGTCTGGCGTTCGAGGTTCTGGCGTCCGTCAACATTGCCCTAGACCGCGTGCGGCAGTACGGCCTGGCTCGGCTTGTGGGTCCGGGCGTCGTCTTAGCAGTTGTCCTGGCTCTATGGTTCACGGGTGCGATGACCCCTGGTTGGGTCGTCGGCCTCACGACGTTCGGCGCCTTTCTCGGCACGGTCGTTCTAGCGCTTGGTCTTCCTTGGCGTCGGGTCCGGCTCGACCTCGCCGCGCTTGGCCATGATTTGCGCTTCGGCCTCCGCACTCACCTTGGCACGTTGATGGGAATGGCAAATCTGCGTCTCGACGTAATGGTCATGGCGGCAATCCTCACGGCGACACAAGTCGGGCTTTACAGCGTGGCCACGTCGGCCATGATTCCCATCGAAGCCCTTTCTGTGGCTGGAGCGCTCCATGTCCTCCCCGCAGTTGCGCGACTCGGACCGGCGTCGGCAGCGGAGCAGACTGTGGTTCGGTCTCAGCTGGACTACATCCGACGCACGGCTCGGACCCATGTTGCTATGGCGGCGGTGGTGGGCCTCGGGGTCTTTGTCTGTGCCCCGCTCATCGTAGGGCTTCTTGGTCCGTCGTTCCACGACGCGGTCGGCCCTTTACGCGTCCTGGTCGCAGGCTATGTGGCTCGTGGGTGCAGCTTGGTCGTGAATGCCGGGGCCATAGGCATGGGACGGGCATGGGTTGCGAACGCGGCGGAAGGTGCTGCGCTCCTCACGACGTTGGTCATGCTGCCCGTCCTCCTTCCGAAGCATGGGGCGCTCGGAGCCGCCATCACCTCTAGCTGTGCCTATACCCTCTCCGCCCTTGTCGGCGCCGCGCTCCTGTATCACCTTGGTCGCAGCTGGCAGCACGGCCATGGCAGCGGTGCGGCGTCCGCTCTGCGGCCGATCCAACCCTGAAATCTGGCTCTCCCGAGCCTCAGATCTCGCGCGGAAAGTGATGACCATGGGCTGACGGCGGTCTGTCCTGCCGGCGAGCGGGACGGCGCTTGACCGGGTGCCGCTCGGGATCCTGCACGAGCTCCTCGGGTGGATCCGGCGGGTTGCCGTGGCACTGTTCGTACAGCCTCGCGTACGCCAGAAGTTCAGCGAACCCTTTTACTGCCGAGAACACCAAGCCCGGTCCTCGGCATCGCCAAGCTCCCTTCGCCACGTAACACCATAAGAACCGAAGCACGGGTCGATAAACGACCTTCGCCGCAGACGGAGTAACCCCTCGCTGCTGGAGCATGTGTGCTTCGGCTGGGGCATTTCGGGCGAAGACCCGGACCTGGTCATCCACGCGGAAGCCACGCCAGTGCAAGAGAATCCCATCCAAATGCCGCATCTCGCCAGGGCAGGAGACACGTTCGTGAACGGGCATACTGAGATCCCAGGCACTGTACGCACGATTGTAGAGGCGAATCGGCCTATTTCCCCGGCGCTCGAGATTCGGTAGCACCGTTCCCAGGAACCCGTTCCGACGGTCGACGGCGAAGCCGTCGGCCCCCGATGGGTTCCCCGAAAGGCAGGTCCGGATGGAGGCGGCAAGAGGCGCAGTCACCACCTCGTCCGCGTCCAGTGAGAGGATCCAGTCGTGTGTCGCTCTCGACGCACCGAAGTTCTTCTGAGCGGAGAAGCCGGTCCATTCTTTGGTTAGCACCCTGGCTCCTGCCGCCGCGGCAAGATTCCGCGTTCCGTCGGTGCTCCCCGAGTCGACGACGACGATCTCATCCGCCCAATTCACGCTGCGGATGCAGCGTTGGATGGTCCCGGCTTCGTTACTCGTGCAAACGACGACCGAGAGGCACTCGCTTCCTCTGTTCATGTACCTCTCATCTTGCAGCATTTGCTCCCCCAGGCGCGCTCTGCAGTTGTTCCTGCGTTGGTCGACCCAGTACGCCCAGAAGCAACCAGACGATCGCTCCAGTCGTGCCGACGAGCAGATTGCCGAAGATCATGCCCAACGGCACGACGAGTAGGAATGAGGCGGATGCGGAGTCGGCACGGTCAGCATCCCGAGTGTTCCGCCAGGTCCTCACGCAGGCGCGGGTCACGAACCAGAGCACGGTGAGACCGGGCAGGAAGCCGAAGACTCTCAGTGTCTCGAGGTAACCCGAGTCCACGTTGGCGAACGTCTGCGCGCTTGGGGAGGACGAAAGCCGAGTCGCTGTCCCAGCGGACCCCATGCCGCGGCCACCGATGTCCCGAAACGCCCGCGGGAACTCCTGCTGCTGGAACCGCAGCCGGCCCTGAAAGCTCTCGTCGAGAGTACGCGCCGCGGTGGTTTCCTGAATTCTGCCGGAGATCACCTTCATGGCGGGCCCGAACCATGACAAGATGGCGAGCACGGCTATTGCGGCGGCGACCACTCTCAGCATGCGTACGCGCCCTCGGAGGGACAACATCATTACTGCTACAAGCCAGCCTAGCCATGCGCCGCGTACCTGGGTCAGCGCGAACGCAAGGTAACCAAGGACGGTTGCAACCAAGGCGAGCCGATATCGCTCTCGAACCATATTGACCAGCAACAACCAGGTAAGCGCGAATGCGAAGGTCCCGGGAGAATTGGACAGACTGAAGACCCGGACTTCGAATCGGCGGGGCTGCCCAAAGGAGCTGGCGAAGTCCGCCACGCTCCTCACCCAGAAGGCGTCCCACGGTGGCAGCAGCAACCACTGGACGACGCCGTATGCCGCTAGCAGTAGGAGGCTCCACCGGGCGACCCTGGTGACCGCCCGCCGCAAACTGCTCGCCCCTACCGCGCTCATCAATGCGGCGTAACCAAATGTGAGAGGGGCCACCCAGGTTACAAGGCTCGCGCTAGCCGCCACCGCCCCGTTGTGCACGACGCCCACAACGAAGGCGTAGATGGCGATTATCGCCGTACTCATGAACGCCAGCGCCACATCTCGGTAGACGGGTTGACGACCGCGCAGAGCGATGGACAGTCCAAGGAGAGAAGCGAGCGAAGGTGCAAGCGTCAAAGGGCTATTCAGATGCCACACTGATGCGTAATCAACGATCCGCCGCAATCCCGGGGTCACCAGCCACAGCCACAGAACCAGCTCCAGGTACGCAACGTCCTGGCCTCTCCGCAGGAAAAACCACGATAGGGCCACGGCGACGACTGGGAAGGCGAGAGTAATGCCCTCACCGGCACCCAACCAGAGGGACGCGAGGGCGGAGATGACCACCAGCCCGAGGGCGGCTCTCGTCCCCGCCGAGGAATCGTCGCTGGCCGACGTCGGCGGTCGAGTGAGAGCGTCGGCAGGATGCTCAGGCACGTCGGGGTGTCCAGGGATTCATGCGGGCGATGCTCAGCCGGACGAAGCAGAGGAACGGCTGACGAAGCTGAAGGCTATGATCCAGGAGGACAACCACGATGATGCCCTTCTCTAGCGGCGTTCGAAGCGGGATCGCGAAGTGACAACTCCCCCGCGGGAAGTCACCGGCGCTTTCGCGTGCTGCTCTCGCATGTTCCCATGCTAGGCCGACTCGACGCTCGGTTGCGAGCCGCCGTGGTCATGGTCGACCAACGCGGAAATCTCCGCAGTGTCCTCGCTCGGAAGTGGCTCGTCATCTTCACCACGCTGGTCTGCGGTGCATCCGTGTTCTTCGTCTCCTCCTCGCGCCCCAAGATCTACTCGGCCGACGCCGAGGTATGGGTGGGCTCCGGGATCTCCGAGAGCCTCGTCCTCGAAGCGCGCGGCGGACGGGAGGACCCGAAACGCAACATCGCCACCCAGGTGCGCATCATCGAGAGCCGGTCGGTACGTCGAGCAGTAGAGGAGATCCTCGGGAGTGTTCCCCGCCCTCGCGCGGAGCCGGTCCCCGACACCGACATCATCGAGGTGTCGGTGCGTCATGAGGATCGGCAACGGTCAGCGGCTATTGCCGACGCCTACGTCGACGCATACCTCGCGTTTCTCCGGTCGGAGGAGGTCCGAGACCTGGGACAGGTGAGGGACCAGCTCCGCCAGAGTGTGGACAGCTATCAGGGGCAGTTAGCGCAGTTAGACGCAGATCTGAGGGATCTATCATCGGAAGCGCGCAGGGCTTTGGCCCAGGAGCAGGCGCCCCAGCGGAGCGCCATCCTCGACCAGCAAAGTAGCGCGAGGCAGCTCCTCGACCGATTCACGGCGGCGGAAGCGCGCGCTCCCACTGGTGCGCGACGGGTTAGTAGGGCGGCAGTTTCCAGCACTCCCGTAAGCCCTCAACCGGTGCGCGACCTTACTCTCGGAGCTGCATTCGGATTACTGCTTGGCATCGGTTTCGCTTTCTTGGCGGAAGCCGCGCACGCCTCAGTCAAAGGATCAGAAGATATCTCGGCTGCAGGCATTGACTGCCCTATCGTCGGTCACGTTCCGCCACTTCCCCGCCGAGGACCGCCGTCGCTCATCATGGTCAAAAGACCTACCTCGCCGGGTGCCGAGGCCTTTCGGACCCTTCGGGCACAGCTTGAGTTCGGTCCTCTCAACGGGCATGGGAAGCTGGTACAAGTGACGAGCCCCGCCGCTGAGGACGGTAAGACGACTGTCGCCGTTAATTTGGCCCTTGCGCTTGCTCAACAGGGCAGGCAGCGCACGCTGCTTGTCGAGAGCAATTTACGCGATCCTTGCTTGGCCGACCTGCTCAAGTTGCGACCAAACGTCGGCCTCACCTCAGTCCTCGACGGCAGTACGCCATTAGCGCAAGCGATTCAGCATGCGGATAAGTCGCTTTTCGTCCTCCTGTCCGGCCCTCCCACCAACGATCCGGGCGAGTTGATCGCTAGCAGCAAGGTGCTTTCCCTCATCGAAGCGCTGCGCCGACAGGTTGACGCGGTTATACTTGACAGCCCACCAATCCTGCCGGTGAGCGATGCCGTTGTTCTGTCGAGACAAGTCGACATGACGCTGCTTGTGGCGTCGGTAGGGCACACCTCCCGATTTGAACTGCACCGGAGCATTCAGATACTCCATCAGGTAGGATCGAACATCGGCGGCATTGTGCTGAACAGGTCTCCCCTGCCGCCAGCGTGATGACGTGACCGAAGAGGCCTCTCCGAGGACAGACGCAAAGTTGACGGTTCGGTACGCTCTTTCACACGAGGCATGGAACGGTTTTCAGCAATTCCTTCTGGATCTAATTGCGCAACACCAAGCCGCCCGGATCTGCGAAGTTGGCGGTGGCGCGAACCCGGCACTACGGCCTGATCATGTCAAAGCTAGCGGCCTCGACTATACGGTTCTCGACATCTCACGAGAGGAGTTGGACAAAGCGCCTGAGGGATTCCGTAAGGTGCAGGCCGACATCGGGGGAACCGTCGAGCGGGATGACGCCTTCGACCTCATCGTCAGCAAGATGCTGGCGGAGCACATCGCCGACCCCGTGCGTTATCATACTAACGTCCACAAGTTGTTGAGGCCAGGTGGGATCGCGTTCCACTTCTTCCCGACCTTGTACTCACCTCCCTTCGTCATCAACCGGCTGCTCCCAGCCGCGGTTACGTCCCGGTTGCTCAAGCTCGTCGAGAGCCGAGACCTCGAAGGGACGGAGGGTAAGTTCCTTGCGTACTACCGGTGGTGTCGAGGGCCTACAACTCGACAGCTCGGCCGCTTCGAAGGCCTGGGGTACGAGGTGCTCGAATACCGAGGCTTCTTCGGCGCTCGGGGCTACTATCGCTCGCTTGGGCTGGCATGGCTTGATGACTGGATCTCACGGAAGCTCGTGGAGCACCCAGCGCCGTTCCTCACGAGCTACGCCTACGTCGTGCTGAAGCGCCCATGAAGCGTCGGTGCCGTCCCTGATCCAGTACCGCTATGTACCGGTCGATCATTTGGGCCGCGATGCCCGGAGGGCGAAATCTCTCCGCGGCGGCTGCTGCTGCCCGACTCAACTGTTCGCGGTGGTCCGGCCTTCGCGAAAGCCGCTGAAGCAGTGTGGCCAAGGCGTCCGCATCTCCGAGTCGGTAGAGTAGTCCCGAGCGACCGTCATCAATGACCTCGGCCGGCCCTCCCGCGGAAGGTGCGACGACCGGCAGCCCGGCCGCCATGCCCTCTACGACGACTTGCCCGAATGGCTCCGGAATCGTCGACGCGAGCACGAGTACGTCCATCCTGCCGAGCTCGCTTGCGACATCCTCTCGAAAACCAGTGAAGCACACGCGGGCACCGAGGCCGAGCTCAACCGCCTGGCGCCGAAGGCTGGCCTCATAGTCAACCTCCCCGAAGAGGGGGGACCCGACGATCAAGGCGCGTTCGTTGCCGCCGGGAAAGGCGCGTGCGAAGGCGTCGAGGAACAGGTGTTGGCCCTTCCAAGGCGCCAAGCGGCCGATAATCCCCACGGTCAACGGCTCTCCGGGTGCACGCTCTCTGGTCACCGGCCGTAGATCGCAAGGGTCGTGGACGACTGACCCGCGCCTGACGTTGCCCGCTGTCTCGAGTGTCGCCTTCGAATTGGCGATTACGGCAGTAGGAAGATGGGCGAGGGCCAGGCGGACTCCCCGAACGGCGGCGGACGGGAGATAGTCCTCGCTGATCCGATCGCGAAGGTGCCATACAACGGGAACA
The DNA here is from genome assembly GCA_030863485.1 of Actinomycetota bacterium. The sequence goes on from JALZBR010000384.1 coordinate 9,975, forward strand.
CCGACTGCCCGGGCGGCCACGCTTCCGTACAACCCCGCCTTGAGCGAGTTGGTGTGCACGAGGTCGGGACGTAGGCGGCGCAGTCGGCCCATGAGCTGAACTATGTATGCGCCGACAGGAAGGCCGTGAGCCAGCACCGTCCCGAGTCCGACCTCGCGCCGGTGCAGCGTCCGGGCCGACGGCGCGAAGGGAAGCACTTCAACTGCCACCCGTCGAGCCTTGAGTCGCTCGACCAAGGGGCCGTCCTCACCGAGCAACACATGAGCCTCGATGTCGGTCATGTGAGGCAAAAGCCTCAGCAGCGCCAGCTCGCCCCCGGAGAGCACGGCGGTATGGCCGAGGTATACGACGCGGCGTCGCCTCACGGCCGGCGTCTCCCCCCAGGACTCATACAGTTGCTTTCCGCCACCGGATAGAGGGCGGCTTGCCACAAGCGGCGGGCGACATCTCGACCGCGTCGTCCAAGCGAAGCTGGATCGCGGGTATAGCGGCCCGGGGGAGAACGAGGGTGTTGGGCCGCGTGTAGCGGCCGTCTGGAAGCGGGTGTAAGGCGTTCGTCGCGATGTCGTAGGTGAAGGGGACGTAGCCCCTCGCTCGAAGGTGGGCCATGACAGCATTCGATTCGCTGATGGTCTCGATCAACACGATAGGACGGACACAACGCAGGACGTTCTCCGCTCCCCGCAGCACTTCGAGCTCATAGCCCTCCACATCGACCTTCAGAACCACGATTCCCTTCCCGCCAACTGGTCTCGGAGCGGCAACCTCTTCGAAGAGTGAATCCAGACGCCGCATAGGGACGCTCACCGAGCTGGGCGGGAGGACAGCACCGTCGTCGACGACATGGTTAAGGACGTCGAGGCCGCTGGTGAACGAGACCAGGCCGTTGGCCGCGCCCAACGCGTGGCGACGCACGAAGGTACGGGACTCGAGCCGGTTGAGTCGGACATTGGCGTCAAGGATCGCGGCAGCGTCGGTCGAGGGTTCGAAGGACACCACTGTGGCGCCCGCCATTCCTGCCACGACGGAGTAGAGCCCGATGTTGGCGCCGACGTCAATGAACACGTCGCCACGGCGCATCAGACGGGTCACGAGCGTTTGGTCTCGGGGCTCCGTCGTGCCAGAAGTCACGAGTGGCGAAGCGGTCCTGCTCCACGGTGGGCACGACAATCGGCCCCCGGTGTAGAGGGTCACCGTGACGGGGCGACGTATCGTGCGCCGCCAAGTCTGCCATGCCGCAAAGCGCAGCAGCGCGTGGGCTGCAGCGCGCGGGTTCTCCATGGAGGTCACCAGTTGACGGAGGTTGACGCAGAGCTCCCGGTACCTGCTCAACCGCGTCTCAGCCGCCTTTCGCCGTCCATCGCGCCTTCATGTTACGGGGACCGGCCACAACATGCACCGCCGGCACCGTGTGTCCAATTCGGCCGAACTGATCGTTTCATGTAATTTCCGTATATTTCGACTCGCGGCCCGTTGAGCGCCGCGGAGATGGGGGCTCGTCAACCTGTACCAGCTTTCCGTCCCCGTTGAGGGGAACGAGGTCGAGCTTCGCCCGAAGGGCCTCGGCGCCTGGCGAGGTAGGTCTTTTGACCCTTATGAGCCCCGGCCACTCAAGGAACAGGGCGGTCCGGCCGAACAGCAACGGCGTGTCCCTACTGACAAACAACCCCCCCGACATGGCCCAAAGTGCGAGGCGATTCTCTTGGCGGATCCGCTCCAAAGTCACGATTGTGGTTCTTCTCGCCGCCGCGCTCGTGCCTTCAGGTGTCGCCTCTGCCTCTACATCCACCTCTGCGGTCCAAGCGACGGAAGCAGATCGCTTCGTGAACTCGGTGGGCGTCAACGTCCACATGTATTACAACAACACGCCCTACGTGGACCTCGCCACCGTGAAGAGCCGCCTGACGGAACTCGGGGTGCGACACGTACGTGACGGGATGGTCAAGAACCGTCCGGACTTCTACGCCGCGCTCAACAGCCTGGCTGACGCCGGGATCAAGTCCACGCTGATCATGGGCGCTCCCAACGCGCCGACGGGCACGTTCGACGAGTTGTTACCTCTGGTGAAGACGGAGGTGCCGCGAGCTGTCGAGGCTGTCGAGGGCCCGAATGAGTACTACTTCTCTGGACCCGGCTGGCAGGATCACCTCCTCCCGTACCAACGGGACCTGTACAACATGGTCAAGGCCGACCCTGCCCTGAAGGCGCTCCCGGTCGTCGGTGCGTCCGCCTTCGACCTCGACCTCTCGGCGTACCTCGACTACGGCAACATCCACCCGTACCCCAACAACCAAGTGCCGTCGTCCAACATCGATACCGAACTCGCGGCGGCACGCAAGGTTTCCGGCAGCAAGCCGGTCTACGCGACGGAGACGGGATACCACAATGCTCTCGCGACGACGGACGGTCACAGACCAATCTCGGAACAGGCCGCCGCTCGCTACATCCCAAGACTCTACCTTGACTACTTCCGGCGCGGGATCCCGAGGACCTTCCTCTACGAGATGGTTGACGAGTTCACCGACTCAAGTCGCACGAACATCCAGGCCCACTTCGGTCTTCTCCGCTACGACCTCACGCGCAAGCCGGCATTCTCAGCCATGGCGAACTTCATCAAGTTGCTCTCGGATCCGGGTGCCCCCTTCGCCCCGGGCAGCCTCAGCTACCGTGCCATGAACGCACCGGCGTCGGTCCGGCAGCTCCTATTCCAGAAGCGAGACGGCAGCTTCTACTTGGTGCTCTGGAACGACGTCTCAGTGTGGGATTCGGCCACGGGGAGGGATCTGCAGCCGCCGGACGTCGACATCGCCATCGAACTCAACCAGCCGATCTCGACGGCGAGGGTGTACCGGCCGTTCCAGTCGGCGGACCCCCAGGTGGTATCGAATAGCCCCACCGTGCTCGGATTGCGCGTCCCTGCCGACCCGATTGTCGTGCAGCTGACGCCCGGCACCGCCCAGCCGCCCACCAGCGGCCCTCCCCGCCCCCCCACCGGGGTGACGGCAACAGCCGTCGCCCCTGACCGCATCGATCTCAGCTGGAACCCGTCGGGTGGGGCAACGGGCTACCAGGTTTACCATGCAACCGTTGGCGGTCCGGGCTACCAGCCTCTCGGGACGTTCACCTCGCAGACGAGCTTCTCCCACGGCGGGCTCCGATCCGGGTCCACGCATCACTACCTCGTCCGTGCCGTGAACGGTGCGGGAGAATCAGGCGACTCGTTCGAGGCGGTCGCCACCACGCCAGGACCGACGATCCCCCTTCCTCCGAGCAACGTCAAGGCGGTTGCAGTCGCCCCCGACCGTATCGACGTCAGCTGGACGGCCTCTGCGGGGGCGACGGCCTATCAGGTCTATCATGCGACGGTTGGCGGTCCGGGTTACCAGCCATTGGGGGTGCCAACCTCCCAGACGCGGTTCTCCCACGGTGGGCTTCAACCCATCTCCACGCACTATTACCTCGTCCGAGCCGTGAACGGCGCGGGAGAATCAGGCGACTCGTTCGAGGCAGTCGCCACCACGCCAGAACCGCCGATCCCCCTCCCTCCGAGCAACGTCAAGGCGGTTGCAGTCGCCCCCGACCGTATCGACGTCAGCTGGACGGCCTCTGCGGGGGCGACAGCCTATCAGGTCTATCATGCGAAGGTTGGCGGTCCGGGTTATCAGCCATTGGGGGTGCCAACCTCCCAGACTGGGTTCTCCCACGGAGGGCTACAACCTGGCTCCACCCACTACTATCTCGTCCGCGCACTGAACCGCACGGGAGAGTCAGGCGACTCGTTCGAGGCTGTCGCCACCACATCTCCTAGATCTTCTTGGGAACCGGGTTCTTGAACTTCTCGGCAAGTTTCACGCCGCCGCTCCGAGGCGTGCGTTGTCGACGTAGCTGTTGCTGTGTGGTCGATGGTCGCCAGGGCGTGGCGGAGCTCCGTAGGTGCTGGTGGCTGGTCGGCGGCAGCGACAAGGGGTCGCAGGAGCCGGCCGTAGAGCTTGGTGTAGAACACGGCGACCCGAACTCCCTCGGAGGTCAGGGCGTAGGTGTTGGTCCTCGGAACCCGTTGGATCAGCCCGTGGAGGCGCAACGGCGCAGGTCGTAGGTCATCTGGTTGGTCGTGTACTCCCGCCCGAGCAGCCCGGCGACCAGCCCGCGAAGGCTCTTGTTGGTGAAGCCGGCGAAGGCGTGGACGAACACGCAGAGGGCGCCGGTCAGGGCCATTGGCGCGTGGGTCCCCGAAGCGCAGGGCTCCGGTTCGTTGGCCCTCCCGTATGTAGGGCTGGTGGATGCGCTCGAAGAGCGCAGAGCCGATGGCACAGCCCTGACCGGCACGCTCGATCATAAGCAGACGACGGTTGACCGCTCGCGCCCTGGCGATGAGCTCGGGCAGGTGCTCGAGGCGGGCCAGGACCCCGATGTCGGACGGCTTGTTGATGACGGTCTCGATACGCAGGGCCCTCCCTTCCTTCAAGTACTGCTTGACCCGGCTGTGCTTGTAGCGGAAGTCCATCCTCACGTCGGTTCCGGGGCTGAAGACCCGGGTCCCGAAGGGTTGGGGGGTGGTGCGGCCCCGCCGGCTCCGGCCGAACACGGCGTGGACCTCCTCGGGCCGGCCGATGCCGATGTTGTCAGCCACCAGGGCTTCGAAGAACCCCCGAGCTCGGCGGGGATCGTCGAACACCAGGGTCCGGCTCACCTCGACCTGGCGCATGGACAGCTCCCACCAGTAGCCGCCGGCCCGGTCGGCTGGGGTGAACGGGGTGGGGATGGCGGTGATCCAACGCTCGAAGAACGCCGCCACGTCCGCGGGCCCGAACCGGTCACAGATGGCCTGCAGCGCCGTCGGGTCAGCACAGGCGGCGAAGCCGTTGCCCAAGGCGGTGTAGGCCATGCCCGCCCGGTCGGACTGGGCGAGTGGCCGGGGGGAATCTCACCCCCCGGCTCTCTAAGAACCGGGCGTGAACCTCTCGATTCACCCGGCTCCTATCACCCGGCCAATCGCTGCGACCCGAGCGTCCAGTGGACGAACAGGCTTGGCTCGCGTCGTCGAACACGCTCCAACCATTCGACCGCCTTGCGGCGGGCGCTGCGCAGCTTCTTGTACTTCCGCATGGCCCATCGGACGAGATAGTCGTCGATGTTCCTGAAAGACCGGACCAACCGGGAGCGGTAGAAGCGCCCGTAGTAGTTGGCCCAACCCCGCACGATCGGATTGATGTCCCGAGCGAGGTCGTCGAGGGACGAGGCACTGCGCACATGGAGCCGCCAGCCCCGGATTTTCTGGCGGATCGCCTTGGCGGCGTCTTCGCTGACCGCGGGGGAGAAGCTGACGAAGGGTCCACGCCTCCCCGTGGCCAGCCGAGGACGGAACGTGTACCCGAGGAAGTCGAACCGCTGGTGCTCGTGCGAGCCCCGACGGTGGGAGTCCTTGCAGTACACGGTGCGGGTCTTGCCCGGATGAAGCTCCAGGCCGACCTGCGCCATCCGCTTGGCGATCGCATCCAGGACCTCCTGGGCCTGGGCCTTGCTCACGCAGTGCACCACCGCATCATCCGCGTAGCGCTCGAAGCGGACGTCGGGGAACTCCCGGGCCATCCACCGGTCGAACGCGTAATGGAGGAAGAGATTCGCCAGCAGGGGCGAGATCGCGCGTAAGTGTTCAGCTGGCCGACGGTGCGGGCGGCATCCACGGGTCGCCGTTGAAGAGGCGGACGAGGGCCTCGATGGCGGGGATGTCGTGCTTGCGAGTGGTGGACAGGTAGCTGCGTAGGTGGGC
>JALZBR010000351.1 GCA_030863485.1 Actinomycetota bacterium
ACATGAACAATCCCTGGTTCGTGGAGCGGTCTATGTCGCCTTGAGGCAAGGTCTTCCTCGAGCGGTTGAAAGCGAGGGCCTCACCCGGTTCCAGGACCTGCACCCCCGCCTTTAGTTGGGCTCCCGAGCCGTAGTCGTCGATGGCGTAGGGGACATCCATCTTGACGCCGCCGAGATCGCGCACGATCTTTTCGAATCCGACGAACCCGGTCATCACCCAGTAGTCCAACCGGATCCCGGTCTCGTTCTCGAGGGTCTTCGCGAGCAGATCCGGGCCGCCTGCATACAGGGACTCGTTCATCTTCATCGAGCCATGGCCGGGGACGGGAACGTAAGAGTCCCGGGGGAAGTTGAGGATGCCGGCACGCCTCGTCTCGGTGTTGATCCCGACGATGTGGATCGCATCGGCGAGGGACTTGTCCGGGTTGCCGGCCCGGGCATCGTTACCGATCACCAAGACGAAGATCTTGCCTTTGGCCGGATTGAAGGTCTCGTGGACGCTTCCGCCGACGAGCTCCAGAGCAGCGTTGCCGATGCTACGGCCGACGAGCGGGACCAACACACAAGCCAGGGCGATCACGGTCAGGAGACCGAGGGTCCGTCTGATCATTTCTTCTTTTCGCCCTTCCCTGCCTTGGGATCGGCTTTCCCACCCTTGTCGGACTTCCCGTCAACTCCCTTGGGGCGATCCCCCTTGCCCGCATCCTTACGAGGCTCCACGGGCAGAGGTGTTTGATCGACGTCGAATGCGATCACTTTCCAACTGGAGCCATCACGCTCGAACCACAGACGGGTCTCGGTCGAGGTCTTGAAAGGTCCCTTGCTCGATTGGCCCGTGGCCACGATGTCGACGACGGCTGCCGCCCGTTTGGCTCCGTTTGCCTCGATGCCGATGCGAGCAGTCCTTTTCTTCGTCTCGATCTCCTTGGCGCTCTCGGGGAGGCCGAGGTCTGATCCCCGCATGGCCGCAGCGGCGCCAGAGGAGAAGTACTTCTGGGTGTCCGCACGCAGGTCGGCCGGGAAGAGGTACACCGAGTCATGCCAGCGACGGACGAGCGTCTCCAGGGATCTTGCCTGAGCCTTCGGGGGCTTTCCGTGCTTGCCCGAGGGATGCTTGCCGCCGACCGAGTACGAGGTGACCTTCCAGTCCGCCTGCTCTTCGCCGCCTCTTCCTCCCGTTCGATCCGATCCCCCCCGGTCGTCTCCCAGGTTCGTAAGGAGCAGGAGCGCGACGGCTGCGATGGCTACAACGAGAAAGGCCCCCACGGCGATTGGACCCGTCCAGGACCGCTTTTCTTTCCCCTCGTCCTGACCGGGCGCCTCGGTCGAGCTGTCGTCCGGGGCCGTGGCGGCTCCCGGCTCCTCGCGGCTCTCCTCCGGCAGGACCTGGGTGTCCTCGTCGCTTGCGCCCTCCAGGCGCACGTCGGTTGTCTCGGTGCTGTCGTTGTTGTCCAACAGGCCTCCAGCCTGGGGGTGCTGCTCGAACGAGCTCGCACTATCGGTGATACCGGCGCACAGGCTAACGAACGCTGCACTCTATAGCGGGGATATACAAACAGTCGGGTAAGGGCCTACGAGTAGGATGCCTCCCTTTGAGACACCAAGAGGAGGACGGTACCTAATGGAGCTGGGTGTAGATGTTCGACAGGTTGGTTCGCATTCCCTTGTCGATGTGAAAGGGGAAATCGACGTCTACACGGCGCCGAAGCTGCGCGAGAAGCTGATCGAGCTCGTGTCGGATGGCTCCTATGACGTGGTCGTCAACCTGGAGGGCGTCGATTTCCTCGACTCGACCGGCCTGGGGGTCCTCGTGGGGGCCCTGAAGAGGGTCAAGGCCCACGACGGAAGCCTCTCGCTGATCTGCACCCAGGACAAGATCCTGAAGATCTTCAAGATCACCGGGCTAACCAAGGTCTTCTCGATCCACTCCTCGGAGGCGGAAGCTACTGGTGCCTCCGCCTGATCCCGGGGTCCCACCCGGCGCCCAGGCACCCGAGATGGAGCTCGAGGTCCCGGCTCGGTCGGTGTATGTGGGGGTCGTTCGAATGGCGCTGGGCACCGTCGCCCGCCAGGCCGGGCTCGACGAGGAGAAGGTCGAAGACCTGAGGATGGCGGTCTCGGAGGCCTGCGCGAACCTCGTCCTGGGCGGGGACGACGACGCCGAGGCGGGGTCCATGCGGGTCACGTGGATCGACGAGGGCGACCGCTTCGTCGTGGAGATCGTCGGCTCAGGACCCGGTCCGGCCCCCGACCCCGAGGGTTCCCCCGGTGAGGCCGACCGCCTCGAGATGTCCGTGGCCTTGCTCCGCAGCTTGGTCCATGAGTACGCGGTCGAAAAAGAGTCCGGCGGCGGGGTCACCGCCCGCCTGGTCGTCTTGCCCTAGGAGGCTCCCCCACCGGCGCTCCTCCACCTCCCACTCGACAGAGCTCAGCGATCAAACCCCGTTCCACGTCGGTTGAATTTGACGTTTTGGGGGGCCAAAAGATAGGTTTGCGGTCTCCAAACCATGATGGTCACTCTTTCACGTACCGAACGCGAGACATTGAAGTCGATCTATCGACTGACAAAAGGCGCGGCCCACGTGCACACGGGCGCGCTCGCCGAGGCTCTCGGGGTGACTCCGGGAACGGCCACCTCGGCCGTCAAGCGCCTGGCCGAGCGCCGCTTGCTCCAGCACCAGCCTTACCGGGGCGTGGAGCTCACGCGCGCGGGACGGCGGGCGGCGATCGCCGCGATCCGGCGGCATCGCATCGTCGAGCGGTTCCTGTCGGACATGTTGGGATACGCGTGGAACGAGGCCGATCGCCTCGCGGGGGCCTTCGAGCACGAGCTGCCTCAGGAGGTCGAGGACCGGATGTTCCTCGCTCTTCATCGCCCGGCGACGTGCCCCCACGGCTTCCCTATACCGGAGCCGGATGTCGTCGACATGCCGGAGATGCCGCCGCTCTATGCGCTCGAGCCCGGTGATGTCGCGGAGGTGGCCGTTCCCGGGTCCACGGATCCCGAGGTAGTGGCCTTCCTCGAGACGCTCGGCCTCCGTCCAGGAGTATCGATCGAGGTGCGCGAGAAGCACCCGTTCGACGGACCCGTCGTCGTCAGGGTGGAAGGAAGCGACAGAACGATCGGCGAGAAGATCGCGAACCAGATCTACGTCCACAAAGAAGATCGTGGGACAGAAAGAAAGAAAAGGGCAGGCGAGCAGAAAAGAAAGGAGCAGTCCGTATGAACGAGTTACTTCTAGCTGCCGAGGGGGGGTATCAGGAGTTCGAGCTTGGCTCGATGGAAATGTTCTGGCTCTTCTTCTCGGTGGCGAGCGCGCTCATTGCGATTGCCGTCGGTTTCATACTCATGAAGGGCGTCCTGGCATCCGACCAGGGCACGCCGAAGATGCAAGAGATCGCCGGCGCCATCCAGGAAGGAGCGCTGGCGTACTTGCGTCGTCAGTTCAAGACGATCTTGCTCATCCTGATACCGCTCGTCGTGATCGTTTTCATCACTTCGACGGAGGTTCTGAAGCCAGACGGTAGTGAGGCGCTCAGTTTCTTCGAGTCCGGGATCTTCAGGACGCTGGCCTTCGTCGCCGGTTGTCTCATGTCGGGTCTCACCGGTTTCATCGGTATGGGTCTCGCGGTCCGCGGCAACGTGCGCACGGCGGCGGCCGCGCGCTCGGGTTCGCTCCCCGCTGCCCTCAAAGTGGCTTTCCGAACCGGTGGCGTCGCCGGGATGTTCACTGTCGGCCTCGGTCTTTTGGGCGCGACCATCATCATCTTGATCTTCCAGAACACGTCGTCGGCCATCCTGGTCGGTTTCGGGTTCGGCGGATCTTTGTTGGCTCTCTTCTTGCGTGTGGGTGGTGGGATCTTCACGAAGGCGGCCGACGTCGGAGCCGACCTCGTAGGAAAGGTCGAGGCCGGGATCCCCGAGGACGACCCTCGTAACCCCGCCACGATCGCGGACAACGTGGGAGACAACGTGGGGGACTGCGCAGGTATGGCGTCGGACCTGTTCGAGAGCTATGAGGTCACCCTCGTCGCCTCGATCATCCTCGGAGTAGCGGCGTTCGACTCGATCGGCGCGAACCCGGCGCTGGGGCTCATCTTCCCCGTTATCGCCCGCGCCATTGGCGTGCTCGCGTCGATCGTCGGCGTCTTCATGGTCCGAGCGACCGATAGGGACAAGTCCGCGATGGCTCCCATCAACCGGGGGTTTCTTACTGCCAGCGTCCTGACCGTCATCGGTACCGCCATCGTTGCCTTCACCTATGTGGGCGACGAGGGCGAGGGCGGCGGTCACGAGGGCCTCAAGGTGTTCCTTGCGGTCGTCATCGGCCTGGTGCTTGCGCAGATCGTGAGTCGTCTCACGGAGTACTTCACGTCAACGGAGACGGCTCCGGTGAGGGAGATCGCCGAGGCAACACGCACCGGTCCCGCCACCACGATCTTGTCGGGGTTCTCCTCCGGACTCGAGTCGTCCGTTTACGCAGTCATCGCGATCGCGGCCGCCCTCGGGGTCGGTATCGCCCTGGGTGGAGGCAACATCCAGTTCTCGCTCTACCTCGTCGCCCTTACGGGCATGGGGATGCTGGCGACCACGGGCGTGGTCGTCAGTGAGGACACCTTCGGCCCGGTGGCAGACAACGCTGCAGGTATCGCCGAGATGAGTGGTGAGTTCGAAGGGGAGCCCGAGAGGATCATGGTGAGCCTCGACGCGGTTGGAAACACCACCAAGGCCGTCACGAAGGGTTTTGCGATCGGCTCGGCCGTCATCGCTGCAGTAGCCCTCTTCGCATCGTTCATCGAGACCATCGGGTCCGAGTTGGACCTCGATGCAGAGGGTTCCGCACTCTTCAACGATCCTCTAACGCAGATAAACGTGGCGAACCCGACCACGTTCATCGGGCTTCTGATCGGCGGGTCGATCGCTTTCATGTTCTCCGCGCTCGCGATCCGAGCGGTCGGTCGTTCTGCGGCAATCGTCGTGCAAGAGGTCCGACGTCAGTTCCGCGAGAAGCCGGGCATCATGAAGGGGACGGAGCGTCCCGAGTACGGTCCGGTCATCGACATCTGCACGGCCGCTTCACTGCGTGAGCTTGCAACTCCGGCTCTGCTGGCCGTTCTCTCGCCGGTGATCATCGGCTTCGGGATCAACTACCTCGCCCTGGGTGCCTTTCTGGCGGCGGTCATCTTGACCGGCCAGCTAATGGCCGTCTTCCTCTCGAACTCGGGAGGGGCATGGGACAACGCCAAGAAGTACATCGAGGACGGAAACGAAGGTGGGAAAGGCTCGGTGGCTCACCAGGCTGCCGTGATCGGCGACACGGTGGGTGACCCCTTCAAGGACACCGCCGGTCCCGCGTTGAACCCATTGATCAAGGTCATGAACCTGATCTCGCTGCTGATCCTTCCGGCGGTGATCAACTACCAGGACAACGACGCCGTGCGTTACACGGTGGCCGGTGTCGCGCTGGTGGTCTTGGCCGCCGCAATCGCTTTCTCCAAGCGCAAGGCGCAGGGCTTCGATGCTCCTGCCGAGACGGTGAAAGACGTTCCCAAGGAAGTGACGGCAACTCCGTAGGCAGCAATCGAGTTCGATCTATGAGGGGGAGTCCGTCGGGCTCCCCCTCTTTGCTTCCCGCTCGAGCGGGTAGGGAACGCTGACGGCAACGACCCCCGGTTCGAACAACAGCCTGCGCTTTACCAGTAGGGCCGTTTGTCCATGCAGGATGTTGTGCCGACGCTTGCCTACGACGAACTCCGGCATCACGACAGTCACGACCCGATCGATCCCATCGGGTTTGAACGGGCGAAGGTAATGGAGCAAAGATTCGCCGATGTCGCGGAACGGAGAGGCCTCGATCTCGAGGGGATGAGGGATCCCCGCCTGCAGCCAGGCGTTTCCGAGCTTCTCTGTCTCCGCTGCATCGAGCCCGAAGCTAACCGCACGGATGTCGGTCGGTTGCAGGGTCTCTGCGTACTCGATCGCCTGGAGCGTCGAGTTGTGGACGGCTGAGACGAGAACAATGACGTAGTTGCGACCCGGGACGTGAGCGTCGTCTGCCGACACCTCCGCGTCCTCGCCGAGCAGGGGTATGTCCATGACCTGGACGCCCTCTTCTCGCAGCAGCTTGCCCTTCAGACGATGCAGCTGCGGACGTCGGAGGATCTCGAAGAGTCCTCGGTTGCGAAGCATCTCGGGGACCACGACGGTGAGGAAGTCGTCGGCGGCCAAGCCCTTTCTCTTCGTGCGTAGATAGGCCTGGAGGCTCGCCGCGCGGTTCCCGTTCCGCTCCAGGATGTGGAGGGGGATGTCGGGAGCGAGCCGCTGCCACTCGTCACGCACCCCCTCGTCGAAGGCAACGGCCACGAGCTCGGACGCCTGGATCGACTCGCAGTAACCCACCGCTCGGGCCGTGGCCGGAGTCACCTGGTCGACGGCGATCACCAGGTGCTGATTTCCGGGTCGCCGATCGGGGGGTCGCCGCTCGGGATGACCCAGCTGGGCCTGCACGTCGGTGTAGTGCTTGTGCACGGAATACATGCCGTACATGACGACCGGGATCGCGACCATGATCATCCACGCGCCTCCGGCGAACTTCGTGGTGACGATGACGAAGAAAACGATCGTCGTGACCGTCGCACCGAAACCGTTCAGGAGCGCTTTGGCCTGCCACCCGCTCTCGCGCAGGCGGCGCCAGCGCAGGACCATCCCGGACTGCGAAAGCGTGAACGAGATGAAGACGCCGACCAGATACAGCTGGATCAACTGAGTTAGGTCGGCCTCGAATACGACCACCAGTAGCGCAGCTGCCGTCGCGAGGATGAGGACCCCGTTCGAGAAAACGAGCCGGTCACCGCGGTTCATGAACTGCCGAGGCATGAACTTGTCGTGCGCCAAAATCGACGACAGCCGCGGGAAGTCCTGGAAGGCTGTGTTCGCCGCCAGGATCAGGATGCCGGCGGTCATGAATTGCAACACATAGAAGAGGATCCCCTCACCGAAGACGGCCGCGCCGATCTGTGCGACGACCGTCCGGGAGTGGTGCTCGACGAAGACGACCTCTGTCTTGTTCGCCAGCCACGAGATGCCCAGGAACATGGAGGTGGCGAGGAGCCCCATGATCGTGAGCGTCGCCGCCGCGTTCTTTGACTGCGGGTAGCGGAAGGCCTGGACTCCGTCTGCGATGGCCTCCACCCCGGTCAGGGCGGTCGTGCCGGCTGCAAAAGCCTTGAGTATCAGAAGGAAGGTGAGGGCCGATTCCGGTTCGATGTGGGTGCCCGCCGACTCGGCGTCGGGACACCCACCCAGGCACTGGACGATGCCGGTCACGATGAGCAAGTAAATGATCGCGACGAACCCGTAGGTGGGCACCGCAAAAAAGCTCCCGGATTCCTTCACGCCCCTGAGGTTGACCAGGGTCACGAAGACGATGAACGCCACGGCAAGGGGCACTCGGTAGGGGTCGAGCCCTTGAGCGGCCGACACGATCGCGTCTACCCCCGCCGTTATCGAAACGGACACCGTCAACACATAGTCGAGAAGAAGGGCCGCGGCGGCCAAAAGGCCCGCGTACATCCCCAGGTTCTCACTCGAGACCCGGTAGGCCCCCCCGCCCGTTGGATACGCCTTGACCGTCTGCCGGTACGAGGTGACCACGATTCCGAGAAGACAGGCGACGGCCATCGCTATGGGCACGACCAGTCCCAGATTGGCCGTGCCCGCCAGCCCGAGCACCAAGAGGATCTCCTGGGTTGCGTAGGCGTTCGAGGAGAGCGGGTCCGACGAGAAGACCGGCAGAGCGATCGTCTTGGGGAGCAGAGTGTGCTCGAGCTCGCCCGAGGACATCGGACGGCCCAGCATGACTCGCTTCAGTGCGGCTCCGGCTTTGGCCATGGAGTGGTTCAGCCGTGCTCGGGCGAGGAGATCAGGTCGTATTCGGGGTTGAGGATCACGAAGTCCCCGCTGTCGTCGCAGCCGATGATCCCCTCGACGATGAGCCCGACGCCGAGGCGCACCCCCGCGAGCTCGTGGCGCCCCAACCATTTCACGACCAGCTGTCCGCTTCCGTCGATGATCGTTGCCTCGATCGAGTCCCGACCCGGACGCGGATCGATCCGGATGTTCTGGACGACTCCGCCCACTTTGTGACGCTTGCGCGCCTCGACGCCGGAGATGGGTGTCCCGTCTGGGATCTTCGACGCCCAGTCACGTAGGTTCTGGGCCCTGATGTCCTCGGGAGGCCGAGCAAGCTTTTCGAGCAAGTCACCAAAGAACGGCATCGGGGGGAAGTATGGCAGTATCGCCCGGCGATTCCATCAACCTTTGAAGGAGTAGGGAGAGGCAGTTGCACGTCATCATCGCCGGCTGTGGTCGCGTCGGCTCCGAGCTTGCAACGAACCTCGAGCGGTTGGGGAACTCCGTCGCCGTCGTCGACAAGAACCCGAAGTCCTTCGAGCGTCTGCGCTCGGATTTCAAGGGACGCCGCGTGGTCGGGTTCGTCTTCGACCGGGACATCCTCGAGGAGGCCGGGATCAAAGAGGCCGACGCCTTTGCCTCGGTGACCAACGGTGACAACTCCAACATCGTTTCGGCCCGCATGGCCAAGGAGCACTACCGGCTGCCCCAGGTCGTCGCTCGCATCTACGACCCCCGTCGGGCGCAGATCTACCAGCGGCTCGGGATCCAGACCGTTGCCACGGTGAGGTGGACCACCGATCAGATCCTGCGGCTGCTGCTGCCCGAGGAGGTGCCCGTCGAGTACACGCTCGACAACGGGGAGGTCGTGATCACGGGCGTGCCGGCTCCATCCGAGTTGGTGGGCCGCCACGCGGTCGAGGTGGATCTGGACAAGAGGCGGCGGGTCGTGGCCGTCAGCCGCTTCGGGGTACCTCGGGTGCCCGACCCCTCACTGACGATCCAGGACGGCGACATCCTCCACATCTCGGTCGTCCGCGGAGATGCCGCCGATCTCGACGAGGCCCTCAAGCAGATACCGCCGGCGGGGCACTGACATGGGTCCCAAACGGATCCGCATTGCCATCGCAGGTGCCGGCAACGTCGGCCACTTCGTCGCCGGCGACCTCTCTCGGCGCGGTCACGAGATCGTGCTGATCGAGCAGAACGGCGCTCTTGTCGAGTCCCTCCGAGAGGAGCTACCCGATGTCAACTGGGTAGTGGGCGACGCGTGCGAGCTCTACACGCTCGACTCGGCGGTGTTGTCTTCGTGCGAGGTGGTGGTGGCCGCTACTGGTGACGACGAGGACAACCTGGTGGTCGCATTGTTGGCGAAGCAGGAGTTCGCCGTGCCGCGCGTCGTGGCCCGGGTCAATCATCCCGACAACGAGTGGCTCTTCACCGAGTCGTGGGGTGTTGACGTGGCCGTGAGCACCCCCCACCTGCTCACGTCCCTGGTCGAGGAAGCCGTCTCGGTGGGCGACCTCGTCAGGCTGCTGAACCTCGAGCAGGGGAAGGTCTCGCTGATGGAGGTCACCCTTGCCGATGGGTCGCCGGCCGATGGAAAGACCATCGCGGAGCTGGGACTCCCACCTGATTGCACGGTCGTGGCGGTCGTGCGGGAGCGTCACGTCATCGCGCCGCGGGGTCGCACTCCCCTGCAGGCAGGAGACGAGGTACTGGCCCTGACGGCATCCGAAGCGGAGAGCGACCTGAGGCGCGCATTGGCGGGAGAGGAAGAGGGAACTGGATCGGGAGAGAGCTCGGCAGCTCGCCGCTAAGTACTCGGAGAAGGACATCACCGTCCGCCATTTGATCTCCGTCGAGGGGGTCATGCGAGCGCTCGCTCGCCACTTCGGCGAAGACGTCGATCGCTGGGGTTACGCGGGTCTGTTCCACGACCTCGACATGGATCACACTCATGGCGACTTCGACCGTCATGGTTTCCAGTCGGTGGAGTGGTTGCGCGAGGAAGGGTTCGAGGACGAGCAGGTCCTCAATGCGATCCTCGGCCATGTCGACGAGCGGTATCAGACCGACCTCATGTCGAAGGCGATCGTGCACGCCGATGGCGTGTCCGGGTTACTGGTGGCGTGCGCTCTCGTGCGGCCGAACAAGGTCGAAGGGATGAAGGTTTCCTCGGTGAAGAAGAAGCTCAAGGAGAAGTCGTTTGCCCCGGGCGTCGAGCGGGACAAGATCAGGGGCGTCGAAGAGAAGATCGGAATCCCGATGGACGAGTTCATAGCCGTATCGATCGGCGGCGTCCAGGAGGTCGCGCCCGATATCGGGCTCGCCTAGACGGTGTTCTTCTGCCGTCGCCGGCGCACGTACCAGAGACCGACCGCCCCCACGATCACCAAGCCGATGATGATGCTCGGCAAGCTGAAGTAGTCGGCGACCCGCTCCCAGTTGTCTCCCACCACGACCCCCAGGTAGGTCAGCGCGTAGGTCCAGGGGATGACTCCGAGGAACGTGTAAAGGGTGAACTTCCCGAAGGGCATCTCGGCTATTCCTGCGGGTACCGAGATGAAGGTCCTTATGACGGGGAGCAACCTGCTGAAGAATGTGGCCGCGTCGCCGTGCTTGTCCCACCACACCTCGGCCTTGTCGACGTCGTGGCTGCGGATCAGGACGTATTTGCCGTATTTGTCGAGGAGCTCCCGCCCCTGCGTCCGGCCGAGCCAGTACGCGAGCCAAGACCCCACGAGGTTGCCCAGTACCCCGGCCGCGCCGACCCAGAAGAAGTCGAGGTTGCCGTCGGCCACGTACCAGCCACCGACGAGCATCGTCACCTCGCTCGGAAAAGGGATGCACGCAGATTCCGCCAGCATCAGGAGAAAGATGGCGATATAGCCGTAGTCGGTGATCCACTGCTCCATCACTTCAAAAAGGGCTTCCACGAGGGCCGATGGTAGATGCCACTCGGCTCTAGGCGGGTGATATGGGCCAAGAAGGGGGCCTGGCCAGGTCAATCTCGGAGCCGGCTGTGCCGCGCTGCGCGAGGGGGGCGGAGGGAATATCCGGGAATACGGTGGGTTGACAGAGATCGGGAAGGGTGCGATAAGTGCCGTCCGGTCGGGTCCCCCGGGGCCGGGACCGAAGGATCCCACCCCGATTGCCTGCACGGAAAGCAGCAACGACCGTCTCATCCCACACGAGCGACGTCGCCCGGTCGTCTCTGAAGAGGAAGGAAGTGCGTGGCCAAGAACATCGTGATCGTGGAGTCGCCTGCGAAGGCGAAGACGATCGAGAAGTACATGGGCAAGGACTTCAAGGTCCTTGCCTCGATGGGTCACGTCCGGGATCTTCCCAAGTCCGCTTTCGGCATCGACGTGAACGGCGACGTCCGGCTGTCCTATGAGCCCCTGGCGCAAGCGAACTCCAAGAAGGCCGTGGCCGCGATAAAGAAGGCCGTCAAGGACGCCGAGACCGTCTGGCTTGCCCCCGACCCAGATCGGGAGGGTGAGGCCATTGCTTGGCACGTCGCCGAATTGATCAAGCTCGACTCCAAGACGGCCAAGCGCGTCGCCTTCAACGAGATCACGAAGCGGGCGGTGGAAGACGCCTTCTCACATCCCCGATCCATCGACATGAACCTCGTCGATGCCCAGCAGGCGCGCCGAGCGGTCGATCGGATCGTTGGTTACAAGCTGTCTCCCTTGTTGTGGCGCAATGTCGGGCCGAATCTTTCGGCCGGTCGCGTGCAGAGCGCGGCTCTGCTCCTGGTCGTTCAAAGGGAGCGAGAGATCCGGGCCTTCGACCCTCGGGAATTCTGGGATCTGACGGCTCGCCTGGCGACCCATGACGAGACGGAATTCAACGCCGTATATCCGGTGGGTGAGAAAGAGAAGTTCACGCTCACCGACGAGGCATCAGCGACGCAGGTCCAAGAGGAGGTCAAGCCGGGCCCCTGGACGGTCACCTCGGTACGGAAGACCGAGCGCAGGAAAAAGCCTCCGGCTCCGTTCAAGACCTCCACGCTCCAGCAGGCGGCGTCGAGCAAGCTCGGCTTCCCGACCTGGAAGGCGATGAAGCTCGCTCAGGGACTCTACGAACGAGGCCACATCACATACATGCGAACCGACTCCACGAACCTGTCTCAGGACGCGCTCGGCGACGCCGGCCGCGTCATCGAAACGAATTTCGGCAGGAACTATCACGTGGCGAGGCAGTTCACGGCCAAGTCAAAAGGAGCGCAGGAGGCGCACGAGGCCATTCGCCCCACGACTCTGGCACGCACCCCCTCTGACATGGCGGGGGAGCTCAACAAGGACGAGCTGAGCCTTTACGAGATCGTGTGGCAGAGGACGATCGCCAGCCAGATGGCCGAGGCGATCTACGACGCAACCTCCGTCGATATCGAGTCGAACGACGTCATGTTCCGTGCCACGGGACAGGTCCTCAAATTCGACGGTTTCATGCGCGTCTACCTCGAGCGCGGCGACGACGAGCCGGAGGAGGCGGAGGGGTTGCTGCCCGACCTGAGCGAAGGCGAGGTGTTGACGCTGCGGGATCTGACCGCCGAGCAACACTTCACGCAGCCGCCGCCGCGCTTCACCGAGGCGACTCTGGTGCGCGAGATGGAGCGCCTCGGCATCGGGCGGCCCTCGACCTATGCGCCGACCGTTCAGGTGCTCGTGAACCGGGAGTACGTCCGGGCCGAGAGCCGTCGGCTCTTCCCGACACCTCGCGGAGAGGTCGTTACGGAGTTGCTCGAGGCCCACTTCCCGGAGATCGTTGGGGCGGATTTCACGGCGAGGATGGAGGAGGAGCTCGACCAGATCGCAGAGGGGAACAAGGAGCTCGACCCCGTCGTCCGCAACTTCTTCGATTCGTTCACCTCCCACATCGAGGAGCAACGCGACAAGATCAGCCGTCCCGAACGACCTACCGACAAGACCTGCCCTAATTGCGGGCGGTCCGTCGTAGAGAAGTTCGGCAAGCACGGACTGTGGTTCCTGTCCTGCTCGGGCTGGCCCGAGTGCAAGTGGTCGCAGCATCTGGATGAGAGCGGCGAACCGCTCCCAGAGCCCGAGGGCACCGGTGAGCCGTGTCCGAACTGCGGATCGGAGCTCGTGCAGAGGTCGGGACGCTTCGGCCCCTTCGTCGGGTGCTCGAACTATCCCGAGTGCAAGTACATCAAGCGCGAGCCCCCGAAGGAGACGGGCGAGAAGTGCCCGAATTGTGGCTCCGGTCTGGTCGAGAAACGCGGTCGCTTCGGCCCCTTCGTCGGTTGCTCGAACTATCCCGAGTGCAAATACATCAAGAAGACCCCTCGCAAGACCACGGCCAAGAAGACAACCGCCAAGAAGAAGACGGGCAAGAAAGTCACTCGTAAGGCAACGGCGAAGAAAACCACTAAGAAGGCCTCCTCGAAACCGACGGCTTCTTCGCCGGGTCCCCCCGCCGAGGAGTAAAGGCTCGTTCCCAACTCCTTGGAGACGGAGGGCGGCTAGTCTCTAGAGGCGCACGTCCGGCAGCGAGCCCCATGGGAGCGACCATCCAGCCTGAGCGGAACCTACGCGTCCTGCACAATGAGCCCGAGGAACAGGTCTCCTACCTGACCCTGCTCAAGAACGGCAACTTTGCGAGGTTCTTCTCTGCGCAGGTCGTGTCGAGTTTGGGTGACTGGATCGGGGTCATCGCCATAGCCGTTTACGCAGAGCAGCTACGCGGCGCGTCCGGGGTCGGAATCGTCATGACCGCCAGGGTGGTCCCGGGGTTCATCGTCGGCCCCATCGCAGGAGTTATCGCCGACCGTTTCAACCGCAAGAGGACGATGGTGATCGCCGACATCATCCGCGGGCTCTTGTTGTTCTCGCTTCCATTCGTAAAGAACCTCCTCTACCTGTTGATCGTCTCTATGGTGCTCGAGTCACTCACGCTCGTGTGGGGGCCGGCGAAAGACGCTTCTCTTCCGCACTTCGTGAAGCCCTCGCACCTCACCCACGCGAACTCGATGTCCCTGCTGGCCATCTACGGGCCCTGGCCCCTTGCTTCGGTCGTCTTCGCCTCGCTGTCGTTTCTCGGGGCCTTCCTCGGTGAGCACGTCGAAGTGCTCAGGGGCCTTCAGGACCGCCCCGAAGCGCTCGCTCTATGGATGGACTCGATCACCTTCGGCTTCTCCGCGCTCATGATCTCGACGCTCGCTATCCCCGCCGCCAAGAAGAAAGGCGGGGGTCGGGTGCAGCTGGGTGAGATCAAACGAGACCTCATCGAGGGGCTCCGATTCGTCTTCACCCATAAGCAGGTACGTCCCTGGTTGATTGGGATCGGGTGCACCTTCACCGCCGCCGGTGGGGTTTTCTCACTCGGCGTCACGTTCATCAAGACGGTCTTGAACGGGAGCGCGACGAGCTTCGGGGTCGTCATCGGCTTTCTCGCGACGGGGATGATCGTCGGACTTCTTGTCTCGGGTGTCTTGGCCAAGCGCATAAAGAAGGACGTCTTGTTCTCGAGCGCCTTGCTGCTGCTGGGTGGGTCGTTGATCTTGTTTGCCGGCATGAGCTCACTGGGGCCGGCCGTAGCGATAGCGAGCGCCCTTGGATTCTTCGGGGGCGTCGCTTATTCGACCGGCTACTCACTCATGCAGGAGACCACCGAGGACGAGCTCCGGGGCCGGACCTTCAGCGCCGCCTACACCGTCATCAGGATGGGGACGCTTCTCGGGCTTGGACTGTTCCCGCTCCTGGCGGGCGCGCTCCCCAATTTCAGCATTCCCATGTTCGGCGGGAGTCTCGATCTGCCCGGTAGCCGCATAACGCTGTGGCTGGCGGGTCTGGTGGTCATAGGAGGCGGTTATCTGTCCATGCGGGCCATCCGAGCCCGTCGCACGGAGCAGCAGCATCAATACGAGAACGGCCTCTTCGTCGTATTCGAGGGTGGCGAGGGCGCGGGCAAGACGACGCAGATCGAGGCACTAACGAAGTGGCTCGAAGCGCGCGGAGAAGAGGTGGTCGTCACTCGCGAGCCCGGAGGCACCGCCATTGGTGACCGGGTCAGGAAGCTGTTGCTCGATCCGGAGATTGAGACGATGGACCCGCGAGCAGAGGCCCTGCTCTACGCTGCCGACCGCGCCCAGCATGTGAGCGAGCTCATAGCGCCGGCTCTTAGGGACGGCAAGATTGTCGTGTCGGATCGTTTCCTCGATTCCTCGCTCGCGTACCAGGGGTTGGCTCGGGGGCTCGGTCTCGACGAGATCTACGACATAAGCCAGTGGGCCACGGGAGGTCTGGTGCCCGATGTCGTCTTCTGCCTGAGGATCGATCCGAAGACGGGTTTCGACCGACTCGATCGAGAAACCGATCGGTTGGAGAACGAAGGGATCACCTTCCACGAGCGTGTGTCGATTGCCTACCGAAAGCTTGCGAAGCAATTCCCCGATCGCTTCGTGGTCCTGGATGGGTCGAGGTCCCCGGCCGAGATCCACGACGAGGTCGTGAAGGTGTTGGAGGAACGAGCAAGCGAACGGCTTTCGGGAGCGCCCACTGAGGCGGCTCCTGGGGTCCCCAGATGAGCTCGTCTTTGTCGTGAGCGTGTGGGATCAGCTATCGGGCTCGCGCACTGCGATGGGCCTGGCTCGCCAGATGAGCTCGGATGAAGTCGCGCACTCGTGGCTTCTCGTGGGGTCTGCCGGAGCGGGCAAGCGTATTGCCGCCGTTGCAATGGCCGCCGCGGTCAACTGTGGAGCCGAGCCCGGCGTCGGGTGCGGGAGTTGTTCGACTTGCGAGAGGATCGGTCGTCACCGCCATCCCGACGTGCACCACATCACGCCCGAGGGCCCATTGATCCCCGTCGACCAGATCCGCGAATCGGTGATCCCCGAAGCTTCTCGTTCACCTTTCGAGGGTCACCGCAAGGTATTCGTCATAGAAGAGGCCGAGCGCATGAACGATGCCGCGCAGAACACCCTCTTGAAGACGCTAGAGGAACCTCAGCCCGACACCATGTTCGTTCTCATCTCCGACCGCGAAGACGAGTTGCTCGAGACCATCAGGTCGCGATGCCGAGTCGTGCGGCTCGAGCCGATCTCGACGGACAGGGTTGTCGAAATACTCCAAGCGCAGGGCGCGCCGACCGACCAAGCCCGCGTGGCAGCTGCTGTTGCCGGCGGGGATCCAGAGCGAGCCCGACGTCTGGCATTCGACCCCTCGACCATGGAGCGCCGCAGGCTGTGGGCAAGCATCCCTCCCCGTCTCGATTCGGCGGTCGCGGCACTCGACGCGGCGGCAGAGATCGTCGACCAGGCCCGCAAGGCCGCGAAGGACCACGAGCGCGAGCAAAAGAAGGAGGTCTCCGATCTCGCCGAAGCGATGGGCGAGGGCCGCGGTACGGCAACGGCCCGCAACGCCTTATCGAAGCGGCACAAGCGCGAGCTGCGCCGGGTCGAAGAAGACACGCTCGGCGAGGCACTGGAGTTCCTGGCTACCTTTTATCGCGACGTCCTTGCCACCCGGGCCGGCAGCAGACAAGAAGTAGTCAACATGGATCTGATCGACGACCTCGCGCGGTGGGCCGAGGCCGAGGTAGCCGAGGTTGCCCTTCTGTGCGCCGTGGAACGTTGCGTGGCGGCCCGGGAGTCACTGACTCACAACGCCAACGTTCCGCTGGCCATCGAGTCGGCTCTGCTCGAGGTCGCTCGCCTCGTGCCCGTGCCCCCAGGGGTCCAGGCCTCGTCGGCGTAGTCCTCGGGGTCTCGTCCCCCCGACGCCCGGCGCGATGACCCACTAGAGTTCTCCCGTTCTTTGGTGCGGGCTGTACTCGGCCCGACAAGAGAACGCCGGGGTAGCTCAGTCGGCAGAGCGGCTCACTCGTAATGAGCAGGTCAGGGGTTCGATTCCCCTCCCCGGCTCTTTAACCGTACGACCCTGCGGTTTTAAGTTCGTTCGGCGATCCATCTCCCAGCATCGATTCCCGATATCGGATCGTGGGAAGACGATGCGCTCCCGCCGGGTCGTGACCTGCCGGTGGCTGTCAGTTCCCTTCGGGCGCCCGCTGGGGCCGCGGCGTTGGTCTGAGACCCATCCGCCGACCACTGCTCTCTCGAACAAAGGGTTCATTACCCGATATATCCCGCGCTCCTAGGAAGTGAGGAAGGTCCCATGCAGATGCCTTCGATATCCAGGTCCATGAGGTTGCCGGCCGCAGTGGCCCTTGTGGCTCTCACCGTAGCCACAGGTGTTCAAGCGCTCGCACCGACTAGGGGCACGGCCTCGAGTCACCGAGAGGCGCCGTACATCGCCACTGATCCGCAGGCTGACAACACGGATGTGTACGCTTTCCGTAGTCCCGACAAACCGAGCACAGTTACGTTGATCTCGAACTGGAACCCCTTCCAAGAACCTGCGGGCGGGCCCAATTTCTTCTTTTTCAGCGATTCCATCCGTTACTACATCAATGTCGATAACGACGGCGATGCTCGACCCGATATCAGGTATCTGTTCAGGTTCAAGACCCACGATCTGAGGCGTGACACCTTCCTGATCGGAACTCAACCACTTACATCTCTGAGGGACAGGAACCGCCGTTTCTTCCAGACCTACAAAGTGATCAGGATCAAGGACGGAAGGAGGACGGTTCTGGGGCGCAATCTCCCCGTCCCACCCAACAACATCGGTCCACGCACGACGCCGGACTACGAGCACAACTTCGGGCGCCCCGCCGTACGCAGGATCGACGAAGGCCACAAAGTGTTCGCGGGTCAACGCGACGAACCGTTCTTCGTTGATCTGGGTTCGGCTTTCGATCTGGCTGGACTCCGACCTTTCAATGCAAACCACGAGGAGATGCTCCCCCCCATGGATGGCGTCGATGGGTTCGCAGGGTTCAACATCGACACGATCGCAATCCAGGTCCCCATCCCGGAACTCACCCGGAACGGCAAGAGGGCCGTCAAGGAGAACGGGAGGAACGCAGTTATCGGGGTGTGGTCGTCGACGGAGCGACGCAGCCTTAGGGTGCTTAGTCCGGGCGGCGAGAACGTGAAAGAGTCCGGTCGCTGGGTGCAGATATCTCGCCTCGCGTTCCCCCTAGTGAATGAGTTACAGGTGCCCGCGGTCCGGAAAGACCGGTACAACGGCCTTAAGCCCCGCCAAGACAGACGTTTCTTGGTCGATTACATAAAGTACCCCGAGTTGGGCCGAGATATATACACGAGGTACTACGATATCGATGTCCCCCCAACCCCTAGAAGGGATCTTGTCGCCGTCGTCCTCAAGGGCATAGAAGGGCTCAACCGCCCGCCGGTTTCGCGGCCCTCGGATCAACTGCGACTGAATATGGCGACCGAACCGACGCCTTTCTTGCAGCAGGACCGTCTCGGGTTCTTCGCCGGTGACCGCGCTGGCTTCCCGAACGGCCGGCGTCCGATCGACGACATCACCGATATCGAGCTACGGATCTTTGCAGGCGGCTATTCCCTCCAGCCTGACTTCGACCGCACACCCAATAACATCCTGATCGATGGGGTGGAGGAGAATGACGTTCCGTTCCTGCAACGCTTCCCCTATCTCGCTCCGCCAAGCCAAGGGTACGAGCACGAACATCACCGGATGCAACCACTCCAGTAGAGGGAGAGACGCGGG
>JALZBR010000364.1 GCA_030863485.1 Actinomycetota bacterium
GGGCTCCGAACATCAGTGTGAATCCGACCGGAAGCGCCGTAGCCTGCGCCTGGGGAACTTCCGTTCCGGCATACACCGCGTTCCTCCACCCCCACCCTGCGAGGTTGACGGTGGTCGGATGGCGCTCACCCTTCACGGGCACCGTGGCCGTCTCGGGCTATGTCGCGGACAGGGATCCCAATGGTGGAGACGGCGTCTTCTGGACGGTGGATAAGGGGTCAACAACCCTCGCCTCGGGCGACCTCAGCAACGGGGGAGCCCTTCAGCCGCTTGCGTCCGGAACTGGTGGGTCCTCGTTGCAGGGCATTGCGGTGTCTACAGGAGACTATCTCTATCTAACGATCAACCCCAAGACAGGCTACGACTACGACCTAACTGGGGTGGGGTTCACGATCACGGAGTTGGATCCTTAGCGCATACCTTTAAGTCACCATGCTAGGCACGATCCCTCCGCCGGCTCTCGACTCACTCGAGATCGGACCGTTGTCGGTGCGTCTGTACGCGCTGTTCGTAATCGGTGGCGGGTTCGCGCTCTTCTTCATCGCAGTGCGACGCGCAACCGCCCTCGGGGTAGATCGGGAGGTTGCCGAGCGCGTGGGCACCGTCATGTTCATAACCGTCGTGCTGGGCACGCGACTCGGTTACGTAGTACCGCGCCTCAGCGAGTATGTGGATCGTCCGTGGGCGGTTCTCTTTTTGTGGGAAGGCGGACTGGCCATCTACGGGGGCATCGTCACCGGGATAGTCACGGCCCTAGTGCTGTCGCGCAGGATGGGGTTCGACGGGCGATCTCTGCTTGATGCGGTAGCCCCAGCGGCGCCGATCGGGCAGGCGATCGGGCGGGTGGGCAACTACTTCAACCAGGAGCTCTTCGGGACCCCAACGGAGCTACCTTGGGGCCTCGAGGTCGAACCTCCGCACCGCCCTGGGGCGTACGCCGAGTTCACGTATTTCCACCCCACCTTCCTCTATGAATCCATCTACAACGTGCTTCTAGCTGCCGCCCTTTTTGCGGCGGAGCGGCGAGGTTGGTTTAGGCGGCCGGGATCGCTTTTCCTTCTGTATGTCTTCGGCTATTCGTTCGGACGCTTCTGGATCGAGTTGCTCCGCACGGAGACGACCTACCGCTTCCTCGGTCTGAGCCGCAACAACTGGGTATCCGCCGTTGCCTTCTTGGCGGCACTGGGGGCGCTGGTGTTTTATGAGAGGCGCGCCAACCCAGATCAGGCATCAACCGCGGTGGCCTAGATCCTCACGAGATACTTTACGCTCGAAGGCGTGGGGGCCGTAGCTCAGTTGGTTAGAGCGGCGGACTCATAATCCGTTGGTCGCAGGTTCGAGCCCTGCCGGCCCCACTATCAGATGTCCTGTTCCGGGTGATGCTTGACACTCCGGCTCCACCTGATTGGTGACACGGCGCCGCCTGATGTGCGACAGGTGTTCCGCCTGATCTGAGACAGTGGCTCCGGCTGATATGTGACACATCGTGCCCTTCCCAAGCGCGTCGGCGAGATCCAGCCCTGCCGCCTCAAGGATCGGTCAACGCGTTCAGGGCAAGGTCGACGTCGTCATTCGTGTTGTAGATGTGAAAGGCAGCTCTCAAGAACCCGGCCCGCGCTGCGGCTCGTATCCCGGCCCGTTCCAATCGGGCGGCGGCGTCGGGCACATCGACCGCCACGATCGCCGAGTCACCCGGTTCGAGGCCGAGACCATCGCGGAATCGGTTGGCCAGTGCGACATCGTGCGCCCAGATGTTCTCGACACCGATCCCCTCGATGAGCGCTAGCACCGGCTCGGTGCCGACCCACGAGAACCAAGCGGGCGAGACGTCGAAGCGTCTGGCAGAGCGGGCCAGCTCCATCTCCGTCCCGTAATACGACCCGTGCACGTCCTCGGCCGCGTACCAGCCTGCGTCGACAGGTATGAGCTTGTCCCGCAATTGCGGAGCGACGTACATCAGGGCGCTGCCCCGCGGCGACATCAGCCACTTGTATGTGTGGCACACGACGATGTCGAAGCGCCCCCCGTCGAACGGGAACCAGCCGCTCGCCTGAGTCGAATCCACAACGGTGAGGACGTCATTCGCCCGAGCCGCCGCCTCGACCCGGTCGAGGTCTGCGACCGCGCCGTTTGCGGACTGGACCACGCTGAACGACACGGCGGCCGTAGAGGGAGTCAGGGAGTCTGCGAGCTCGTCGAGCGGCACCGCCCGGACCTTGATGCCGCGCCTCTCGAGGACGAGAAAGGGGTAGGTGGCCGAAGTGAACTCGATATCCGGTACGACGATCTCGGAGCCCTCCGGTAACGACGCCGCGACCATCGCAACGAATTGGGAGACCGTGGTGCCAATGGCGACGTCCTCGACCTCGACGCCGAGCATCCGGGCGAACGAGGCCCGGCTCTGCTCCGCCGAGACCCCCCAAGCTTCCCAGCTGGTGCGGCCCGTCCTCCAATCGTCGAGCACGGACTCGAGGCGTTCGACAGCGGGCCGCGGAGGGAGTCCGTAGCTGGCGGTGTTGAGGTAACCCGGTTGGGCATCCCACAATCCCTGTGCACTGGCGATGTCCATCTGCTCTCCCCGGGTCTGCGTGCGGCGCTCGGATGACCACTCTCTCAAACGACGCGCTGGCTGGTGGCAGACTTCTGCGATGGACCTAGGGATAGCAGGGCGCGTTGCTCTGGTCACGGCCTCCTCGAAGGGACTGGGACGAGCGACGGCGCTGGCCCTCGCTGCAGAAGGAGCCCGCACGGTCATCTGTGCCCGGGGCTCGGACGCGCTGCAGAAGGCTGCCCGCGATATCGAAAGCGCCGGTGGGGAGGTCCTGGCCATCGAGGCCGATGTCACCGATCCCGGGACACCGGCGAGCCTGGTGAGCCAGACTGTCGAGCGGTTCGGCGGGGTCGACATCCTCGTGGCGAACGCCGGTGGACCTCCTCCAACGCGCGCCCTCGACGTTGACGAAGAGGGGCTGGGCGGCGCGATCAATGAGAACCTGATGACCTCCATACGTCTCCTTCAAAGCGCGAGGCCTTACATGGAAGCAAACCGCTGGGGACGCGTCTGTTTCATCGCGTCGAGCTCGATCAAGCAACCCATCCCGGCCCTTGCCCTTTCGAACACTGCGCGAGCGGGCCTATGGGCGTGGGCCAAGACCGCGGCGGCCGACCTGTTCGGAGCGGGGATAACGCTGAACCTCGCCTGCCCCGGGTTTCATGCGACGGATCGTTTGTTGGCGCTGGGAGCGCCGGCGGAGGGAACACCCGTGGGCGATCCCGAGGACTTCGGCAAAGTCGTCGCCTTTCTTTGCTCGGAGCAGGCCGCGTTCATATCGGGAGCGGCGCTTCAGGTGGACGGGGCTAGGACCGTGGGCCTTCTCTAGCCGACCCGCCGCCGGATCAATCCGGTCCATCCCCCTTGCGCGCTCGTCGACATGCGCGCATGCTTCGCACGTGGCACAGATAGACATCACACCGGGGGAGCTTGCAAGGATCGAAGAGATCGCGGCCGAGCTAGACGGAGTGGTCGACGATTTCTTCCGTGATGCGCGCCGCATCCTCTCCTGTGACCAGTGGGGTCTGCTGACGGGCTACGCATGCGCCTGCGTGAGACGTGCTCTCGAGTTAGGGGTTCTCTTGCACGGTGTAGTGGATGCACACGCCTCGTGCCGCCTGGCATACCCGGGTAGGGGACGAGAGGTGTTCGTCAAAGCTGGGCTGGACGCGTGGCGAGACTCATTTGCCCCCATGGCGGAGGTCTGGAGACTCGCGCCCGTCCTGGAGCTGGTGCCGGGCGGGGAGAGCCGGGTCATGGCCGATGTCGAGACCCTCGAGGTCATGGCGGCCAACAGGATGTTCGTCTCGCTCGAGGACCAGTGCGCGGAGTTCCTCGGGTCGGAAGGACGCCCCTAGGCTTTGTAGTCCGCCCGGTGAACAGGCCGAGCAACCGACGCTCTGAGGTGCGACCTGCTCAGGACCCGGGGGAGGAAGCGTCGGTCGCCTTCGCGGACTGCGCCCACTCTTCCGCCCAATCGACGACTGCGTGCACCACGGATCCCAGCGCCTGACCCTTCTCGGTGAGCGAGTACTCGATCCGTACTGGAGTGCAGGGCGTCACGGATCGCTGAACGATGCCCTCGGCCTCCAGCTCCTTGAGCCGTTCGGATAACAGGCGGTCGCTCAGGCCGGGGACCGCCGCGAGGATCTCGGAGAAACGGGTCCTTCCGGCCAGCATCGATCGGACGATCGCGCCGGTCCAGCGTCTGCCGATGATCTCGATCGCCCTGGTGTAGGCGGGGCAGAACGGCGCCAGGCTGTGGTTTTTCTCGCGTGTGGCCATGCCAGAAGAATACGTCCTCTGGGTCATGATTGACAAGTAGATTACATTCGGGTAGATTCTTACTTATTATAAGAACGGCGACTAGGACAGGAGGACAGGATGGCTTGGACGGTTGACACCGCTCACACAACGGTGGGTTTCATGGCCCGCCACATGGGACTTTCGAAGGTCAGGGGGCAGTTCACCAGCTTTCGCGGCGAGGTGGACGGCGACCCGACCGACATCACCACGGCAAGGGCTCGTTTCGAGGTCGACATGGCGAGCGTCGAGTCGGGGAGCCCAGATCGCGACGCGCACCTCAAGAGCGCGGATTTCTTCGACGTCGAGAAGTACCCGACGATGACGTTCGTCAGCAAGATCGTGCGGCGTGACGGAGACGGTTACAAGGTCGTCGGCGACCTGACGATCAAGGACACCACCCGGGAGGTCGAGCTCGACTACGAGCACGGCGGCGACCTGCAGGACCCCTTCGGCAATCGCAAGGTTGGCGGCACCCTGACCGGGACGATCAAGCGCAGCGAGTGGGGGCTGAGCTGGAACGTCCCTCTGGACAGCGGCGGCTGGCTCGTCAGCGACAAGATCGCTCTCGAGATCGACCTCCAGGTCGCGGAGAGCAAAAAAGCGGTCGAGGAAGAGGCTGCGGCAGAGGCAAGGATCTAGACCCTCGTCGCCTCTACCGGGGCCCGATCACAGCGACCTCCCGGCTCGTTCGGGAGGTCGCCTCGCGTCCGAGCTGTGTGACTCCGAACGGCTTGTGGCCCACAGCGGTCGAACGACCGGTCGCCGGGGTACCGGCCGTCCGGCGGGGCCGGCTAGGAGCCGGCTGCCTCCAAGCGGCTTCTCGTCGCTTCTTCGATGTGGCTGCGCTGCTCCTCGGTGATCTCGGCATGGGCGGCCGAGGCGGAGATCTGTCCGGGAGACGAGGCAAAGTCCCATGCAGCGACCGGATCAAAGGCGGCCTTGGGAGCCTTCTTGTAACGCCAGCACGTGCTCTTGCAGAGGCGGGTACCCGGGAGGGTCGCAAGGAGGCCGAGGCCCGTCCCATCCTTCTGCTCGCCGCGCCAGGTCCTTGCGCACTTGCCCAGGCACCCATCGACGAAGGACGCGTACGGTGTGCCGTTCGGAGCGATGACGGCCTCGATGAAGTCGACGAGGTACTCGCAGCGGGTGGCGTTCTCGCACATGGATCCGCGACCTATGGGGTCGCTGCCCGTGGCAACCGTCGTCCGGAATCGAGGTCTGGCAGCGAGCGCATTGGTGCTGGTGGTGAAGTTCGCCCCCCAGGCAACCGACTTGACGAGGTCCGACTCGGGGCCGTCCAGGTAGCCCTTTGTCTTGTAGCCCTTGGGCAGATCGTTCGTCCCCGGGTAGGTCACCGTGACCTTTCCGGGGTCTCCGGCGACGATCACCGGCATGTTCGCGGTCCATCCCCGCGCTATGCGGTGGGGCTTCGACCACTTCTTCCCGTTGTTACGGCTAGTGGCGAAGTAGAGGAAACCGGCCTCGTCGATGAATGCGGCGTAGAGGTTGCCCTTCGAGTCCACCGATACCGTCGGGTCGACGAAGGGAGTGTTCATGTTTGCGATTACCGACTTGCGCCAAGTCAGGCCGTCGTCGTCGCTGATGTAGACCATCGGCTTCGTACCGCACCTGGAGGTGGGCAGATAAACGCGTCCGTCGGGCGAGGCCGTGAGGTGGCCGTGCTGCGCCCCGCACAGCCGGGCGGCCTCCCCGTTTTCATAGGCCGGCACGGAGGGTCCCCACGTGAGACCACCGTCGAGGCTCTGCGAGCACATGGCGGCGTAAACCGCGTTCACGCACTGGTGAAGGACGTTTGGATATCCAACGGTCTGCGTCGTGCGTGGCTTCGCCGCGACCATGGTCTGGTGGTCCCAGATCACGGTGGGGCTACATCCCTTCGGGTTGGACTTCCACGTCTTCCCCCCGTCGTCGGAGAAGGACATGACAGAGCACGTCAGGATCGGGGCCATGTGGAAAGTGAAGATCCGGTCGGTCGAAGGATCGACGTAGATGTAGGGGTCGTTGGTCTCGGGGGGGTTGGAGTGCCCCGTCGGCAGGGTGGGGCCAACGTCCTTCCACGAGCGCCCGCCATCCTGAGACTTGGCGATGCTGGCCCGCCACCCAACCGCCACGCCCCTGCTGGGGGTGGTCGAGAAATAGATGTCGCCGTTGGAGGCGGCGCCCAGCGTGGGCTCGAAGCTTTCGAAGCCGATGTTGTAGGCGGTCTTGGGAGCGAGCGTCCTGCCCGTGGCGCTTGCCCCGAGCACCGAGGTTGTGACTAGGCCGGCGAGAACTGCGATTGCTGCGAGAGACCTAAGACCGGATCTATCCACGCTGATGACCCTCTCCTTCGTCCGGAAGCGCCTCGTTGCTCGGTTGAGGACATATTGGGCATCGGGCCGTCAATCCCTTCCCGAGGCGACCGATTCACCGGCGGAGGGCCCGAAGTCGTGCGCGATAGTGCCCTGCATGAAAGGCCTTGGCACGCTCATCAACTTAGCGACGGTTGCGGCGGGCGGCACCCTGGGGGTGGCCGCCGGGCACCGGGTCCCGGAGAGGGTTCGCCGCACTGTCATGCAGGGGCTAGGCCTGGTGACGATCGCGGTGGCGGTGGTGGGTTTCGAGCCGCTTGCCGACCCGAACGAGGGTCTGAAGCGCGCCGTCATAGCGATCGTCTCCGTAATCGCAGGAGGGACCCTGGGTGAGCTCTTGCGTCTGGAGCAACGTCTCGAGGCGGCCGGTGAACGGTTACGGGAGCGTCTTTCTGTACGAGACGAACGAGGGCCGGGCGATCCCGAGGGCTCGAGCTTCGTCGAGGGCTTCGTGGTCGCTTCGACGGTCTTTTGCGTGGGCCCTCTCACGGTCCTGGGGGCCGTCGAAGACGGACTGGGGCTCAGCATCCGACTGCTGGCGATAAAGAGCACCCTCGACGGTTTCGCTGCGATCGGTTTCGCGTCCGTATACGGCTGGGGTGTCCTGGGCTCGCTGATCACGATAGCAGTGCTCCAGGGGGGCGTCACTGCAGCCGCGGTGTTGGTCGAGCCCCTGCTCACGGGAGAGGTCCTCGCCCAGCTCGGCGCGATCGGAAGCCTGCTGGTGCTCGGGATCGGCTTGCGCCTATTGGAGGTGGTGCGCGTGAACGTCGTCAATCTGCTTCCGGCCCTCGTGCTTGGGATGATCGCCGCCGGAGTGTTCGAGCGTGCTGTGTGATCGAGAGCTAGATGAGAGACATAAACCGCTCTTGCTGATGTCGAGCGCGGCCGCCTCGGCCCCCATGCAACGGTCCTCGATGTAGGCCATCCCTGCCTCTTCGGCCGTGCGGCGGGCCTCGTCGGAGCGGATCCCTAGTTGGAGCCAGAGGACCTTGGCGCCTACCTCCATAGCCTGGTGGGCGACGCCGGGCGCCTCCTCGGCCGGACGGAAGACCTCGACGATGTCTATCTGATCGGGGACGTCTCGGAGCTCCGCATATGCCTTCTCCCCGAGGATCTCATCGACCGACGGATTGACCGGGATGACGTGGAACCCGTGCCTCTGGAGATCGAGCGGGATGCGACCTGCCGGCTTGTCGACGTCTCTGGACATGCCGACGACCGCGACGGTCTTGGAACGTTCCAGGATGTCTTTCGTCGAACCGCCTGTGGCCATGCGCCCTCCCTTTGTATTGAGCAAGCCCGGGGGCCGCGTCTTTATTCCCTCCCCCGGAACGACGGGCGCCTGAGAAGCGAGTCCTGCCGCCCGTAGTCTCCGGGTATGGACCCGAGTGCGACGCCTACCAGTTGAAGGCCGCCGTCGTGGGGCACCTCGAGTGGGTCGAGTTCCTGAGGGTGCCGCGACTACCGAAGCCCGGCGACATCATCCATGCAACGGAATGGTGGCAAGAGCCCGCCGGAGGCGGTCCGGCGGCCGCAGAGCAGATGCGCAAGCTGGGAGCGGAGACCTGGTTCTTTACCGCACTGGGCGACGACGAGCTCGGCCATCGCTCACTCGATGAGTTGTCTCGGCGAGGCCTCAACGTTCACGCTGCGTTTCGCGACGACCCTACGCGCCGAGCCGTCACGCACGTCGACGCCAAGGGCGAGCGAACGATCACCGTCATCGGCGAGAGGCTGGCCGCGCGTTCCGAGGACGATCTCCCCTGGCATCTGCTCGCCGACATGGACGCCGTCTACTTCACTGCGGGGGACTCGGGAGCGTTGCGATACGCCCGGGAAGCTGCGGTGCTGACGGCCACGGCGCGGACCCTCGAC
Organism: Actinomycetota bacterium; assembly: GCA_030863485.1. The sequence continues at coordinate 8,608 of JALZBR010000364.1, forward strand.
GTTTTGACGAGCGCGCCCATCAAGCTCGATGCCCTGGTCGGAAGCCGGGTGGATCCCGGCGAGAGATTTCGGATCAACGATCTCGACATCCCACCGAAGCTTGCCGTATGGACGGATGGCGAGCGAGGCGGCTCCTTCGTCGGTGACGGCGTTCACGGGACCTACGAGCCCCAGGCTCTCCCGGGCCCGGTCGTCGACCGCTACGGAGCCGGCGACGCGTTTGCCGCCGGTCTCACCGTGGGGCTGGGATGGGGCATGCCTCTCGCCGATGCGCTGGTGCTCGGAGCGCGCTGCGGTGCAGCCGTCGTGACGGGACGTGGCCCCTACGAAGGCCAGTTGCAAATTGGCGAGAACAACAGCCGTGGTCCCTAGGGCTTGCGGAAGAAGGTAGGCAGCTTGAGCGCAAGAGAGGGACGACGCCCCCAGGAGATCATCTTGCCACGCAGCACCTGGCGCAGCGGGCCGCTTCGTCCGAATCCGACAAGGAGGTAGGCGAGTGGATCCGACGACATGTAGAAGTCGGCTCGGGCTCCGGTCGGCTCGGTGCGGGCGGCTCCGTAATCGATGTGAACGACAAACGCCTCTCCGCCGCGTATGCGCATCTCCAGGCGGACGTCGAGATCCGCAGTCGCTCTTTCGTCCACGGCCAAGGGCAGGGTGGCGGTCGTCGCGTAAACCGCGAGCCGTGCGGCCCCCGGATCGATCTGCATCTGGGTCCCGATCGTGCGCGCTATGTCGTAGCCGTGAAGGATGACCTCTCCGAGGATCGTTCCGACGAGATTCGCCACGGTCATTGCCTTGCCGCCGGCAAGTGGCGCCGAGTCGCGGGGATCGTGGCGCTGCGCCTCGACGATGAATTCTTCGATGGCCTCGTCGATGAGGTCCGCGAGCTTGCCCGGGTCTCGCTCGGGTTCGCTGCGGAGCATCTCGGCGTTGTGCAAGGTGCCGCTTCGCAGGATGTCCCCGTCGATCACCGCATACGGTTGCCTCGTGCCCTGGAGGGTCCCCAGGTCGTATCGCACCGTTAGGAGCACGTGAGCGGCGGTGTCGGCGAGCGACCAATCGAGCCCGCGGGTCCGAGCCGTGGGATCTTCGATGTTCCTCACGAGCGACGTGAAGCGCTCGGTCGCCTTGCGCAACGCCTCTATTCCGGCCCCCAGATCGACCTCGACCGCCCCCTGGAGCAGCTCGAGATCCGTCCCCCCGGTGCCCTCGGCTTTCTGAGCCCGTCCCTGCCGAGAGGTCCTCGTCGCTCCCACCTTCGCCTCCTATCCGTAGGTTACATACAAGCAGTATGCTATTAGCCCAACCTGTCCCTGTCCACCCGCCGGAGGTCTGAGAGGGTGGAAGGCATGACGCAGGGATCCGACCTCATCGAGCTCGAGGCCTCGGTTGACGGGACCAGGCTCCTCTTCCGCCCGATCTCGCCCCGTGATGTGCCGCTCATACGAGAGGGGTTCGAGCGGCTCTCGGAGGAATCTCGCTACAGACGGTTCTTCCGCCACATCGATCACCTCTCGGAAAAGGAGCTGCGTTACCTCACCGAGGTTGATTTCGTCGATCACGTCGCCTGGGTGGTTGTGGCGCCGGACGAGCCGGGACGCCCCGGCATCGGTGTCGCTCGCTGGATCCGGATCCGGGACGAGCCCGACGTGGCGGAAGGGGCCGTCACGGTCATTGACGACTGGCAGGGGAGAGGGATCGGCAAGACCCTTCTCGTAGTGCTGGCCCGATCGGCTCGGGCGCGGGGCATACGCGCTTTCAGGGCCTGGGTGCTCGGTGAGAACCGACCGATCCTGAGCGTCCTCGAGGACGCTGGAGCGCAGCGTGGCAAATGGGAGCAAGGGGTCCTTCAAGTCGACGTCCCCCTTCCGGAAGACCTGACCGACCTTGCGGCCACGGGAGCTCCCCTCGTGCTCAGGGAGGTCGCCAGGGGACGACTACAGGCCGAGGCGCGCCCCGAGGGAGGCGCCGGCGTACGCCTGGCTCAGGGCGAGGGCACTTGACCAGAGCTTTACACCCTGAGTCCATCCATTGTTAAGTTCTCAGGAGGCCCGGGGCCGCTTGGTGACGATGGGGCGCGGCCGTCTGCCTCCGTGGGCGGTCGGCGGATCGGCACCGGCGACCCCGGCGCCTACCGGAATCGGAGCCTAGAGACCCCCTTCGAGGACCAGGATGCCGGTTCGGTATGCCTCGCAGCCGCCGCGCGCGTCGCCCTGATCGGTCAGGAGATCGCCGAGCGCCCGATACGTGGCCGGGAGCTGAACGGTCTCCGAGGCGCGTTCGTACAGCTCGATCGCATGTCGCAGGCTCTTCTCGGCTTTCGCCGCGTCGGATCCGGCGAGACAGAGACCGAGCTCGCGGTGCGCCAATGCCAGCTCGGCCACGTCCCGATCCTGCAGAAGCTCGATTGACCGGTTCAAGAGGTCCTGGGCCGTCGACACGTTGCCGTCGATCCGCTCGAGGCGCGCGAGCTCGTTCGTGGCCGTGGCCTCGTCGACGGGGTTGGGGTAGTCCTGAAAGAAGCTAATGGCGAGCTGCAACTTCTCTCTAGCTTCTTCAATCCTGTCCTGGCGGGCCGCTATGTAGCCCTGCGCGAGGTATGCCGAACCAGTCTCGCTCCGCAGGTCTAGCTCGCGGTAGAGCTGCTCGGCTCGCCGCAGGGAATCCTCGGCCTCCTCGTGCCGTCGCTGGTGGAGCAGGACCCGGGCCGCGTTGATGTGCATGTTCGCGCGTCCCTCGAGATCCTTCGCTCGACCTGCATATCTCAGTGCGACGTCGGCCGAGGAGGCGGCCTTCTCGTAGAGGCCCAACTCGAAATACGCCGCAACCAGAGATGCATGGATACGCACGAGGGCATCTGGGTCTTGCAGGCGCATGTGCTCGAGGCTCACGAGCAGGGACTCCATGAGATACGCCGCGTAGCGTGTGTCGCCGAGCATCTGCAGACAGCGGGCTTTTCCGGCAATGACGTCGGCGCGGGCGATTGGTGACTCGTCGCGAAGCTCCTCTTCAGCTTGCTCGTAGAGGTCGATCGCTCCTTCGATGTCACCCGAGCGCTCTGCACATAAGGCCCGTCCCTGATCGGCTTTCGCGACTAGGCGAGCCAGGCCGTACCGCTTTGCATCGCGAGCCACCTGCGCGTAGTCCGCTATTGCGTCGTCGAAGTCGCCGGTGGAGACCTTGCGGCGCGCTTCTTGCAATCGGATCTGCAGCCGTGCCACTAGGTCCGCCGGACGGCCCGTGGCCAGCTCGTCCTCGTCCACTCCGAGCTTGGACGCGAAGTGGGCGATGGCAGCGGCGGACGGTCGCCGTCGGCCCGCCTCGATTGAGCTCACATATGCGTGGGTGTAGTTGGGAGCCGCGAGCTCGGCCTGGGTGAGGCCTCCGGCGATCCGCATCTTCTTGAGGCGTTTTCCTAGCGACAACTCGGGCTCCCTCCGTCAAGGCAATAAATGCCACCTTAACCAGGAGTTACGTCTAGCGGGCGCTTTTTTCCCACTTTTGGCGCTATCCCCTGGCCCCCAAAGGGTGTGGTCTGTAACAATCGCTGCCAACAAGAGACAAGATCTCTGTTACATCACTCGGGGACCGAAAGGAGGTGCGGTATGGCACGAAAGAGCCTCGTCGTTTTCGTTGGGACGCTGGCGACCATCTGGGTCACAGCAGCGCCCGTATTTGCGTATCCCTGGAAGTAAGCGCTCGAGGGGGTGAGGGCCCCGATCACCGGTGTCCGTTCGCCGTTCGCGACGCTCTCGGATGGTGGGGCCGGCAACGGCCTCACCGTCGGGCCCCCGGTCAAAGGTCCGTGATCTGAAAGATCTGTCCCGACTCGAGATCGCTCAGATAGAGTTCACCGTCCTCGCCCTCTCCGAAGGAGCTGATATTCAGCTCCGTCTCCAGGAGCTCGATCGGACGGGTGCCCCGTGCGGCGTCCGACGGCACTGCCCAGATGGTCCCGGAGCAGTAGTCCCCGAAGACGTAGGCGCCCTGCAGATCCGGAAAGGCCGAACCCCGATAGACGTAGCCGCCGGTGACCGAGCAGCCGAAGTCGTGCGAGTACTCCGTCACGGGGATCTCGTGGCCCTCGCGCTCGCAGTCCTCCTCTGGCTCGTAACACTTGCTTCCCTCCATCTCGTCCCAGCCGTAATCGAGTCCTGAAGCCCCCGCCGGCGCGCGGTTCACCTCTTCGAGAAAGTCCTGTCCCACGTCCGCCACCCACAACTCCTCGGTCTCGCGATCGAACGAGAATCGCCACGGGTTCCTCAGCCCGAGTGCCCATATCTCGCCGCGAGCATCTGCTTCCTCGACGAAGGGGTTGTCCGGGGGGACCTGGTAGGCGGCGTCCCCTTTTGCGTCGACATCAAGGCGCAGGATCTTCCCGAGCAGCGTTTGCAAGCTCTGTCCGTTGTCCTGGGGGTCTCCGCCGCTGCCTCCATCGCCGGTCCCGATGTAGAGCATCCCGTCCGGGCCAAAGGCCAGTTGCCCCCCGTTGTGATTGGGGTAAGGCTGATCGAACGTCAGCACGACTTCGTGCGAGGAGGCCTCCGCCCGGCGCGCGTCAGATCTGTACTCGGCGATGACGGTGTCTCCGGCCTCGTCCGTGTAGTTGACGAACAGCCGGCCGTTTTCTTGCCACTCAGGATGGAAGGCGAGCCCGAGAAGGCCTTGCTCTCCTCCGGGGACCGTCTTGCTCGAAAGATCCAGAAACGGTTCGACCGACCCGCCTTCCGGATCGATCGCAACCACCCGTCCTCCCTGCTCGGCGACGAACAGGCGACCGCTTCCGTCCCCAGAGTGGGCGATCGCAAGCGGAGCCGAGAGCCCGTCGGCGACCTTTCGCAGCTCGAGATCCACTCGCGCGGCATCGAACGGCCGGGCTCGAGGTTTCTTCGTCGGCGACCGGGTCGGCTCGGAGGCCGTGGGAGTGGTGGGTGCCGCGTTCGGAGGCGGCTCGGGCTGAGAGCTGCACCCGGTTAGGGCGAGCCCGAAGGCCAAGGAGAGGGCGAGGAGCGGGCGCGCGCTTAGTGCCATCACCTATGTGTGCCACACCGGCGCCCTTATGCGCGCCACAGCGGGGGTTTTTCCGAAGAGGCGTCGACGGCCAGGTGCGAGCGCCGGCGAGCTGGGTCCTTTGTGACCGGTGCCACAGACGTGTGGAGGGCGGGCTCATAGAACGTCTCTAGAAGCGGCGACGGGCCGCGTCCGCATCCAGGAGGTGTTGGCTTGTCCGAACTACGGAGATCCCCACGATGGATCCTGATCACCGCGGCGCTCTGCTCGGTGCTCGCCGCGGCCCCCGCGGTGGCTTCGCGGGTTGCCGACTTCGCCCGAAACGCCGGCAAGGTAGATGGGCTCGACGCGAACGAGCTCGTAAGGGCGTCTTCGTCAGTCGCGACGGGTCACCTCTCCGACTTCCACTCTCGTGGGTTCGCCAACGTTCAACGCAGCCGGGTGCAGGCGCCCGTGAAGGGCGTGCTCCTGGTGTGGTCGGGTCTGAGTGTGGGATGGGACGACGACTCCGATCCCGGGACCTACGCGGGGATGATCGGAAGGATCCGAGTCGATCGCCGCGTCGCAGGTGCGCCGCAGCAACTAGAGATCTCTCGCTCCACACGCGCCGGAACCCAGCACCTCTCATTGAGCGCGGCCGTCCCCGTGAAGGCGGGGCCACACCGCGTCTCCGTGCAGTTGCGAACCGCCCAGGGCGAAGCGCTCACCTATGTCCACCAGCGCCACGTCGAGACCCTCTTCGTGCCGTTCGGCTCCAGGGGTGTGCGGGGGTCTCTTTGAACTTTGCGTCCTGCTTGATGATCTTTGATCCCTAGTGCTTTTGCGGCATGATGTTCGAATGGGTGCAGATGCGAGCTTCAACAACCGGCGCGTCCAGATGGTCGTCGTCCCTGTCGTCATCTTGCTCGATGCTTACCGGGTCGAGGCGAACCTGCATCTGCCTCAGGACGCACCGCGCTTCTCGGACGCGTGGGAAGCGGTGATGCGCGATAGCCGTGAGTACATCCCGGTTACGGACGCGGAGATCAGCACCATCCAGGGCACCGATGTCGTCGGCTCACCATTTATCGAGATCCGGAAAGCGGACATAAGAGCCGTCTTCCCTACGAACGCCGATTCCTGAACGGGCTCCGCACCGCGGGTCTCGGAGTCGGGTGGTGCGAGCTCATGAGTCCCGGGCGGGCAATCCTCGGTAGCATCCCCGCGTGGCCGAAGCTCATAGCGTGGTATTCGAGAACACGATCGCAGAGACCCTGGGCATCAGGGTCCTCGAGATGTCAGCCGACAAGGTCGTCATGGAGCTGGACATCGGGCCCCGGGTCCATCAGCCCATGGGGATACTGCACGGCGGGGCGTCTGCCGTGATCGCGGAGAGCGCGGCCTCGATGGGAGCGTTCATGAGCTGCGACCCGGCCCTGGAGTATGCGGTCGGGATCGAGCTGAATGTGAGCCACCTCAGGGCGAAGAGATCCGGCCTCCTCCGAGCCGTGGCCACACCGATCCGCAAGGGGAGGTCGGTCCATGTGTGGAACATCGACCTGGACGACGAGGACGAGAAACCAGTGGCGACGGCTCGATGCACCGTGCTGATCCGCCAGTGGGACTCGAGCGCACAAAAGGGGGCTTGATGTACAAGAAGATCGTTGCCGGCACCGACTTCTCCAAGACCGCCCGCATTGCGACCGATCGCGCGGCCTCGCTCGCTCGAAGACTGGGGGCCGAGCTCACCCTGGTCCACGCAGGTCGCGCCAGCGAGGAGCTCCAAGAGCAGGCAAGGGCTTACTCGGCCGCAGCTTCAGCGGTCGACGGCGCACCGGCCGACGCGCTGATCTCCGAAGCCGAACGGTTGGGCGCAGACCTCTTGGTCGTGGGCAGCGTAGGAATGAGCGGCGCCCGGAGGTTCATGCTCGGCAACGTCCCGAACAAGGTCTCGCATCACGTGTCGACGGATCTTCTGATCGTCAAGACCGACACGCGCAATGCCTCAGGCGATGACTACGAAAAGATCCTGGTGGGCACCGACGGCTCTACAACGGCCACGAGAGCAGTGGAGATGTCCGCCGGCCTCGCCGCCGCTCTCGGCATCAAACCGGTCGTCGTGTGCGCCTACGAACCGCCTTCCGAGGACGAGCTGGAACGAGCGAGGTCGGATCCAAATGACCCCCTGGCCCAATGGAAGAGTGGCAGGAATCAGCGAGAGACCCCCGACGAGTTCCGTTGGCGCATTGCCGCCGCCTCGCAGGCCGAGGACATCCTCGAGAGAGCCGCCACGCACGCAGCGAAGGCAGGCGCCGAAGCGGAGGTGCGGGCGGTCAAGGGGCCGCCGGCGGAATCGCTCATATCGATAGCCGAGCGGGAGAACTTTGATCTCGTGGTCGTCGGTAGTGTCGGCATGACCGGAGCCAAACGCTTCAAGCTGGGAAACGTCCCCCATCGGATCTCGCATCACGCGCCCACCGACGTGTTGATCCTGCGGACCTCCTGAGTGCCTTCGGCGGAGCGCACTCCCTTTCGAGCCCTCATCGTCTCGGCCCACCCCGACGACATCGAGTTTGGCTGCGCGGGAACCGTCGCGGCATGGACGGATGCGGGGGCCGAGGTGGTCTATTGCATCGTGACGGACGGCTCGACCGGGACGCAGGACCGCTCCCTCATGGGCTCGCCGCTTGCAAAAATCCGAAAAGAAGAGTCCCAGCGCGCCGCAGAGACCGTGGGCGTCCAGACCATCGAATGGCTCGACTATCGAGACGGTTACGTCGAGTACAACCTCGAGCTTCGCAAGGACATAGCCAGAGTCTTCCGTAAGTGGAAGCCGCACCGTTTCATGGTGCTTGATCCGACTCCCACCATCGACGACCGTTTCGTGAACCACCCAGATCACCGGGCTGTGGGTCAGGCGTCCCTAGACGTCTCCATGACGGCCGGGACCACGCCCGGCCACTTCCCGGAGTTGCTGGACGAGGACCTCGAGCCCTGGCGAGGGCTGAGGGAGCTGTGGATCATGGGGCCCGGCCTCAAGCCTCGAGTGGTCGATATCACCTCGACGATCGAGAGGAAGATTGCGGCGTTGCTCTGCCACGGGAGCCAGGTGGGAGACAACGAGGAGGAGGTAGCCGGCTTCGTCCGCCAGTTCTGTGCCGAAGCGGGCCGAGCGGCCGGTTTCGAGTACGCGGAGAGCTTCCAGGTCATCAGTCAGGGCCCCGGATTCCATGCGGGCGAGCAAGACGACGCCGATCTGGATCTGGCGAAGGCGCCCGTGAGCCCCCCCTCGGCCCCCGTGAGGCGCGTCGACCCGGCCTGACCCGGGGCACCATCCCGGCTCGAGTGCTGGGAACAAGGAGGGACCGGGGAGCGTTTTAGCCTTTGTGACCAGCGAAAACGCTTCGTCGCACGAGCCTGGTTAGGGTTGCCTAACTGGTAGACTCGCCGGAAGATCGCCATGAATCGTACGCACTACGGAAGGGGCCGTTGATCGGTGTCCACTGAAGCCGAAGACCTCAAGATCCAACAAGAGAACGCCCAGGTCCGAGCGATCAAGGGCGACTACAAGTACGGCTGGCACGACGCCACTTCCTATGACGAGAAGCCCGAGAAGGGGCTCTCTCACGACGTCATCGACATGATGAGCGACCGGAAGAACGAGCCGGACTGGATGCGGAAGTTCCGCCACAAGAGCCTCGACATCTTCTACCGCAAGCCGATGCCCTCGTGGGGTGCGGATCTCAGCGGCATCGACTTCGACGACATCTACTACTACATCAAGCCCATGAACCAGGTGAAGTCCTGGGACGACATGCCCGAGGACATCAAGGCCACGTGGGACAAGCTCGGTATCCCCGAGGCCGAGAAGAACTATCTCGGCGGCGTCACAGCGCAATACGAGAGCGAGGTTGTGTACCACAAGACCCAGGAGGAACTAGAGAAGCGCGGGATCCTCTTCTGCGACATGGATACCGCCCTCCGCGAGTACCCCGATCTCGTCAAGCAGTACTTCGGAACGATCATCCCGCCTGCGGACAACAAGTTCGCCGCGCTCAACTCCGCGGTGTGGTCCGGCGGATCGTTCATCTATGTGCCGCCGAACACCGAGGTCGAGATCCCGCTCCAGGCCTACTTCCGCATCAACCAGGAGAACATGGGCCAGTTCGAGCGGACCCTCATCCTCGTGGACGAGAACTCGTGGGTCCATTACGTCGAGGGTTGCTCGGCTCCGATCTATACGTCCGATTCGCTTCACTCGGCAGTCGTCGAGATCGTCGTAAAGCCGCATGCCCGCTGTCGCTACACGACCATCCAGAACTGGTCGAACAACGTCTACAACCTGGTTACGAAGCGAGCGGCGGCCTACGACGGGGCGATCATGGAGTGGGTCGACGGCAACCTGGGCTCGAAGGTCACGATGAAGTACCCCGCCGTTTACCTGCTCGGCGAGCACGCTCGCGGGGAGGTCCTCTCGATTGCTTACGCGGGTGCGGGTCAACACCAGGACGCGGGGGGCAAGATCGTGCACGCCGCGCCCAACACTT
>JALZBR010000377.1 GCA_030863485.1 Actinomycetota bacterium
GGGGAGGGCAGCGGCTGGCGGAGCCGGTTGTTCGGTCCGCCGCCCCCGCGCGGCCGACTCGAACTCGTGCCGGGCGGCACCAACCAGCCCCAGCGCATCGGCGATGCGGGCGGCCGTGTCCCGATAGATCCTGCTGCGGAGTCCTCGCTCTACGTCGCTCACCGTCCGAGCGCTGACTTCCGCCTTTTCCGCGAGCTCCTCTTGGGTGAGCCCTGTCGCCGTCCGGTGGCGCTTTAGCAAGGAGCCCAGGCTCACGGTGCCGCAATCGTAAACGCCACTTGTGCGGCTAGGCGTCGTAGCGCTGCTGAAGGCGCCGGTGAGGAACTCGGTGACCTACTTTTCCTGGTGTTCCAGCGTATTGGATCGGACACTCACGGAGTGAACGACTGGCACGGAGAGAGGAGGGTCGAGTTGGACTCGAGCAAGGACCTCGTCCGCCGCATCTACGAGGAGGCGCTCAACAAGCGGGATCTCGAAGTGCTCGATGAGCTGGTGGCCGAGAACTACATCGAGAATGACCCGCTGCCGGGACAAGGAACCGGCCGGGACGGGATGAAGGACCGCTATCGCATGCTCGTCCAGGCTCTGGACCCGCAGTTCACGATCGAAGACGTGATCGCCGAGGGCGACCGCGTCGCGGTTCGTTGGTCCAACTCGGGGAGCCACGTGGGAGAGCTCTTCGGGATCCCCCCCACGGGGCGATCGTTCTCTATCGCCGGCGTCGACATCTACCGTCTGCAAGGCGGAACGGTCGTGGAGCACTGGGACGTCGTGGACATGTATGGACTCATGATGCAGCTCGGCCTGCTTCCGCCTCCGGAGTGAACGTGATGGGGGCACTTTCACTCCTTCCGAAGCACTGGACGAATCGATGGGAGGCTCTTCCGCGTCGCCGTCCCAGGTCGCATCGAGGAGGTTTCCAAGAGGCAGCGAGGACCCCGGATGACGCGACGACCAGGAGGCCGGGTGCCGCGTCGCTGCGCAAAGAGGAATCAGGGATTATTGAGAACTCCTGCTGAGCCGTCGAAGGAATGGCCGGATGATTTCGACCAGGTCGTGGGGACGCTGGAAATGGGGAGCGTGCCCCGCGTCGATCTTGGTTATCTCCGCCCCAACACGGGAGGCGAGCCAGTCGCAGATCTCGCGAAGAAGGGAGCGCTGTGCGTCCCGGTGACGACCATAACCGGGATGTTCATTGCGGCCAACGCTTGTTCCCTGGGGACGTACTGCTCGAGGGGACCGAACTCCAGCTCGTAGAAGGTCGTGGCGTTGCCGAGCATTCGCGCCCACAGGCCGGGTTCGACTGCTTCAACGTCCTGTTTCTTGACGTCGACCATCCCTAGAAAGGCCTCCATCGCGGCGCGTGGTGCCCCCGACTCCATCGCCTTCTGAATAACGGGCTGCAGCAGCCGGAAGACCGACTCCGGATCTTGAAGGACCCCCAGCAACGTAGGCTCGTTGACTATCAGGCCTCGGAGGCTGTCCGGATACCTCATCGCGAGGTTGATCGCAATGATCGAGCCGCCGCTGTTGGCCAAGACAGCCGCGGGAGCGATTCCCAGTGCCTCGATCAAGCCGGCGGCGTCGTCGGCCTGCTCGTCGGCGGAAGTGGCCGTCCATCCTGTCGGTCGCGGGCTGCGGGAGTTGCCCCGGCGGTCGTAAGTCACCACTTGGAAGTCATCACTTAGCTGCTCAGCGACGACGCGAAAGTGACCGGCATCCCCGGTGGCTCCTGCAATGCACAAGAGGGCAGAGCCGCGCCCTCGAATTTCGCAGTACAACTACCATTTGCCTGCACGAGTCGGCTCTCGTATTCCATCACTGGCCTGACATCGCTTCTCCGTTCATCGAGGCTGTAGCAGGAAGGGGATTCTCGTGGCCGAGGTCAGACAGAGCGCACCCGAAGGACTGGGCGTCAGCCTCCATCGCGCCTATCAGCATGCCGAATAGTTGTGCTCGCTTCAGCACCTCTGAGACGAAGTGTGGGGATGATCCGGCGCAAGGAGCGGCGTCTTCCGCTGGATGGGCTCTTGACCCGATTATTCCGAGACCTTCAGGCGTTTCCGTTAGATAGCTGTCGTCCTCATTGCCTCGGCACGTGTTGGGTTCGTATGTCACGCGAGCCCGATGCCGCGTCGGCCTACGCCTCCGCTCGGTCGATCGGCAAACCAGGAGCCGGGCTAACGGTCATCAAGAAGAGGACCGTTACCAGGACGAGAAGCCAGGTGTGCAGCTTTGTATCCTGATCTTCGTCGCTGCTGCTACGCGCTCCAGACAGATCCCTGGGTTACCTTCCCGTCTGGCAAATCGTCCCCTATGATCTATCTTTGTTAAACCCTCCGAGCGCCAACCTGGAGCCCAGCGGAAGATGCTAAGAGAGTGCCGGTTGCTGGTGCTGGGCATCGCTTTGCTTTTGGCTTCCTGTGGAGGGTCAGACGAGCGAGAAGCCGCATCGGAGCGGGCCCGTGGACGGGCAGGCGAGAGGCAGGCGCTAGGCGCTGAAGACGTCGCTTTTGGATCCTCACTTGCACAGATACGCGGACACCACCTCGCTTCGCTCGAGCTTTATAGAGCAGGCAATACGACTGGCGCCCTGGTTCACGCTGGCCATCCGATCGAGGAGATCCTCGCCTCCGTAAGGAGCGAGCTTCAAACGCATTACGCGTCGGTTGCGAAATCTCTAGAGCAGGCCCTCCAGGCCCCGGCAGAACATATTCGGCAAGGAGTCTCGGTACAGGCGCTTCAGAGGACCTACGACAGGGCAGCCTCCGTCACAAGACTCGCCGAGTCGTCGATCGTCGGCGATCTGGCGCGTTCGAGCGAGTACAAGGCCTCTGTAATTGCCGCCCTGGTCGGAGTTTCGGAACACGAGTATGAGGAGGCGGTGGGCGAAGGGGAGACGGTGAAGTTCCTTGACGAGTATCAAGACGCATACGGCTTCCTGAATGAGGCGCAAAAGCTCTACGTGGCGCTCGGTTCGGAGGTGCAGCAAGCGTCGCCCGAGGCCGCGGACGAAATTGGGCGGGCTTTCGCCAGACTCAATAAAGCGCTCCCGTCGACACGACCGCCTGACAAGCTCACGTCGCTACCCGAGGTTCAGTCCGCCGCCGGCCTTATCGCCCGCAATCTCACGCAAGCCCTCGACGCTCTTCCTGTCGAGGAGGCCGACCCTGATGAAGCCGCCGCGCAGATCGAGCAACTCCTTGATCAGGTGCTCACAGCGTACTCACAAGGGGAGGTCGATCGGGCAGAAGAGCTCACAGCGGAAGCGTACCTACAGCACTACGAAGACATCGAGGTCGCCGTTATCTCGAAGGCACCTGACGTTAACGATCAGTTGGAACCCTTGCTGGGTAGCGAGCTGAGGAAGAAGATTCAGGAAAAGGCGCCGGAAAGTGAGATCGAGGCCCTCGTGGCCCGCGCCAAGCAGCTACTTCGTGAAGGACTAGGTGCGCTGAAGGAAGGCGCGCGGGCAGCCTCTTAACTGCATGCCGCCTTCTCCTGCCCGATAGGAATGTCAAGTCCGAGATCGTGCCCCGCGTCCGGCCCAGATAGAAATCGGGCTAGCTACGTCAGGCGCGACATCAGAAAGTAGCTTAGATGGGTCGGCTGGCAAGGGCTTTCTCAATCCGAAGCTCCTCCTCGATCAGGACGCAGATTATCCTGGGCTTCGCGGCGATTCTGGCCCTCTCTGGCGTCTCGGCGCTGATCAGTTTTTGGAGCCTGAAGAATCAGCAAGCCGGTCAGAGAGCCTTCGAGCAAGCAGACCGGGTGCATCAGTTGAGCCTCGAGGCGGAGAGCGAGTTCCTGCTCGCGAGACAGAACGAAGCGCGCTTCTTAGAGAGCTGGAGCAGGATCGGGTTTGACGCTGCTTTTTCCGATCATGTCACGGCCAACCGGCGCCACCTGGGCGAGGCGCGATCCCGCTTGACGCAATTGCAGCGCGTCAGTGAGACGAGCGATGACCCGCAGGTGAGGTCGATCCGAAACTTGAGCACGAAATTGCTCCCGTTACTCAATTCATACGAGACGGCCTTTCGGGCGACCGTTGACAACGTCAACGAAATCAGCGGCAGCGGCGGTTTGGAGAATCGCCTGCGCAGCGAACTTGATCGGTTGGAGCGTGAGCTTGCCCCAAACCCGAGTTTGAAAGAGTTCGTTCTGCGCATGCAGGCAAACGAGCAGGCGTACTTTGCCAGCGGCCGGCTGGAGTTCGCAGAGAAGGCGAGGCTTGCCCGAGACCAGCTGAAAGCGGCGATAAGGAACAGGATCTCGGGCGGCGGCGGACCAAGAGGTACGAGCCGGGAAGGTCTCATCGCACGCGTCGATCACAATTTCTCGACCTTCGACACCTTCGTCGCTCTGGATCAGGAAGTAGAAACCAACTCGGCCATCTTCCGAGACCTGACGGACGACATCACCTCGCTTACTAACCAGATCGGTTCGCGGAGTCAGGACGGTTTGGAAAAAGCCCGAGAGCGTCTCGAATCGGTGAACCTCCGCAGCCTCGTATCCCTCACAGCGACCGGCGTATTGACTCTGGTGTTGGCCATTCTGATCGCGCTCGCTCTCGCCCGCAGGACGATCCGGCCTTTGCAGGAGTTGTCGAGTGCAGCAACGCAAATCGGCGAAGGCGACCTAGACCGAGCTCTTCGGGCCTCCGGACCGCAGGAGTTCCGCACTCTAGCCGAGGTCCTGGACTCCATGCGCGTCCGCCTCAAGGATCTGATCGGTTCCCTGGAGCAGCGGGTGGCCGAGCGAACCGAGCGGTTGCAACAGACAACCACAGAGCTTCATCAAGCCAAAGAGGCGGCCGAGTCAGAGGCGATGGAAAAGGCGAAGCTGGCCGATGAAGCCGAGCGACGGAAACGGTACTTCGAGTCGCTGCTCGAGGTTAGTCCCACAGCGATAGTGACAACGGACCTCGACGGAAACGTGACGTCGTGGAACCCCGCTGCGGAGAAGCTGTTCGGCTATAGCCAGCCCGAAGCGTTGGCTCGCAACATCGACGACTTGCTGTGCGGACCGGAGGAGCTGCGGGAAGAGGGCGAGTCGCGTACCCAACAGGCGCGGGGCGAAGGTTACGTTCACGCAATCACCCGGCGTGTACGCAAAGATGGGAGCTTGGTGGACGTCGAGCTGCTTGTTGCGCCCGTCGTAATGGCGGAGGAGCAGGTGGGTTCTTACGCCATCTATCACGACATAACTGAGTTGCAGCGCGCCCGCCGGGAGGCGAACGCGGCCACAGAAGCGAAGAGCGCTTTCCTAGCCACGATGAGCCATGAGATCCGTACGCCGATGAACGCGGTAATCGGCATGACGGGGCTTCTTCTCGACACGGAGCTCTCGGCCGAGCAGCGGAGCTACGCCGAGATCATCCAGAGCAGCGGCGACGCGTTGCTCAGCGTCATCAACGACATCTTGGATTTCTCCAAGATAGAGGCAGGCAAGCTGGAAATCGAGATGCGGGCCTTCAACCTGCGCGATTGCATCGAGAGCAGCCTCGAGCTGGTGGCTATGGACGCCTCCCACAAAGGGCTCGACCTCGCGTATCTCCTCGATCCGAACGCACCCGTAGCGGTTGTCGGAGATCTGACACGCTTGCGCCAGATTCTCGTGAACCTCCTCAACAACGCCGTGAAGTTCACGGAGAAGGGCGAGGTGGTGGTGTCGGTCGAGCCGGAGCCGCTCGTCTCGGGCGAGGCGCCGACGAACGGGCGCCAAGAAAAGCGCTGCCGCCTGCACTTCAACGTCAGAGACACTGGCATCGGGATCCCGGAGCACCGGATGGACCGGCTGTTCGAGTCGTTCAGCCAGGTCGATGCCTCGACCACTCGTCGCTATGGCGGTACGGGCCTCGGTCTCGCAATCAGCAAGCGATTGAGCGAGCTCATGGGCGGAACTATGTGGGCCGAGAGCGAGGTTGGTAAGGGATCGACCTTCCATTTCACCATCGAGGCACAAGTTGCTGAGCGTCCGGCTCCTGCTTATGTCTCAGCCACGCCGGGGCAGCTCGACGGCAGGCGGGCGCTGATCGTGGACGACAATGCCACGAACCGCTACATACTGGTGCGCCAGGTGGAGGCGTGGGGCATGCGGGCGCGCGAGACGGGGTCAGCTACTGAG
Source organism: Actinomycetota bacterium (assembly GCA_030863485.1). The sequence goes on from JALZBR010000377.1 coordinate 6,127, forward strand.
GCCCTCGAGTGGATCCGCCGGGGCGATCCCTTCGACGTCGCCATCTTGGATATGCAGATGCCCGAGATCGACGGCATCACCCTTGCGAGAGAGATCCGGCGTCATCGCGACCCCCCAACACTTCCCCTCGTGATGCTGACGTCGCTCGGACGGCGACGAGAGGAAGCGGAAGCGGACGTTGATTTTGCCGCCTATCTCACCAAGCCGATCAAGCCGTCCCAGCTGTACGACACGCTGATGGGAGTCTTTGGTGAGCAGACCGCGCTCTTAGCTGCCGCCGCGTCGGAGGTGATCGCCGAGCCACATCTGGCCCAACGAGCGCCGTTACGGATTTTGCTCGCCGAAGACAACCAGGTGAATCAGCAGCTGGCCTTGCTCTTGCTGAAGAAGGTTGGCTACAGCGCGGATGTAGCAAACAACGGAGTAGAGGCGCTGGCAGCTCTGGAGCGCAAGCCTTATGACGTCGTGCTCATGGACGTGCAGATGCCGGAGATGGACGGGCTCGAAGCCACGCGCCGGATCCATCAGCGGTGGTCGCAGGAGACGCGTCCGCGCGTTATCGCCGTCACCGCGAATGCCATGCGCGAGGAGCGCGAGGCCTGTTTCGCAGCGGGAATGGGTGATTATCTCAGCAAGCCGATCCGGCTCGAAGAACTGACTGCCGCTCTGGCACGCTCCCGCCCACTGGAGCCGTTGCGACCTCCGCAACAACGAGACTTACGAGAACGGCCGTCTGGCTCGCCCGGCATCGAAATGCCCAGCGAATCCGCGCACAACGCAGCTACAGGCGGACAGGAAGAGCAACAACGCGACGAGGGGCCGCTCGATCCGCAGGCGCTGGAGCGATTGCTCGCGAGTCTGGGCGAGGGCGCGGAGCGCTTTATTGGCGAGCTGATCGAAGCCTTCATCGTCGACGCTCACGAAACGCTGGTGACCCTGCGCAAGGCGATAGAGGAACAGAGCGCCGAGGATCTGCGCCGGGCCGCGCACACCCTGAAGTCGAATGCGGCCAGTTTCGGCGCCCGCGCTCTCGAGGCCTCCTGCAGGCAGCTCGAAGCTATGGGCAAAGAGGGAAGGCTCGCTG
>JALZBR010000034.1 GCA_030863485.1 Actinomycetota bacterium
AGCGCATAACCGACGCGCTACAGCGCGGCGATCCCTACCTCGAGGTCGAGGCCGCGTGGATGGGCAAAGAACTCCTCCGCCAGATATACGCCGCCGAGGGCATCGAGCAGGCCGCCGTGCGTCTCGATGCGTTCCTCGACTGGGCCGACCAGGTCGACATCCCCGAGCTGACCCGGCTGGCCGGCACCGTGCGTCACTGGCGTTCGCGGGTGCTGGCCTACCACCACGACAGGATCACCAACGCACGTTCAGAGGCCATGAATCTGCTCGCCAAAAAGGTCAAGAGAGTCGGATTCGGCTTCCGCAACTTCCGCAACTATCGCATGCGTCTACTCTTGCACTGCGGAGCCACATGGAACCTGCCCGCCACCACCAAGATCAGAGGCCGTTCCCCCTCGCTGGCGGCGTAGAGCCACTTTCTCTACTCCCAATCAAGGCCGACTGCGGGGCGGCCGCTGCGCGGCCGTCCTCGTCCGCAGTAACGGCGCCTGCCTGAGCCCCACTTTCTTGGCCCAAGATCGCGATTCTTCCTCAAGACCGAGATGGTCACACTGTGAGCGCTGACACGCCGCGCGCTAGTCTCAGCTGAACACGGTTCATATATCGCCGATTCCCCTCGTACTCCTCATGGAGGACTGGCGCATCTGAGCGGACTCGTTTGTCGGTCCACTTTATGAGAGTCGCTGGGTTTGGTGTTTGGTCAGTTTGGACGTAGGCCTGCAAGACCCCAAACCAAACGATCCGACTCTCATAGGATTGGACCCTAAAGTGGAGGGCCCCGTCAGGGGAACAGGACCGCCAAACGGCCTCGCCCAATAGTCGCAGCCAAGAAGACGAGACCTTCATGCAGGCCAATCAGAGTCTTTCGACAACTGCGTCGTGCACTTTCTTGGCTGCGTCGAGTACCCCTTGGATGAACGGGCCGACTTCGACGTCGGCGTGAGTTGACCCCAGCCAGGCGTATGGGAGATGGCCGCTGTGGTCTTCCCACTCTGACAAGGCGATACGCAGACTATGCCCCACGACGAGATGCAAGGATCGCGGGTTTTCTGCTCCCAGAGCCGCGATGCCCCTAAGTTCACAGTACGTTGCGAGTTCCCGCGCCCACTCGGCTCCGTAGTGGAATCCCTCTGCGTATTGCTCGTTACGCTCGTTGACGATGTCTTCGCGCAGCCTAGTTACGACATCATCGAGATCCTGAAGACCACGCTCGCGCAGCTCGGCCCGTCGAACCTCTTCACGAAGAGCTTGCTGACAAACCGCTGAGACGTCTATTCTGAGTCGAGCCACCTCCTCGACGAGCTTATCGTGCAAATAGATCTTGGTAAACAGCATAGGTACTCTTTTGTCGGACCTCTTAAGCTGATGCGATAGATAGAAATACTACACATACTCTCCGGGGTCAATTTACTCCAGTAGTCCTTTTCTTGGTCGCCCTATCACACCAGGTGCGCAGCTCTCAACTTGACCTAACAGCAACCACCACCCGCCAGTACCTAGCGGAACGGGTCGTTTACCTCGCGGATCGCAAGCGCCAAGCCTTGAGCTGTGCGGCACCGAAATCCCTTGGCCTAGGCTTTGAACGCGCTGCGCTCGCCCCGCCAAGCGAGCTCGCGCCTGCTTTGCTCCGGAATTCGCGTCCGACTCGACAAGCCCAACTAAGACCCCACCTCAACTTCTGGGACACCTCATTAACCGCGACATCCGGCCTTTGTGCGCATCACAGGGGAATGTTGCTGCCTTGGTCGAACTCGCTTACTCGACGGATGATCTGTGGGAAGTCCCGGGGGGGCCCCGAGTCGGACAAGGTGCTGGTGGGCTGAGGACCGCTGCCACCGCTTGTGGTGCAGGCAGGAAAGAAGAAACCCGTACCCCACGTGTTGCCAGACCAGACGTTGTCCTCATTCTCAGGCGTGCTCAAGTCGTCCCCGCAGGTCGAGCCCTCTAAGGAACGGGGTGGTTGGCCGGCCGAAACCGCAGACGACAGGTCGTGCAGGTCGAAGCCACGCCTGAACTGCTCGAAGCTATTGGCGGCAGGGTTGCTGTTGTTGTCGACGCAGCCGAGGCCATCATCGATGCCGCAGCCGGCATCGTTGTTGCGAATCGTGTTGCCACGAGTCGCGATGCGGATTCCGTCGACGCCGTTGCCGTGGACCTCGTTCTTCTCGATCACCATCCGGGTACCGGCGGCCTTCAGAGCCTGGGCTTCCGGGTCATCGCTCTCGACTAATCCCAGGCCAAACTGCACGCCTATGCCATTGCCGATCGAGTTCGTCCGTCCGCTGCCTTCGACTGTGTTACCGGAAATCTGGCCCAGGATGCTGTTCATGTTGGCGATACCCGCTGAAGCGCTACGCAGTATGGTGTTGCCTTCGATGATCGTCCTCTCGATGGTTTTGAGCTCATCGCCTGGCTCCGCGAAGCTATTGACGATGATGCCATGGCCGAAGGGGGCCCCGCCGGAGACACCAACGGTGTCCTCGATGCGGTTGTTGCGGATCGTGTTGCCGTCGGCGTCCGCCCCCCACACCCCAATACCGTCGTAGATGCCGTTACGAGACAGCTGATTGTGCTCGATCAGGTTGTTCGACGACTGCAGCACGTAGATTCCGTCGCCCAGAAAGGCGTCTCTCGAGTCCGGTCCGATGTTGTCGGTGAGGGTGAGGCCGGTCACGGTATTCGAGTCGCCGCGGGCCAGCACCACTCCAGCGTCGCTGTCGGTAACGGTGAGGCTGGGCCCGGTGAGCGTGTTGCCACGACCGAACGCCGCAACCACGCCGGCGTCGAAGCTGGAGATGCCGCCGTTTTTTACCGTAACCTGGGCCCGCATTGGCAGAAGGACGCCGGCCGTGGGTGCGGCCCACAGCGGGGCCTTGTAGCCGTCTGGGCGGGGCCAGCCGAATACGCGGCGACCTCCCAGGTCGAGCGTCACGTTGTCGGCGCCCACAATGAGGCCGCTGCCCGCGCAGGGTCCGATGTCCTGTGTGAGCTTGGTGGACTTTTTCACCATCTTGCCGCAGCCCGCGCCTGAGACCTTGGTTGGGGTCTTGACGGTGGGGCCGTAGGGGATAGCAGCGGGCTCGTTGGCAGCAACGGTGGCGGTGTTGGTAGCGAGGGCCGAGGTGACGCCGCGCACCCTCATCTGGACGTTGGCGACGGCGCCTTTGGCGAGGTTGCCGAGCCGGCAGGTGACCGTGCCGGCCTTCTGCGAACAGGCGCCCTGGCTGGGCTTGGCCTGGCGGAAGGTGACCTCGTGCGGCAGCAGGTCCGTGAGCGTCAGCCCAGTAGCGGGGGCGGCGAGCGGACCGATCCTGAGGTTGTAGCTGAACTCCGAGTCGACCGCCGGGTACCCGGACGTGGTAACCCACACCGGCGAGATTGGCACCCGCCGGACGCGATTGCCACCAGAATGCGGCTGGAATGGTGGCGACTGGATGCCCCGGTCGGCGATCAGCAGGTTGCCCTTGGGGTCGATGTCCATGCCCTGGGGGTTCGCGAGTTCGGCGTAGATGGCCTGGCCTCCATCGCCGCTGAAGCCCTGCCAGCCGGTACCGGCCGCAGTCCAGATCGTGCCCGAGCTGTCCACGCGGCGAACCACGTGGCTGTCGGAATCGGCGATGTAGACGTTGCCCCCGGGATCGACGGCTATGCCCTGTGGCAAGGAGAGCTGCGCAGAGGTGGCCGGGCCGCCGTCGCCGCTGTAGCCGGCCTCGCCGTTGCCCGCCACGGTGTTGATGGTCTCATCGCCGTCGAGGACGCCATCGCTACCCGGGACGACCTTCCGAATCCTCCGATTGTTGACATCCGAGATGTAGAGGTTGCCGGCACCATCAATAGCGGAATCCCGCGGTGATGCCAGCTTCGCGGCTGTGGCTGCCCCGCCGTCACCGATTCCGGCAGCTGGGGAGCCTCCGCCGGCCACGGTTGTGATCGTGCCCGAACTGACCTTTCGGACGCGGTGGTTGCCGGCGTCGGTGATGTAGAGGTTTCCGGCGGCGTCCAAGGCCACGCCTTCGGGGTTGTTGAGTCTCGCTAGGGTTGCGAGCATGCCGTCGCCCAGACCGTCGGGAGGGGCGCCGCCGCCGGCTACCGTGGTTATCGTCTCGAGGTCGGCTGGGTCCGGGTTCCCGTTAGGGTCTCTACCCCCGTCGACCACGCCATCATTACCTGGCGCGACCTTTCGGATCCTGTGGTTCGCGGTGTCCGCGATGTAGAGGTTGCCTGCGACGTCCACGGCCACGTCCCGTGGTTTGTTAAGCCCTGCGACCGTGGCCGGGCCGCCGTCGCCACTGAAGCCCCCCGCGTTCTGAGAGCCGACGCCAGCGATCGTCGTGATCGTGCCGGAGGCGTCGACCCGCCGCACGACGTTGTGGAAGCCGTCGGCGATGTACAGGCTCCTGCCAAAGGGGTCGCTTGTGACGCCGTCCGGGACCAGTCTCGCTTGGGTTGCCGCCCCGCCGTCGCCGCTATGGCCGAACGTTCCGTTCCCGGCCACGGTGCTAATGGTCCAAGGGCCGGTGGCAGCCGATGCAGTCTGAGTAACCTGACTGGCCGGCGAGGCTCCCGCAGTCGCGGCCAGAACAGCTCCAAGGATGCCCACAACGCCGACAGCGGCGTAAGCGCGAAAAGCTGAGGAGTTAGGGCGCATCATGGGACTGCTCCTATCCGCCTGTTCGACGTCACGCCGACCAGCGGGCGTGCGTTTGCGCCGACCGCATCTCCTGGCTTGGAACGAGTGGCGAACGGCTGCCCCAGCCGGTACAGCTAGGAGACACTGCTTCTAGGCGCTCGAACAGCCATGTTCTGCGATTTGAAGGCCAGGGACGGTATGCCAGCCGAGCCCAGAACTGGTGGCGATGGTCGGGTTGTGGAAGTTCGCTGTTTCCAGACACTCTGGTTTTCAACTCCGCACGGTGACCGGGAGCGCTCTCCCCGTCATGTTGCTGCTCCTTGAAGACGCGAGAGGCGATACAC
>JALZBR010000398.1 GCA_030863485.1 Actinomycetota bacterium
CCCCCACACGGGACGGGCCCAGATGGGCCCGGTGACGAGGACGAGGGTGACGAAGAGGACGCCGATCTCCGCGGAGGCATGAGCGAGAAGGTCCCAGCGCCTCGCTCCCGTTCGGAGGTAGGCGATCGAGGCGATGAAGACGATCGCGAAGGCGAGATAGGCCACCCAGGCCGACGGCACGTGGACGTAGAAGATGCGCTGGAGCTGTCCCCCCATCGCCGCAACCGCCTCCCGGGCAACAAAGAACATCATGAAGGCGGTAACGGCCAGAGCCGCGACCGTGACAACACCCAGAACCCGAGTACGTGATGCGGTCCCAACAACCTCTTCAGCAGCCACGCCCACAGATTAACGACGCCACCGCTTAAGGCTGGACGATCCGGGCCAGCTCGAAGTGCATCGGGTCGGGGCGGTCCCAGCGACCTCCCCAAGCGAAGCCCCATTTCTCGAAGATCTCAACGACGCGGGGGTCCAGGTCGCCTTTTGTGCCCAGGAGGTTCGTGGACACGTTGATGTCGAAGGCCAGTCCGAAGGCGTGCATCGAGAGGGGCAGTGACGGGTCGCGGTCGATGAAGCGGGGTACGTAACACCCGCCGTAGTCGTCCGGGCGGATCAGCTCGGCCAGGTCCGCCTCGACGATCTCGTTCATCGCCGCCTGGAATTGCGGGATGAGCAGACGGTGACAGGTGACTTCCCCGATGAGAGCGACTTCTCCGGTGGCGATGTTCTCCTGAACCCACTCCTTGTTCGGCTTGATGAAGCCGTCATCGAGGATCTTGAACTCCATAGTCCCGATGAGGCTCCCGCTGGCCTCGCCGACCGCTTCGGGGTCGCCCGGATCGATGACGTCCGGAGGGTCGGGCAGCAAGCCGGCGATGTGCGCGTCGGGCAGCCGGTTCTGCAGGGCCTTTCCGAGGCGCTCCAGGTCCGCGCCGGGCTTGGCGCCGACGGCCACCCAACGGGGCTCGTCCAGACCGAGATCCTCCCCGACACTCTCGTTCACCATCACGTCCGCGATGTTCGGAACCCCGTTGTCTGCGTACGCGCCGACCACGAGAGACGAGTCGTTCACCCGTATCGATTGTCCGTCACCGAGGGCCAGCTCGTCGGCCCCTGCGAACGTGACGATCGCCTCGCCGGAGGCCATCTCGGACCACACGAACTCCGCGTCGCGGCTGCTCGTCGGGGCTACGGGGCGGAACTCGAGTGGGTCCACGGCGGCGACCCTCATGGTCACGGCGCCCTCGGGCCCGGTCACCGGCATCTCGCCGATGCTGGCGCTTGCGGCCACCGCCAGCCCGGGTATCTCGTCGAGGGAGTGGAGGCTCTCCTCCGCAAGGGGCTCCTCGCTGAACACGAGATAGGCGGGATCTGTATCCGCCGGCGGGGGAAGGGCGATGGGCGGTGCGGCTCCGGGGTCCTTCTGCCCCCGGCGGCCGCTTCGATCGTCATCTCCTCCACATCCGGCTAAGAACAGCCCGATCGACAGGAGCAGCACGATCGTCCTGGTCTTGTTCATCGGGCGTACCTCAATCGATCGCGAACTCGAAGACGAGGCTGCCGACGATCGCAAAGAGCAGGTCGAAAGCGAGAAGGATCCCGAACCAGCCCCGCTGGGTTATCTCGCTCAGTCCCGCGCCGGCGAAGAGGTCTGATGTCAGCTCGACGGACGCGATGAACACCGGCACGAGTGCCGGGAGCGCAAGGAGGGGCAGCATCAGCTCGCGACTCCTCGTCTGCGCCGCAATCGAAGAGAACAGGGTTCCGATCACGACGAAGCCGAGGTCTCCGAGTAGGAGAACCAGCAGCAGGAGGGGCCACGACCCCACCTCCAGGTCGAACAAGAGGGCGAAGACGGGGACGATGAAGAGCTCGACGACGAGGATGAAGACCAGGTTCGCGATTGCCTTCGCCAAGAAGAGCCCGGAGCGGTCGACCGGCACCAGCAACAACGCGTCGATAGCGCCCTCTTCTCGTTCAATCTCGAACGTGCGAGCGAAGCCGATCAGACCGGCGAACAAGATGGTGATCCAAAGGAAACCCGCGAGGATGTCTCCCAGAACTGCGGCTTGGATGTCGCCTTCCTCGGGCACCGTGAACGCCAGGACGAGCACCACCGCGAACGAGAACGCAAGCATTGGCGGGAGGGTGTCCCGTCCTCGTGCCTCGACGCGCAGATCCTTGCGCGCGAGGACTCCCATCTTCGTCGTGAAACCAGCTTCGGAGGTGGCCATCACGAAACCGCGTCGGGCACGCGTCGTCGGTAGCTGATCGGACGACCGCGCCTCAAGATGAGCGACGCGTCGGCGAATTCCTTGACACGCTTCGCTCCGTGGGTCGCCATGACGCCGATGCGGGTCGGCCCGGCCCAGTGCTGGATCGCTCGAGAGACCAGGTCGGCCGCTTCGTCGTCGAGGTTGGCGTAGGGCTCGTCGAGCAGCAAGACCTGAGGCTCGTGTAGCAGGGCTCGCGCTATAGACGCGCGCCGCTTGAGCCCCGCCGACAGATCACCGACGGGGGTCGCTGCGCGATCCGCGATCCCGAGTTGCTCGAGGAGCTCGACCGGCCGCGTCTTCGCCGCGCCGTAGAGCCGCGCGAAGAGCTCCAGGTTCTCGAGGACGGACAGGCGCGCGTACAGCCCGGCCTCGTGGCCCGCGTATCCGACGATGTGACGAAAGGACTCATCGGCGAGTGCGAGCTCCGTGCCTTCGAAAATGATGCGACCCCTGGTGGGTCTCAGCAAACCGGCCAGGAGCCGCAGAAGCGTCGACTTGCCCGATGCGTTGGGGCCGAAGACCCCGGTGACGCCGGGACCGAATTCGATGTCGAGCCGGTCGAGTGCCAGGGTCCTGCCGTAGACGACCGACACGTCTTCGAGCGCGATCACGTCGTCTGCCTGCTGTCCAGAAGCTTCGTCTTCAGCTCGGAGCGTCGCGAGGACCACTGCTCGTCGGAGATGGAGCCCGCGTCGTGCTGCAGGTCGAGCGCGGCGATCGCGGCGATGAGATCGTCGCCCCGCTCCGCCTCCGCGGCCGGCGCGAGCCCCCGCGGACGCGAGCTCGTGGTCTTCCCGGACCTGGAACGCAGCCAGAGGCCGACCGCGATGAGCAAGACGATGAGAGCAAAGCCGATACCTATCGTCAGCCACAGAGTCGAAGAGGAGTTGCCTTCCGCAACGACGAGCAGGGAGACGACGTCACCCGCGTCGAAGCCCCCGTTCCCGACCCACCTGCGGTAGCTCTCACCGCCGACCTCTTCGCGGCCCTCGTAGGTCAGGCGTCCACTTTCGACCTCGAGCGGGTCGGTGGCGAAGACGGAGAGCTCCTCGGTCGGATAGAGAGCGCGCCGGGTCAGGTCGTAGGAGCCGCCCGATCCCCGAGCGGGATACGCATAGGTCACCGTGGTCTCCCCGGGCGGAATCGCCACTGTCGCGGCGAAGCCGAAGTCCGCGTCGACGGCGTAGAGGCGGTTGAGGCTCGAGTCGACGAGGTCCACTCTCTCGCCGAGAGACTGGGTTGGCAGCGCGAACCCGAGCGTTGGAGACGAAGCGGAATCGCCTCCCCCGAGCGCGCGGCCCCTGCCGATGTAGGCGCGGTCGGAGCTGTTGTTGATCGTGACGGACTCGAGGACTCCGGCCCCCTCTTCGTCGTGGGCGACGAACATGTGATCTCGAAGAACGGTGATCACGCTCGGGTCGGACGTCGTCTCCCAGACCTCGAGATCGAACGACATCTCGTCGCCTTTGACCGAGAAGGAGTCGCCGACGAATAGTCCTCCGTCGTAAGAGGCTTCGAGTGCGTATTCGACACCCTTTCGGTCGGGGACCTCGAACGAGTACCGCCCCCGATCATCCGGGACCGTCGTCTTCCTCACGACTCGTCCCGCTCCGTCGAGACGGGCCCCCAAGAGGGTGACCTTGGCGTCGGGAACGGGCCGCTCGTCTTGGCCCGAGAGGATGCGGCCCTCGATCGTGGCGGTGTCGACGTCGGCGGCGAGCGCGGTGGGGGCGGTGACGACGAAGAGCGCGACGCCGACTGCGACTAGGCGCCGCATTGCGGACACGGCGTCCCCGAGCTCCGGGGAGCGCCGCACGAGGGGCAGCGCAGCTCGGATTTGACGCGCGCTATCTCGGTCTCGAGATCGTCGTCCGGGCTGGGGGCGCGCTGTAGCTCGTCCAGCTTCTTTAGCGCAGCAACGGCCTCGTTCTCGTATTGCCGACGCAAGAGGTTGAAGTCCGGTTCGGACAGCTTCCCGCTGAAGCGCTCTTCCTCGAGCTCGATGAGCGCGCCGAGCTTCACCCGCTTGTCCGCGTCCGCCTCGGAGACCTCGTCCGAAGGCTCCTCGATCGAAGTCCGTCCTCCGCGCATCGGGCCCACCACGTAGCCAAGGGCAAGGAGCGCGGCGCAAGCGATCACGAGGATCTCGATCACACCTCGCTCCTCAGCTGCGCCAGCTCTTTTTCGAGCCGGGACCTGTCGCTGTCGGAGAGGGGCGGAGCCGACGCAGCCTGACCGCGTCGCTCGGACCACGCTCGAGCGGCAAGGACCACCGCGACCGCTCCCACCAGGATCGCGAGCACCGGGAGGAGCCAGGCGATGAGACCGGCTCCGTCGGTTCGGGGAGTGCCCCGGATGATGTCGCCCCACTGCGCCTCGAGGTGGGCAAGGATCCTGTCCTTCGACCACCCGGACTCCGCCCAGCCGGCGATCCTCTCGCGCATCCTGGTCGCCTCGGCCGAGGGGCAGTCGTGAAGCGTCACGCCGGGACAGTAGGGGGACATGATCTCGCGCGAGATGGCGTTTGCCGTGTCTTCGGGAGACGCTTGGGCCATCGTCGGCGCGAGCAAGAACAGGATGAGCCCTGCGGTTGCTGCGGCCACCTTTTTCATCTCGTGGCCACCACCGGTCTGCGGACACGTGAGCCGGCGGGCGCGGTTGCCGCTTCGGGGGACGCGCCGGAGAGGATGACGCTCATCCCCAGCGCCATGATCCCGGCCCCCATCCAGATCCACCACGTAAGCGGGTTGACGAACGCTCGCAGGACGACGGCACCGTCCGGATCGAGCGCCGTGACCACCACGTAGAGGTCTTCGACCGGAGTGGTTCTGATTGCAACCTCGGACTGGGTCTGCTCCTGAGCAAAGTGGAAGTTGCGCTGTGGTTGAAGCGTGCCGATCTCATCTCCGCCTCGGGACACGCCCACGGTAACGGTGTTGATCTCCTTCTCTTCGGTCGAGGACTGATCGACGTCCTGAAGGGTCAGGGCGTAGTCGCCGATCTCCATCGCCTGGCCCGGCTGCAGCTCCCTTTGTCTCTCGACGCTGAACGCGGCCCCCGCGAACCCGATGACGATCAAGACCACCCCGAGATGTACGACATAGCCTCCGTAGCGACGCCGGTTGCGGAACAGTGTGCGGCTGAGCGCGGAGGGCCACGGCAGGTTGTCCCGCTTGCGATGCACCCGGCTCCCCCGGATGAACTCCGAAACGGTGACCGCTGCGGTGAACGCGGCGAGACCGAACGCCAGCAGCGCCCCGACGCTGCGGACACCGAAAAGGCCCAGCGCCAGGACCACTCCCGCGCCGATCAGCAGGGGGATCTTGACGATCCTGAAGAAGGTCCCCTTGCTCATCCGCCTCCATGAGATGAGGGGCCCGATGCCCGTCAGGGCGATGATCGCCAGGGCTATGGGGATGAAGACCTGATTGAAGAACGGGGGTCCGATCGACAGCCTGATCCCGGTAATCGCTTCGTGGATGATCGGATAGATAGTGCCGGTCAGCACGGTGAACGCGGCGGCCAGGAACAAGACGTTGTTGGCGAGGAACGCCGACTCGCGGGACAAAAGCGAATCGAGATGGTTCTCGCTTCGCAGGGCGTTTAGTCGCAAGGCCACGATCGTGAACCCGCCGATCAGCATGGCGGCGAGGAAGGGGAGGAACCACTTGCCGGTCGCTCCCTCGGTGAAGGTGTGGATGCTCGACAAGATCCCCGAGCGGGTGAGGAAGGTGCCGAAGACCGCCAGGACGTAGGTCAACAAGATGAGCGAGATGTTCCAGACCTTGAGCATCCGCCGCTTCTCCTGGATCACGACCGAATGCACGTAGGCAGTCGCCGTCAGCCAGGGTAGGAACGAAGCGTTCTCGACCGGGTCCCAGGCCCAGTAGCCGCCCCACCCGAGCTCGGTGTAGGCCCAGGCACCGCCGAGAACGATCCCGATCGACAGCGCGCTCCAGGAGAACAGGGTCCAGCGCCGGGTCGAGCTGAACCAGGGGTCGTTGAGGCGACCGGAGATCAGCGCCGCGACGGCGAACGCGAACGGGATCGAGAATCCGACGAAGCCCGTGTAGAGCAGAGGTGGGTGGATCATCATCCCGGGGGACTGGAGCAGCGGGTTGAGGCCCTGCCCGTCGACCGGCACCTCCGGGAGAGTCGAGAACGGGTTGGCCGGGACGATGAGCAACATGAGGAAGAACAGCGAGATGCCGCCCAGGACCGCCCCGGCCCAGGCGACCAGACGCTCGTCCCGCAGCGGGGCCTTGCGCAGGGCGAGGGTCGTGAATCCGGTCAGGAGCAAGGTCCAGAACAAAAGGGACCCCTCCATCCCACCCCACAATGCGGAGACGGTGTAGGGCGCGGCCAGCGAGCGTGACGAGTACCGGGCCACGTAGTCGAACGAGAAATCATGGGCGAACAAAGCGGTGAGCAGAGCTAGCGTGGCGACAAGGGTGAATCCGAAGGTCGCGTAGAGCGCCCTTCTTCCCGCCTGGGCCCAATCGGCTCTTCCTCGCACCGCGCCCAGCACGCAAAGAGCCACGCCACCGAGAGCAAACGCGAGCCCGGCCAGAAGAGATGGCCTTCCGATGCCGCCGAGAGAGAACATGTTGAGGGCGGTCAGGCCTTGGCTTTGAACTTGGACGGGCACTTCGCAAGCACCTGAGACGCGGCGAAGGTCTGCCCGTCGTACTTGCCCTGCGCCACGATCTCGACCGACGAGGGGTCGTTCTCGTAGGCGGTGTAGAAGGCATCGGGCAGGGTTTCCTCGGTGACCACCTCTAGTTCCTCGACGCCGTCGGTGATCGCGAAATAGGTAGTCGTCCCGTTTTGATCGAAGGAGCCGGGCACGACGTTGCCGTTGACCCTGAAGTCCTGGGCCGCGCTGGTCCCCTCGGCCCGGATCTCCGACACGGTCAGGTAGAAGGCCGTGGCTCCGGGTCTCGTCATCGCCCACACGATCAGGCCGACCACGATGGTGATCACGGCAAGCCCGCCGATGGCGAACTTCGCCCGGCGCTTGGAAGATGAGGGGTGAACGGCTGTTTCCATCGGGAACCAGAGCCTAAATGATGGGCCTGTCTAGAAAAACGGGTTCGCGGGCCTCACGCGAGAAGGTAGAGGGACGTTCCCACTCCCAGCCAGACCACGTCGACGAAGTGCCAGTAATAGGTGGCCGCCTCGAGGGAGGCGAGCCGTTGATGGGCGAGCGGCGCGATCGTCGCCCGCCTGAGCCCGACGAGCAGGATGATCAACCCGCCGAGTAGGTGCAGCCCATGGAACCCGGTCATCGTGAAGAACAGCGTCCCGTAGACGTTTGACGAGATCGTGAAGTCCTCTCCTATGAGACGAGCCCACTCGATACCCTCGCCCACGAGGAAGACCGCGCCCAGCAGGACGGTCGCGGCGAGCCACCTGACCAGACCCCCTCGATTCCCCTTCTTGTAGGCGCCTACGGCCAGATGGGCGGTCAGAGACGAGATGAGGAGAACGCCTGTCAGGATCGCCGGGAGCACGACGTCTATCTCGGGCGTGCCCTCCGGGGGCCAGACGCCCGCCCGCCTCCGCAGCGTGAAGTAAGCGGCGAACAAAGCGCCGAAGAACATGACCTCGCCGGCTACGAAAAGGACCATCCCGAGAAGGGCGACCGGGAAGCGCTGGTGCGGTACCGGCCCCCGGCTGGGGGCACCGGCTGTCGTCTCGCTCATCGGGTCTCCAGGAGATCCTCGATGCCGGCCTCGAGCTCGGCTTCGGTGATGGCGCCGAGCGTGGGCGGACGCCCCCCACCCGACTCGACCTCGCCGCCGGCCTCGCGCTCGACGATCGTCAGGTCGGGAGTGATGAACAGCGTCGTCGGGAGGCCGATCAGGCCGAGCTCGTCGAAGATCTCGTGGCCGAAGTCCTCGACGACCGGGTATGTGATGCCGAACTCCTTTACGAAGGCCTTGGCCGGATCCTCGGTGTCCTGGGTGGCGATGCCGATGAAGCGCACGCCGCGGTCCTTGTACTCCTTATATGTCTTTTCGAATATCGGAGCCTCTTCTCGACAGGGGTGGCACCAGGAGGCAAAGAAGTTCAGGACCACGGGGTGTCCCTCGAGGTCGGCCGAGGAGAGGGTGCCGCTCCCATCCAGCAGGGGGCGCTCGAACGAGGCCAGACGCTGCGGTCCCGCGGAGCCGTCCGGGCCCTCGGCGGGCTGCAACAAGAAGAAGAGGGCGAGGCCGACCGCAGCAGCGATCGCGGCCCACATCGCGTAGCGGCGTCGGCGGCCGTTGGGCGAGTAGTCCTGGAGCTCGTCGAGGGGCACCATTTTTCACAAGGTAATCGGTCCAGCGTCAGTTATATTGCCGTCGTCATCTGGCGTAATGGAGAGGACCTTTGAAGGTTTTTTCGCGCGGTCGGTTCGCCGATCGTTCACGTCGAGCCCCCCGGATGCGAGTCCTATTGGGACTGGTGGTGCTCGCCATATTCACTTTGGCCTGTGCGCAGGATGCGCCCCAGGACTATCTGAACCGTCCCGACGGAGACATCGCCGAGAAAGCCGACGAGCTCTGGGACCTCACCTTCTTTATCGCGGTAGTCGTCTTCTTTCTCGTAGAGGGCCTGCTGGTGTTCACGATCTTCCGGTTCAGGGCGAAGCCGGGCCGGGAGGCTCGCCAGTTCCACGGCAACACCAAGGTCGAGATCATCTTGACGGCCATTCCGGCAGTGATCCTCGCCGGCATCGCCGTCCCCACGATCCGGACGATCACCGAAACGGCTGAAGAGCCGCCGAACTCCCTCCGTGTCGAGCTGGTGGCCCACCGTTTCTGGTGGGAGTACCGCTACGAGGAGGAGGGGTTCGTCACCGCGAACGAGCTCCACATCCCGACCAACCGCGACGTGATCTTGTCGATGGAGAGCGATCTCATCGATCCGGTCACCGGGCAGGACGGGGTGGTGCACAGCTTCTGGCCGCCGCGGCTCGCGGGAAAGCAAGACGTCATCCCCGGAAGGACGACTCTTTTGCGGCTCCGCGCGGACGAAGCGGACACATACCTGGGCCAGTGCGGCGAGTTCTGCGGCCTTGGCCACGCGTACATGAGGCTGCAGGTGATCGCCCATCCCCAGGACGAATACGAGGAGTGGGTCTCGGATCAGCTTGCCGCGGCCGAGGAGCCCGGAGGTGGATCGGCGGCCGAGGGAGCGAAGCTGTTCGCCGAGGGGGCCGAGAACGGCCAGTTCGAGAACGGACCCGCATGCTCCTCTTGTCACGCGCTCGATCCGGCCTTGACGGAAGAGGGCCTTGCCCCTCAGCCTGCGGCCGGGCCGAACCTCGCCCACTTCGCCTCGCGCAAGACCTTTGCCGGCGCCTTGTTGGAGAACAACACGGAGAACCTCCAGAGGTGGTTGGAGAGCCCGCCGCTCGTCAAGCCCGGCGCCACGATGCCCGACCTCGGTCTGACCGACGAGCAGATACAAGACCTGATCGCCTACCTCCAGAGCCTGGAATGAGCAACCACCAAGGGAGAAACGTATGGCCACCGCAGTAGCCGGACGTCGCGGTCTGTTCGCCCGCCCTCGAGCAACAACGGGCTGGTGGAGCTGGGTGACGACAGTGGACCACAAGAAGATCGGGATCATGTACGTGGTGACGGCCCTCGTGTTCTTCGTCCTGGGCGGCCTCGAGGCTCTTGCCATCAGGACGCAGCTCGCGGTCCCGAACAACGACGTGCTCAGCGCCGAGACCTATAACCAGTTCTTCACGATGCATGGCGTCACGATGATCTTCCTGGTCGTGATGCCCATGGGTGTTGGGCTCATGAACTACCTCGTGCCGTTGATGATCGGCGCGCGCGACGTCGCCTTCCCGAGACTTAACGCGTTCAGCTACTGGGTCTTCGCACTCGGCGGGGTCTTCCTCTACTCGAGCTTCTTCCTCGGCGGCGCTCCGGACGGTGGATGGTTTGGCTACGCACCTCTGAGCCGGTCGTTGCCCGGGGACGGGATGACGTTCTACTCGCTTGGGCTTCAGATCCTGGGTGTGGCGTCTCTCGCCGGTGCAGTGAACTTCATCGTCACGATCCTCAACATGCGAGCTCCGGGGATGACGATGATGCGTCTGCCGGTCTTCGTGTGGATGACGCTGGTGACGTCCTTCTTGCTTCTGTTCGCCATGCCGATCATCGCGGTTGCGCTGTTCCAGCTCATGTTCGACCGCGTCTACGGCGCCAACTTCTTCAACCCGTCGGCCGGCGGTGATCCATTGCTATGGCAGCACCTCTTCTGGCTCTTCGGGCACCCAGAGGTCTACATCATGATCCTGCCCGCCATGGGCATCGTCTCCGACATCCTGCCCACGTTCTCGCGCAAGCCTCTGTTCGGCTACAGCGCTCTCGTGTTCGCAGGAGCGGCCATCGGCTTCATGGGTTGGGGCGTTTGGGCGCACCACATGTTCGTTACCGGGCTCGGCCCCGTTGCGAACTCTGCCTTTGCGTTGTCAACGATGTTCATTGCCGTGCCGACCGGGGTGAAGATCTTCAACTGGTTGGGGACCATGTGGGGAGGATCCTTGAGGTTCACCACCCCCATGCTGTTCTCGATCGGCTTCATATCCATGTTCATCATCGGAGGCCTCTCGGGGGTCACGCACTCGATCGTTCCGCATGACTTTCAGCAGAACGACACCTATTACGTCGTGGCCCATTTCCACTACGTGCTGTTCGGCGGAGCGATCTTCGGTCTGTTCGCGGGCTTCTACTACTGGTATCCCAAGGCGTTCGGCAAGATGTTGGGAGAACGTCTCGGCAAGCTGCACTTCATCCTGATGTTCATCGGCTTCAACCTCGCGTTCGGGCCGTTCCACATCCTTGGGCTGCAGGGGATGCCCCGCCGGATCGCGAGCTACCCCGACGGCTACGGGTGGGAGGGCTGGAACATGGTGTCCACCATCGGAGCGTTCGTCATCGCCGTCTCCATCCTGGTGTTCTTCTTCAACGTGGCGCTCAGCAGACGCCGGGGACGCGAGGCCGGCGCCGACCCGTGGGATGGAAGAACGCTGGAGTGGTCGGTCCCGTCTCCGCCTCCCGAGTACAACTTCGCCGAGGTCCCCCTCGTCGAGCACCGGGACGACTTCTGGCACCGCAAGTACATCGAGTCGCCCGAGGGCGAACCTGCGCGCGTCTTCGCGGGTGGAGCCAACGTGCACGCCGAGGGTGAGGGCGGCGAAGGTCACGGCATCCATATGCCGTCTCCCTCCTACTTCCCGGTCGTGGCCGCGGCGGGGCTCCCGCTCATGGGCTGGGGTGTGATCCACTCCGGACCGTTGATCGTCCTGGGTGCTCTCATCGTCGTGGTCGGTCTCTTTGGTTGGGTCCTCGAGCCCTCCGCGGAGGAGGCACATTGAGCGCCACCGAAGCCGCCAGCGTCGCGGGGGCCGCGCCGGCCGAAGAGCATCACACCAGCACGGGACTCGACAACACCAAACTCGCGATGTGGTCGTTCCTGGGCTCGGAATGTCTCTTTTTCGGGTCCTTCATCACGACGTATCTGCTTTATCGCTCGCGGGTCTTGCCCGACAGCGGGCCGACCCCGCACGAGGTCTACGACATCCCCTACACCTCGGTGAGCTCGTTCGTTCTGCTCATGTCCAGCCTTACGATGGTGTTGGCCCTGGCGGCCATCCAGCGGGGCGACCGCAGGGGGCTGCACACGTGGTTGTTCGCCACGGCCATGCTGGGGGTCGTCTTCATCGGCGGTCAGATCTACGAGTTCAGCACCTTCTACGAGGAGGGGTTCAAGTTAGGCAGCAGCCCGGCCAGCAGCGCCTTCTTCGTTCTAACCGGCTTCCACGGAGCCCACGTCACCGCCGGCATCTTCATGCTTCTCGCAACGGCGGGCATGTCGATGTCCGGTCGCCTCGGCCCCCCTACGGAGGGCGCCAGGAAGGTCGAGCTCGTCGGCCTCTACTGGCACTTTGTCGACGTCGTCTGGATCGTCATCTTCACCGTTATCTACCTGATACCCCCGGACTGAGGAAGCAGCGGACATGAGCCAACAAGTAGAGCCCGCCGAGGCACACGAGCTACACGATCACCCGACCCCCAAGCAGTACGTGTGGGTTGCGATCATCCTTGCGATCATCACTCTCGCCGAGGTCGGGATCTACTACATCGGATTCTTCGAGGAGCACACCGGCGCTCTCATCGCGTTCCTGTTGGCGTTTGCGGTGCTGAAGTTCGTGATGGTCGCCGCCTGGTTCATGCATCTTCGTTTCGACAGTGCTGTGTTCCGTAGATTCTTGGTGACGGGGATCGTGCTCGGTTTGATCATCTTTGGCATCGTTCTCTGGACTTTCTTTGCTCACGGGGGAGCGGCGCCCGCGGCGAACCCGGGGTAATCCAGTGACCACTCTTGCGCACGGCCCCGTAGGAACCTCACCCTGGGAGTGGAATCCCCACCCGGACGTATGGCTGCTGATCGCCTTGCTCGTCGGCGGTTACGTCTTCGCGATCCGCAAGTGGGGACGAACCGAGGCGCCCGACCCGACTCGCCCGGTTGAACGCAAGAAGATCGTGCTCTATGGGCTGGGCGTGGCTGCCTTGTGGGTGGGCTCCGACTGGCCGATGCACGAGATCTCGGAGAACTTTCTCTTCAGCGTGCACATGTTCCAGCACATGATCTTCACGTTCATAGCCCCACCTCTTCTGCTCATGGGTCTGCCGTCTTGGATGTTGCGGAAGCTTGTCCAGCCCCCCGCGGTCGCGTCCGTCGTCCGTTTCGCCACGCGGCCCCTTTTCGCTCTGGTTGTCTTCAACGCCGTGATCGCCATAACGCACTGGCCTACGCTCGTCGACCTGTCTCTCACGGTGGCTCCGGTGCACTTCGCGATCCACGTCGTACTCGTGGTCACCGCACTCATGATGTGGTGGTGCGTGGTGGCTCCTTTGCCGGAGATGCCCAGGCTCTCGGCCCCGGTCAAGATGCTCTATCTCTTTGGCCAGTCGATACTCCCGACGGTCCCCGCGTCCTTCCTGACCTTCGCCGATGGCCCCATCTACGAGTTCTACGCAACGGTCCCGCGTATCTGGGGAACGACCGTTGTGGGGGATCAGCAGGTCGCGGGACTCATCATGAAGATCGGTGGCGGTTTGCTACTGTGGTCGATCATCGCAGTGCTCTTTTTCAAGTGGAGCGCGAGCGAGGAATCCGGAACTGCCGAAGAGGTCGCGTGGGATGACTTCGAGCGCGAGCTCCAGGCCCTTAATCTGAGGAAGCAATGAACCAAGACACAGCACGACCCGATCTGTCCGGAGAGGTCCGCTTCCGCGTCCCGTTGGTCTTCGCCATTCCCTTCGGAGCTCTCCTCATCATCGGTTTGCTTGCGTTCGCGTTCGCCGAGGTCCTTCTCTCGCTGGAATCGAAAGAAGCGGCGACGACCATCGCGATGGTTCTGGCCGCGAACGTCCTGGCGGCCTGCGCATACGTGGCGCTGAGGCCGAGGCTGAAGCGAGGGGCGATCGTGGAGCTCGCCCTGGTGGCTCTCTACCCGGTCGTCATCGGCATCGCGATAGCCCAGGTCGGACTGGTCGGCGGTGAAGAAGCCGAGACCCACGGCGCACCTCCCGCTCCCACGGAGAGTGCAGCAGGCGGTGCCGGCGCGAGCGAGCTCGTCGCCGTCGACATCGCTTGGAACGTCGACAGCCTGTCGTTCAAGGCCGGTCAGGAGATCGAGATGCCACTCGACAACCAGGACACGACGGTCCACAACATGTCGATCTACGAGACCCCCGAGGACGCCCAGACGCAGACCGATCCGCTCTTCAAGGGCGAGGATGTTGCGGGCGGAGCGAGCTCGACCTATTCGATCGATCCGTTGAAGAAGGGCGAGTACACGTTCATCTGCGACTACCACGTGAACATGGAAGGCACCGTCACCGTCCAGTAGGTACGGCACTCTCTAGCCGGGCTCGTTCCTGGCTGCTCGTTCTGATGGTCTGCAGTTCTAGCCGACCGGCGGGAGCTCCTCTTGGGGCGGTGCCCGGTTTGCCGCCACCGGTTTGGGCTCATAGAGCGTTCCGTCGGGACGGAACCAATCGACCGTGCCGGGGATCGCTCCGAGCCTCACCCTCCAGCGATATTCGTGCACCAGCTTGTGGTGGAAGTGACACAGGGTGACGAGGTTGTCGAGGTTGGTGGGGCCTCGTTGTCTGATCCAGTGCTTGATGTGGTGGATATCCAAGAAGCGCCTCATGTCACAGCCCGCAAAGGTGCAGCGATGGGCGTCTCGGTGAAGGGTTTGACGGCGCAGCCAGGCCGGGATGCTGCGAGAGGCCCGGTTGATCCCGACGGTGGTGCCCGATCCATCCTGGGCGACCACCTCGAGGCGTTGGTCACAGCTCAATCTGCGGGCGACCTCGGGATGCAGCACCGCTTTGCCTTCCAGAGAGCATCCCTGGGAGTCGTCTTGTCCCGCGAGGTCCTCGAGGCGTGCGTAGACGACACGGTGGTGTCGGTGTTCTTCTTGGGAGTGTCTCCCGCGACCAACAGGGCGAGTGCGTCGGCCCTGCGGTGGGTCAACGACAGCCCGAGCGGAGACGCATCGACCAGGAGTCCCTCTTCACCGTAGGGATCTAAGGCTTGGGCCATCTCCTGGAGGTCTTTGTCATCGAGCTCGAGATCCATCAGCTCGTGCTCTTTGTCGGGGTGCTCGGGAAGGTCTTTGGCCAAAGAGTCGATGGCGTCTATGAACATCGCTCCCTCGTGAGCGGGAAGGCGTCCCTGGAAATCGAGGGCGGCGCCGTCGAGGTCCCAGGACCACTCCAGATAGCGGGACTTCTCCGTCTCGTGGGTCTCTTTTATGGAGCGAGAAACGGCAAGGTCTGCCTGGTGGCGGATGGTGGCGGGACGCACCCT
>JALZBR010000116.1 GCA_030863485.1 Actinomycetota bacterium
CCGTTGAGGCGTGTAAGTACATCATCTATGGAGTTCACAATGGTTACAAGTGGATGGTGAAAGAACATCGATCGGCTTGAGCCCTTTGACACAATGTAAACCTGTTTCCCTGTTCCCAGTGCGATACCGAGCTCCACGTACATTCCGATCCCGTCTTCATGAGCGAGCACGATCACGATATCGGACTGTTTTACGCCGTCAACCTCGAGCGCAGCCGTTCTTGCGGAGGCGGCATGGTTCCGTTCGTAAGGCTTGAGATGTGGGACCGCCGTCCAATCAAAGGTCACGTCATGGCCGAGCGCGGTCAAATGGTTGATTAGATCGCGAACCCGCTCTTCATCGCCGACTTTCCCCGAGACGAACACCCTCATTCGGGCCCCCCTCGAGCTCCTGCCGCGAGGGCATGGCGTGCGTTCTTAGTGCGCTGTCCGGGACTCCGTGCATCTCTGACGCTCACTCCGAAAGTGTACCACTTGACAGACATGTAGTTACTATGGTGGAATTACGTACGGCGCCGAACGCACGTCGCGCATCCCGATGCGGTGGTTCTTCCCCCCTTTATGCACAGGGATTTCTTAGTTGTCCTCTGGAGACCCGCAGGCTCGATGAATGAAGCTACAGCGGAGATGCGGCGGGACCGCTCGGACTTGTGAAGGGTGACGATGGCGCAGACAGCGGAACGAGGCGAGACTCTTAGCGAGCGGATCAGCCACGAGCTACGACACGCCATAGTCGCCGAGCTTGCCGCCCACAGCTTAGACGAACCGGAACGTCTTGCTGCGGCTTTAGGCGTCCCCCTATTGACGGCGCGCGGCATTCTGAAGAGGTCGACTTGGTCCATCGAAGACGCTGCTTGGATCGTGAATGCGCTCCAGTTACCCCTAACTATAAGAGTCGTCAGAAGCCGAGACGGCGTTGACAACTCCTAGAAGACCAGGTACCTGTGGCATCTTGGCGCGAGGTATGAGTCGAAGAATATCGAGATTATTGCGTCGGAGAGCTCTTCTGACGCGTCTCGTAGTGATTGGAAGAGTTCAGCATTGAGGGCCGATTGAGCGGACTCGATGCCTTCCACTTCCTTTCGACGCTCATGATCGGCGAGAAATCGAGCAAAACTCTCTGCATGTAAGAGAACATCACGAAGAGCATCATGTTGGTTGAACCGCTCATCGAGAGCGAGTTGGGCGAGACGCGCTAAGGGTCGTTGCTTGAACTGGCCAAGCAAGTACTCGACTGTTGCCGGTTATTCGTCATCGCACCGAAGTAATGATACGAGCGTACCGGCGTAGGCCACCTTCCGGCTGTTCAGCAGTTTGAGGTATCTCAGTCCCCAGCCCGAAGAGGCGTCCTCCCAGCGTTTCGCTTGGTAATCCACGGCGAGCGTGTACCAATAGCGCTGGACGTCGTTAAGCAAGAAGCGAGGCGCACCGGCTTTTGGCTTCCCACCGTAATCAGCGAGGTAGCGCTCAAGAACCGCCCGCAAAAGCCTGTCGTGTAGCTCCGGCTGATATACGGAGCGGCTTTCTTCAAGGAGGAGTAGACGTCTGGATTGCGAGAGATTTGTATCCTGTTCCAGTCCTATTCGCTCAGTCAAGTCCGCCGCTGCTGTAATGTGGCCAAAGAGACCCGTGCGCCCAGGCCCGCGCGTCCTAATTGATCGGATGAAATCATCGATAGCCTCTAGGAGGCGTCTGCCCGCGCGGACGTCACTGGGTAGTCCGTGGACCATTATGAGATAGTCGAAGTCGCTTTCGAGCGACGCTTCGAGCCTCGCGAATGAACCCAGGACAACGACATCAAGCTCTGCGGCTTCGGCAGTAGGAACTTTTTCTCGCAGCCAAGCCTCCGCGTCGCTAAGGACGCCCATTGAGTCAGCGGCGTTTCGCGACAGCGTTGGTAGGTCATGTTCCAGACCGAGAGCAACAAGCGCCGCGCCCAGATCGTCCCCTGGCATGTTCACTCCCTAATGCACGTTAGACCAGCGAGTCTCGCGCGCCTCCCGACTACTGTGATCACGACCGCTGGGAATCCCCACTGTGCTGGGCGACCGCCGCGAGGACGCGAATGAGTTCGTGAGTGGAGTTGCCATACTTTTCACATGGGTCGGCGGTCTGGCTCCGCTGCCGAGCGATGGGAGTCGGCTCAAACCGTGCCCGCAGGGTACGAGCGACAGTCCGCGGCCTCGGAACGCGTTGCCGCGCGGCGTGGCGATGCAGTGGTCCCCAACGGTTCCCTCCGACCCGGCCTGAGTCTACAGGGTTGCTCCTCTAGCCGTCCACAGGCCCGAATCCCTACGGTCGGGCCCCGGGGCGGAAACAGTTGTTG
>JALZBR010000125.1 GCA_030863485.1 Actinomycetota bacterium
CTCGATGATCATGAACGCGGCCGTCGAGAACGGCTACATAGGTCGGAACCCCGTCCCCCGGGAGCGCCTCAAGGGCAGGGAGCCGAAGCGGGACCAGCACCCGTTGACCTTCGAGCAGGTCCATGCCGTGGCGGCCGCGGTCCCCGAGAGGTACCGGGCCCTGATCTATGTCCTCGCCTACGGCGGACTTCGGTGGGGTGAAGCCGCAGCGCTGCGCCGATCGAGTTGCAACCTGTTGCGCAACCGCATCGAAGTCAAAGAGGCAGTGTCAGAGGTGAGCGGTGGGCTCCACTACGGGCCGCCGAAGACGCATCAACAGCGCACGGTTGTCATCCCGGAGCCCGTGAAGGAGATCCTCGCCGAGCACCTGTCGAGGTACGTCCCGAGGAAACTGGACTCCCTCGTCTTTACGACAGAGGAGGGAACGCACGTCTGGATAAGCAGCTTCCGCAAGAACGTCTGGTGGCCCGCGCTCGATGCAGCCGGGGTCGATCGAGTGACGACCATCAAGGACCTTCGGCATACGTGCGCGAGCCTGATGCACGCTGCGGGTCGGTCTGCCAAGGAAGTCAAGGAACAACTAGGTCATTCGACGATAGCTATGACCCTTGATACGTACACGCACCTTTTTGACGAAGGACGCGATGAGGCCGCCGAAGCCATGGCTGAAGCATTCAGGCGTTCCCAGGCCGCGCGCGTTTAGAGCGTGACTAAGAACGGGTGTCGTTGTGCGCCTCGGGATAATCATGTCGACGGCTCATCTCAGCGTTGGCCAAGAGTCGTCCGGCAAGACGGAGCAATGTCATCACCGCGGCCGAGGTCTCCACGGTGAGTTTGGCATGGGCGACCGCAGCAAGAGAGATCGATTCGGCCGCTTTGTCGTTCTCATGGCCAACCTTCCTTGCGAGGGTAGCGGCTTCAGTCCTCGTCAGCTTCTTGGTCTTCCTCCTCGGGCAGCGCCACAGTAAGAACCAGATAGATCGGTCCGAACTCAAGGAACGTTACAGAAGATTGGTCGTACATTTCGAAGGGATGCTAGAGGCGGCTGTAAAAGGAGAGCCGCTCCGGCGCTCGGACTACGACCCGCCAGCCAATGCCTCTCGAAGCTATCCCTTGGTCGAGCAACTACGCAGAGAAGGTCGGCTCCATGAGTTGCCAAACGGCGAGGAACTGTTGGCCGCTGAGATCAAGGTCCTTGAGCTTGCGGCGAAGTACCACCTCGGCGTGCATCTCGTCTACACGATGCTCGTGGACTACCTGACAAGGGTGGCCCAGGAGCCGATTCGAATGAACAGCACAACCGGCGATACGAGTACATCGGTGGAGACTGAAGGAGCACAGCCTTCTCAGAACTACGCTGGTGGTCCCCTCGGCGCCATCTTGGTTGACGACGAATTCGCGACACTTATTACGCAACTCGACACAGACCCCGCTTTGGGTATCCACCTCCATTGGCGACGCGAGGACGCGAGGAATGCCCATGAGATTTGGATTTCGCCGAGAGCCCTAAACGGAGGTACCGCCAGTTTCCTCCGAGTATTCCGTCCAGCGTTGCTACAGGAGCAGAAAGTCAAGAACGCCCTAATGGATAGGGAACGTTTGATCGAACACCTTTCCACGACCTTGGAGGGTCTATACGAGAGGCTCCGCGACCCGCACCCGATGTGGGAAACCGTCCGCGAGAGTTTTCGTGACTTCATCAGAGTACGTCGCAGGTGATACTCGCCCCTGGGTGCGGCAGCCGTCCTTGGTTGGATCTACAAGTTCGCAAACAGGTGACCGCTGCGAGCAGCTCGAAACGGCCTTGCTACGCGAGCAGGCGACGGATTCGAACCAACGAACCTTACATTGGCAAAGTGATACGGCGCAGTTCACTCACCTTCGGCAGTCCCCTGCGGTGCTGGTCAGAGGCCAAATGCCATAACAGCCCTTGCAGTTCCTCGCCGACCCTTGCAGGTCACGCATGGCCGGAATATGGCCGGGAAGAGGTGTCCATAGGCGCGATCCTCAACAAACAAGGAAGGTTTCCACGAGGGGCGATCGTCTCGTCCTCATCGGCCTCGATCTCGAGTGCGTTTCTCCCGACGGCCGACCGAGAGGCCACCCTCCAGCAGACGTGAACCCATGACGCAGAGGATCCCTCGGGGTACACGGACCCGAAAGCCCTGTCGGGCCCGGCCGGGTAGACGCGGGTGCCGTGGGGATCGGCATGGTGGCTTCAATCGTCGGCCGGGGCGGGAAGATCTCGCTGTCGGGCGTCGGCGAGATGAAGGACCCGCTGTCGATGATGACTTCGACAAGTCCAGCTGCGGATGTGCAGGCGAACGTGAAGAGGTGGACCGACGACATCCTCCCGCTTGCCCTCGACGACGAGGCACATTCGGCCTCGCCGCCTTCCATTCGGAAATAAGCCACTC
>JALZBR010000149.1 GCA_030863485.1 Actinomycetota bacterium
CGGAGCAAAACGAGCGCTACTTACGGCCGCTGGCCGAGGGGCGCACCCGCTCTTGCTTCGCGATGACCGAGCAGGCGGCGGGGTCGGACCCGGGTGGCATCGCCACCAGGGCCGAGCGCGATGGAGATGACTGGGTGCTCAACGGTGAGAAGTGGTTCATCACGGGTGCGATGGGAGCCGCCTTCGCGATCGTCGTCGCCCGCACCGACCCGGACGCGAAGCCGCGCGACGCGTACTCACTCTTCCTGGTCGACGGGGACAATCCCGGGTGGAAGGTGTTGCGCGAGATCCCGGTCATGGGCACGGACGGTCCGGGGGGCCACTGTGAGGTGCTCGTCGAGAACTGTCGCGTCTCGGGCGATGCCGTTCTGGGCGACATCGGCGGCGGATACAAGCTCGCTCAAGTGCGACTGGGGCCGGCCCGTCTCGCCCACTGCATGCGCTGGATTGGCGTAGCGCAACGAGCGCTTGACCTGGCCGCGGGCCGGTCGCTTACGCGAGAGACATTCGGCCAGCCTCTTGCGCGCAGGCAAACGGTCCAGAACTGGCTGGCGGACTCCGCGATCGACCTCTACGCGAGTCGCCTGATGGTGTTGCACGCGGCCTACCTAATCGAGCGGGGCGACGAGTACCGGCAGGAGGTTTCGATGGCCAAAGTCTTCATCTCCGAAGCCCTGGAAAGGGTGGTCGACAGGGCGCTCCAGATCCACGGCGCTCTCGGGTACTCGACCGACCTGCCGCTGGAGCGCTTCTACCGTGACGCCCGGGCGGCGCGTATCTACGATGGGCCGTCCGAGGTGCATCGGATGGTGATAGCTCGCAACCTCTTGAAGACCGCAATGACGGGGGAGGGGACGAAGTCGGCGACGGGGAACCTCGCTTGACCGCAACCTTGCCACCTCTCGTCGACGAACGGGCCCTCGCGAGGTACCTCGACGAGCACCTCGAGGGCACGGCCCCCGTCGAGATCCAACGGCACCAGGCCGGCCATTCGAACGAGACCTTCTTTGTCACGAGGGGCGACGACCGCCTCGTTCTGCGTCGGCCCCCGCTGGGTGCATTCCTGCCGACGGCACACGACGTGGCCCGCGAGCACAAGGTCATGTCAGGACTGAAGGCTACCGACGTCCGGGTGCCTCGAACCGTGCTGCTCTGCGAGGACGAGTCCGTGATAGGCGCTCCCTTCTACCTCATGGAGAGAGTGGACGGCCTCGTCATCCGTACCGAGCTGCCCGAGGCACTCGACTCGCGCGAGGACCGGGCCGCCATAGGAGATGAGCTCGTCGATGCCCTCGTCGAGCTGCACGCGGTTGACCCCTCGTCTTGTGGGCTTGCCGATTTCGGTCGCCCCACCGGCTATCTGGAGAGGCAATTGAAGCGTTGGACGGGACAGATGGAGCTGACGCTTCCCCATACCCGGCCGCTGCCAGAGCTCGAGGCGGCCGGTAAGTGGCTCGAGGACAACGTCCCCGAATCGCCGGAGGCCACGATCGTGCACGGCGACTACAAGCTCGACAACGTCCTCTTCCGGGCCGAGGCCCCCGCGCGGCTCGTCGCGATCCTCGACTGGGAGATGTCCACCCTGGGCGATCCCCTGGCGGATCTAGGTTGGATGACGTCGTTCTGGCGAGAGGCCGGAGACGACGCCGAGGGTGTGTTTGCGGATCTCAACAAGGTCACGACGATGCCCGGCTTCCGCTCCCGGGGTGAGCTCGTCGAGCGCTACGCCGAGCGGACGGGACGGGATTGTTCCGCTCTGGGTTGGTATCAGGTCCTTGCGATCTGGAAGCTTGCGATCCTTCTCGAAGGTTCCTACGCGCGTCATCTCTTCGGGATGACCGACGACCCCTTCTTTGCAGAGATGGAGCAGGGCGTCCCGTCCCTGGCGCGCCGAGCTCTTCAGGTGGCGAGCACGTGAGCTCTTCCGCCCGTAAGGGGGAGAAGTCCAGGTTCGAAGCCCTGATCGTCGACTTCGGGGGAGTGCTGACGACTCCGATGCAGGACGCCATGGTGAGGTTCGCAGACGAGCTGGGGATCGAGCTGCAAGATCTCGTTCGTGCGGCCCTCGGCGCCTATTCGGGAGGCGAGGATCGGCTCGTGGTCGATTTCGAGACGGGTCGGATCTCGGAGGAGGAATTCGCATTGGCCTTCGCTCACCGCCTCGAGTCTTCGACGGGCCGACCGGTCGATCCGGAGGGTCTCGTCGGGCGCATCTTCCGTCTGGAGATCGAGGAGTCGATGATGGATCTAGTGGGGGCCGCGCGCGCCTCCGGATACCGCACGGCGCTGTGCTCCAACTCGTGGGGAACCAGGCTCTACCCGCGCGATCGGCTCGGGCCCATCTTCGACGTCATCGTCATCTCGGGCGAGGTCGGCTTGCGGAAGCCCGACCGGGCCATCTTCGAGCTCACGACGGACAAGCTGGGCGTTGCCCCGGAGGCCTGCGTCTTCGTGGACGATCATCCCGGTCACCTGAGCGCAGCCCTCGAGGTGGGCATGACCACCGTCCTTCACCGGACACCCGATCAGAGCATCGCCGAGGTCTCTCGTCTGCTGGACCTCCCCACTTCCCCCACATAAAAAAGCCGGGCCCGACGGGCCCGGCTTCTTATGTTTCGAGAGAGCCTTAGAAAGGCTTGGCCGAGAGCTGTACCTTGACCGTGCCCGTCGTCATGACCGACTGGGTGCCGTCGTCGCAAAGGCCCGGCTGGAGATAGACGTTCATCGCCTTTCCGGGGGCAGCGATCGCGACGGACGAGGTGTGGCCTCCACAGAAGTTGCCGTAGCCGTCGTCGTTGACGCCGTTGCCGTTGAGGTCGCCCTGCGACACGAAGCCGAACACCTTCTCGCCCGTAGCGTCGGTGACGGTGATCTTGAAGTACTTCTCCTTCGGCTTCGTCGCCACCGAGTAGCAGTCCTCCTCGGGGAAGCCGGCACAGAACCCACCGATCGGAGCAACCCCGATGCTCGGGTGGGCGTACGTGAAGGTCACGGTCCGGATCTTCTTTTTCTTCTTGCCGGCCTCGGCCACCGCCCCGTAGCTGCCGAGAAGGCCTACTACCAGTGCCAGAACAACGAGCTTCCTCATGTCTTACTCCTCTGCCTAGAGGTCCGTGTTGCCGTCCCAGGGCTATTTCTGATCGAAAGGCGCGATTCCTGCCTGCGTCGCTTGTTTTTCCTTTCCCTGTCCGATTTGTCCGGCTTTCGAGCCCCTGGGGTCGCGGTTTCTGGCGTGCAGAGGCAGGAGGCCGAGCCATGACGTCCAATCCTGCCGCTAGACGAAGATCATCCAAGGGAGGGAGCGGGACATGCGTAAGGCGATCACGACGGTTCTTGCAGCGGGTTTGGTGTTCGGAGCGCTTCTCGCCCCGGCGGCAGAGGCGGGCAAGCTCAAGAAGCGCAAGGCAAGCGCGACCTACACGGGGCCTTCCGCGGCGGTCGAGGGCAACGGTTTCTGCGACCCCGGATGCGTGACCTTCCCGACGAAGCCCTCTGAGAAGTTCGCAAAGTTCTCGGTCGCCGACGCCACCGGTCTTCCCGTTTCGGTCACGGTCTCCCAGCCGGACCAGGACGGTGACGGATTCGTCGACGTAGTAGGGGCCTTCTGCGGCAAGTCGGGCAAGATCGCGATCTCCGGCGGCGAGCCCGTAAAGCTCTTCCTCTACGGTCACCCGACGGCGGGCGTCTTCGAGCAGTTCGGCGGACCCACAGCCTGCAACGGCACGGCGACCACGGGGACCGTCAAGGCCCTATTCACCAACAAGTAAGAAGTCCAGGTGTCGAAAGGGCCCCCGCCTCGAGGCGGGGGCCTTTTCTTTACCGGTAGTTCGTGAACTGCAGCGGGATGCCGAAGTCTTTTTCCTTGAGCGCCGCGATGATGTCTTGAAGGGTGTCGCGTGATTTCGCCGACACTCGGACTTGGTCGCCCTGCACCGAGGCCTGGGCCTTGGTCTTCATGTCCTTGATGGCCTTCACGATCTCTCGGGCCTTGTCGGTGGAGATGCCCTGATTGAGAGAGATCGATTGCCGGGCGGTGCCGCCGGCGGCCGGTTCGATATTGCCCTTCTGAAGAGACTTGAGCGGCACCTGCCTCTTGACGAGCTTCTCTTCGAGGACCTTGAGGCAGTCCTTCACCTTCTGCTCGGTGTTCGACTTGATCGAGATCGTCGTCGCCTCTTTCTCGGAGTGGAGCTCGATCGAGGAGCCGGTCCCCTTGAAGTCGTATCGCTGGGAGATCTCGCGCGTTGCTTGGTCGACTGCGTTGCGGACCTCTTGCAGGTCGACCTCGGAAACGACGTCGAAGGATGCGTCTTTAGCCATGCCCTGAGGTTAACGCGCGGCGTCCCTCGCGAGCAGTTAGCGGATGAAAGTCTTCAGGAGCGGCATGAGCTCGGCGAGCCGTTCCTTGTTCAGATAGGCATCTGCCCAGTCGGGCTGCCGATCGAGAAGGGCCGAGAACGCGACGATCTTGCTCGTAGGGGTGACGGCTCGGAGGATCTCCGCGGCGCCGGCGCCGTCCAGGCGGGGGAGCCGGTAATCGAGGATGACGAAGTCGGGCTGGTGAGTAAGGGCCAGGGTGACCGCCTCGACGCCGTTGTCGGCCTCGCCGATGACCCTCAGAGCATCGTCTTCGCAGACCAGGCGCAGAATGTGACGGATCTCCTCGTCATCGTCGACGATGAGAACTGTCTTCTCGGCCAGGCCGTTAGAGGGGAACACTGAAGAAACCTTGTCGGGTCGCTCGCCATTTGTCTAGGGGGTACTCGAACCTCGCGAAAAAAATGTCCAAAAAAAGAGGGCCGCCTGACCTGCGTTTTGTAACGCTATGTGCCTGACCCATAACGTTGCGTAAACGCAAACGATTGCGCTATCTGGGATTGACTGGTAGGTGTCTAGTCTTCCGAAACCAAGGTGGCGGACCCGAGGAGAGGAGCTGTTGATACATGTCGTCCACGCGCCCCGCCTTTTTCAGAGTTTGGGTGGCGATGATCTTGACTCTTCTGCTGGTCGCAGTCGATTTCACCGGAACCCCGTCCTCCGAGGCGGCTCGTAGAGAGCGCTACCGGTTCAAGAAAGCCGAGAGATGCATGATGAAGAAGATCAACCGTCGTCGGGACGCGCGCGGGTTGCCGGCGCTCGCCTGGGACCGTCAGTTGGGATACGTCGGCCGGAGGCATGCGAAGTCGATGGCTCGCAACCGGACGATCTTCCACGACCACGATCTGGGCAGGAAGATCACGCGCTGGCGTGCCCTCGGCCAGAACGTGGGCACCGGAAGAGGTTGCACGGGTCTGTTCAGGGCCTTCTGGCGGTCGTCCCCCCATAGACAGAACATCCTTGGTCGCTGGCGTTTCGTGGGGGTCGGTTCCGAGAGGCGGCGGGGTCGGCTCTACGTGCACCACATCTTCGAGTGGCGCCGCAACCCGGGCAACATCTACACCTACCCCTGATCCTCGCCCGGTGATCGGCCCGGAGGCACCCATTCTGGCGGACGGCCTCCGGATAGGGAGCCGGCGCTTCCTACCTATTCCGGGGGGACGACCTCCGGGTAGAGAGCCGCCGCTTCCTCGAGAGTGAGGGCGGGAGGCTCGGGCTCCTCGTCTCCGGTTAGCTCCGCAATCCACGAGTCATATGACTCGAGCCAGCGTCCGTCGTCCTTCACGTCGTTGAAGACGTCGCTGGCGAAAGCGTCCATGCCTCGCACGACGTAGGGGGCGTAGCCCTGTGTCGTCGTCTGCTCACCCACGATCACGTAGCCGTCGGGGGTCTTTTTCTCGAGCTCGGCCAGCGTCCTCAACAGCATGACCTCGTCGGCGACCGCGGCGTCCACGTCGTTGGCCTCCAGAGCGTCCGCGCATTCTCGGGGAGTCGATGCCTCTTCGACCTCAGCCTCGGGCTGCAGCTCCTCCACCGCTACCCCGACCTCCGGGTCGACGAGCGAGCACACGACCTTGCCTTCGAGATCGTCGACGTCTTCGACCTCGGAGTCGGACGGCACGAGGATCCGCTGATGGGCCACGAAGTAAGGCGTCGTCACGTCGAAGCCCGTGGCGCCGGCGTCCGCCTTGTAGATCTGATTCGTGATCGTGGTCAAGGGAAAGGCGAGATCGGCTTCCTCATCGCCTATCTCGCGTGGGTCCGACCCGGCTACGAGAGAGGGCATCTCTTCCGGCGATGCTTCGATGAACTCCGCATCGACCTCGAGCTCCGTAGCGAGATACTCCGCGAGATCGACGACGAAGCCCTGAGGCTCCCCCGAAGCGTCCGTGGATGCAAAGGGCGCGGAGTCCGGCGGGATCGCGACGACCAGCTCTCCTTCGGCCTGGATGGCGGCCATGGGGCTGTTCTCGCCGAACTCTTTGTCAGCCTCTCCGGTGGAGGGCACGCAAGCGCTCGTCAGCAACAGGGCGCAGCCACAGGTGAGGACCCTCGTCTTGTGCCACATGAGCTGGAGCTTACGCAACGGGCAGAGATTGTTGTTGCGTCACCGAGAGACGTCTGCTTCGGCGGCAACCTGATCCTCGAGTCCCGTCACGCGCTCGACCGTTGTGCCGGTCCGCTTGCGCTCACGGATCTCCAGGCGACGGGACAGACGCGACAGCAACAGGTTGAACACGATGAACATCGCACCCACGACGATAAAGACATGAAGGATGGGAGCCGGGACGTTCAGTCCGACGAAAGGATTGTCGCTCGTATTCGTCACGATGCGACCATGTCGAACGAGCTCCGAAATCGCCAGAATGCTCACGAGCGACGTGTCCTTAGTCAGCGTGATCAGCTGCGAAACGGTTGCCGGGACCATGCGCCGTAGCCCCTGGGGCAGGATGACGAGCCGCATCGACTTCCAGTAGGGAAGCCCCAGGGCGGAAGCTGCTTCGCCCTGACCGCGTTCGAGACTTTGGATCCCCGCCCGCATGATTTCGGCGATGACGGCGGAGTTGTAAATGGTCAATCCGAGCAGAGCTGCGATTATCTGCGGGCTCTGAAAAGCGTCGGGCAACCACTGGGGCGCGGCGTCCTGGTAAGCGTTCTTCACGCTGTCGGGCAACCCCAAGAAGAAGTACAGAAGGATGAAGACAAGCGGTAGGTTGCGCCACACATCGATCCAGGTCCTGGCGGCCCCCCGCGTCAGCCTGTTCTTCGAGATCCGTGCGAGTGCGAGCAGCAACCCGAGGATCAGAGAAAGCAACATAGCGATGATCGCTATCTCGAGATTCACGAGGAAGCCTTCGAGCAGAAAAGTGAAGTTCTTGCCGGCGGTGAGCCACCGCCAGTTGTCCGGGTCCACGAAATAAAAGAGATCCAACTAAGTGACCCTCATCGTTTGATCGTCAGACGCGTCTCGAGGTGGCGCACGATGAACGTCGCCGTGACCGTCAACAGCAGGTAACCAACTCCGGCCCAGAAAAACGTCTCGTTCGTCTTGAATGTGCTGGAGTTGATCAGGCGGGCCTGCTTCATCAGATCATCGGCGAGCGCTAGTGAGACCCCGACGATGGCGGAGTTCTTGATCATTGCGATCGTGAGGTTGCCGATCGGCGGTATGACCGTTCTGATCGCCTGGGGCAGGATGATCTTCCGCATAGTTGCGGGATACGAGAATCCGAGCGAGAGAGCTGCCTCGATCTGCCCCCTGCCGACCGCGAAGACACCCGATCTGATCGCCTCGGCCACGTACGCGGCTGTGTACAAGCCCAGACTTCCGGTTGCTGCAACCATCGGAGCAATCGGGAAGCCGCCTCGTCTGAAGCCCGCATACGAGATGAAGAGCAAGACCAACAGCGGGATGTTGCGGAATGTTTCCACGTACAGCCCGCCGATCCAGTTCAGCACTTTGACGGGGGCGATCCGTAAGCTCGCTACCAGCGTGCCGACAACCATCGCTACGAGGAAAGCAATGCCGACGATCTGACACGTGACTAAGAAACCGGCAGCGAACTCTGGGAAGAACCTTCTCAGGATCTCCCAGAGTTCGCTCATGTGCCTAACCGGTTAGGACGCCCGCGTATCTCTAGATGTCTTCCTCGGTCTTGGCTTCCTTGCAGAACTCGTCGCATGGGAACAGCTTGTACGCGTCTTCCAGCGTGTAGTTCGCGGGATCGTCGGCCTCCTCACCCGTGTACTGA
Source organism: Actinomycetota bacterium (assembly GCA_030863485.1). The sequence goes on from JALZBR010000149.1 coordinate 8,130, forward strand.
CCGACCCACTCCTCATAGAGCTTCTGCCACGTGCCGTCCTCGAAGGTGCCCTCGATGACGCCGCTCACGAACTCGGCCATCTCCTGGTCCTCGTCGGGGACGCCCACCCCATAGGGCTCCTTCGTCAGCTCTTCTCCGACGAGTTCCAGCGACTCGTCTTGGATGATCATCCCCGTGAGGATCACGTCGTCGGTCGACACTGCATCGACCGCGCCGTTCTGGACCAGCTCCAGGCACTCGGAGTAGGACTCGACGAGCTTGAGGTCGGCGTCGGGGGCCTGCTCCTTGATCGTCGCCTCATACGTCGATCCGAGCCCCGTACAGACCTTCTTGCCGCCGAGATCCTCGATACCTTGGATGTCCGAGCCCTTCGGCACCAGGATGCGACCGTGCGCGATGAAGTACGGACGTGAAAAGTCGATCTCGACTGCTCGGTCGGTGGTGATGGTCATAGTCGAGAGGACGATGTCCACGGTCCCGTCCTGGAGGAAGGGGATGCGGTTGTCGGATATCGCCTCTTCGAACACCGGCTCCACACCCAGCTTCTCGGCGATGATCTTGCCCATCTCGATGTCGAAGCCCTCGATCTCACCCGACTGCGGGTTCTCGAACCCGAATGGAGGTACGTCGTACTTGACCCCGATGACGATCTCGCCCTTTTCCTGGATGTCGGCCATCGTCGTGCCGGCCTCGAACTCCTCTACTTCGCCCCCGCCCCCGGTATTGCCGGTTTCGGTGTCCTCGCCATCCTCGCCGCCCCCACATGCGGCCGCCATCAAGAACAGCGCAGCCATGAGTGCGACGACCCACCGCCACTTACTCTCTCTCGTTCTCAAGCTTCCCCCTTTCTGAGACGCGCCGCCGCGCCCCGAACAGTGTGACCGTCTTCTTCAGTGATGCAGGATCTTGTCGACGAACTCGCGGGCCCTTTCGCTTTTTGCCCCCGCGAAGAACTCGTCGGGTGGAGCTTGTTCGACGATGACTCCCTCGTCGATGAAAACTATGCGGTCGCAGACTTCTCGCGCGAAGCCCATTTCGTGCGTCACAACGACCATCGTCATGCCTTCGCGAGCGAGATTACGCATGACGTCGAGCACCTCTCGGATCATCTCCGGGTCGAGGGCCGAGGTGGGCTCGTCGAAGAGCATCAGCTTCGGCTCCATGGCCAGCGCTCGAGCGATGGCGACCCGCTGCTGCTGGCCGCCCGAGAGATCGGCCGGATATGAATCCGCCTTCTCCGGGATGCCCACGACGTCGAGGAACTTGCGCGCCTTGTCGCGCGCTACCTCCCGGTCCTCTCCCTTTACCTCGACCGGCCCCAGCACGATGTTCTCGAGGACGGTCTTGTGGGGGAACAGGTTGAAGGCCTGGAAGACCATGCCGATCTCGGCTCGGTAGCGATAGATGTCCTTACCGGCCTTCGCTATCGAGTGCCCGTCGAAACGCACGTCTCCCTCGTCAACCGACTCGAGACCGTTGATGCACCGGAGCATGGTGGACTTACCCGACCCCGAGGGCCCGGCGACGACAACCGCCTCGCCCCTCCCAATCGAGAGGTCGATGTCGTTTAGCACGACGTTGTCGCCGAAACGCTTCGTGACGCCCTCTAGCTCGACCAGATAGCCGTTGCTCGCGCTCTCCCCCATAGGGTGCGGAGTCTAGCGGAATGAACCGCTGGGACTGCTGAGCGACGCTGCCTCCGCTTCAGCCCCGACGGCCTTCGGAACGTCCTCTAGAGGTATCCGAGCGAGCTGAGGCGCTGGCGGATCGCCTCGATCTCATCCGCGCTCAGGGGGTCGACGTCGGGGCTGGGCTCCCCCGGAGGCTTTGCCGGGCCTCTCTGGCGGTGCGAGACGAGGTCGCGCAGCACGTAGACGGCGAACTCCGTCACCGAGTGGAAGCCCGATCCTTCGATGACCTGCTTGAGCTGGTCGTACAGAGGCCTCGGGATCTTCAAGGTGACCTGCGAGTCTGAAGCCCGGGTCATCCCGCAAGTCCCGAGATAGCGATGATCGCAAGAGGGGCCATGAACAGAGCGGCCGTGAACGCTGCGAGCCTGGTCCTGTTCTTGATCATCTGACGCTGGAACCTCCAGATCCCGCTCCGAACCTGTGGATAGAAGAACGTCAGCAGTATCACGCTTAGAAGGCTGGTGGCTATGACCTCCGCGAGGACGATGCGTACGGCCGCCGGAGAGTGAAGGGCGAAGGCGGCGAGCATCGTATCGCCCAGCGTGGTGATGTTCGCTCCCATGATGTACGGGATGATGTGCTCGCGCTTGACGTATCTCTTGGACACGAGTGGCACGAGGACCGTCAGGGCGACCGACACCGACATCGTGATCAATGCGACGAGCGACCCCAGGCCGAACATGGGCCATTTCTTGGTCAGCCACGAAAGCCGCGATCGCTCCACTGCGGTGTCGTCGAGTTTCGGCATGACCGTGTCGATGACCTTGAACGAGATCAGGAGGACACCCAGGCCCCCGAGGAACAAGACGTAGCCCGGGAGAGACTCGAGCCGTTCGAGGATCCCGCCGTAGACGAGGTCGATAACGTCTGCGAATTGACCGGGGAACTGGATGTCCAGCGAATGAAATGGTTGCCACCGGAGCAAGGCAAATCCAATCAGGGCCGAGGGGATGTAGATCAAGGCCGTAGTGCAGAGCGCCATTACGGCCGTGGACACGGGTTTTAGGCGCTCTCCGGAGCCGCCTCGGAGGGCGTAGATCACGGCCGTGACCAGCACCACGAAGGCGGCACCCAGTCGTGAGCCCGTGAGCATCGTGAAGCCCTGGATCTCGGAGAAGTGAGCCGCGCCTGCCGCCGCGGCTTCCTCTCCTCCTGCCACCAGAGTCAGCGCCGTGGCGGCGATGGGGGATCCGGAGAGGACGAAGAGGGCTCCGAGCCAGCCGAGGCCGAGGGTCGATCCAGGGTTCCGAACAAGGTATCCGCCCGGCTGGAGCACGTCGAGGCTTGCCGCTCCCTCCTTCATGATCTGAAGCGCCCCGATGAACAGGAACAGGGCAAGGGCGAACCTGGCGGCCCAGAAGACGGCCCGTGCTATCCGTTCGACGGGGGTGCGGTCGGCGGCATCTTGGGGGGCGGGATGATCGGCAAGAGGGTGTTCCTCGACGGCCGGATCTCTCTCTGTAGAGTCGATTCGATCCATAAGGCTCTCTTATAACACTCCCCCTGGAGTGCAACAAGGAGGCCGTCCCCCTTCACGAGAGGCCTCTTGGCCCCGTAGCATGTTCCCTTCATGCGGCGCACCCCCCTTGTTCTTCGAGTTCTTTTGGTCGTGGCCACGATGTCCGCGGTCCTCGTCCCGGCGTTGTGGCATCCCGCGCGCGCCATCACGGTCCCGACGACGCTGGCACGTTCGGTGACGAGCTCTGGCCCGGCGGAGGCCGCGTTCTCCTTTCCCGCGACCCACGTGGCCTTCTCCTGGACCGGAGACGAGGGAACCGGCGTGCGCTACCGACTGGTCGACGAAGACGGAGCCGGCGCATGGCGTCGGGCGGTCGAAGCTCACGACCTCGAGCACGGCGACCACCATTACACCGGGGTGGTCTACGTCGATCGTCCCCAGTCGGTGGAGTGGGAGCCCGTCGTCCCGCCCGGCGCCGAGATGGGTCCGGTGAAGCTCGACTACCTCAACACCCTCGACGGTCCGCGCCGCCGGATCGAGATCCCTTCGATCGCGGCCGCCACCGCCGAGGACCCCGATGTCGTGACCCGCGCCGAGTGGGGAGCAGACGAATCGATCAAGAGGATGACGGGGGCCTGCCGGAGACGCTTCTACCCCGTGCAGCAGCTGTTCGTGCATCACACGGTGGGGGCCAACAACGACCCTCATCCGAAGGCCACCATGCGAGCCATCTATCGCTATCACACGATCACGCGCGGCTGGTGTGACGTCGGTTACAACTTCGTCATCTCCCCGGACGGGCGAATCTTCGAGGGCCGCTACTCACGGGCCTTTGCACCATGGGAGATCCATGATTCGGAGAACCAAGCTGGCGAGGCGGTCCAGGGCGCGCACGTCTCCGGCTACAACTCCGGAAGCGTCGGGGTGAGCCTCATGGGCAACTACTCCACCACCACGATGACACCCGCCATGCGAGCGACCCTGGTCAACTTCCTCGCCTGGGAGGCGGACCGTCACAACCTTGCGCCCCGCAAGCGGCACACCTACAGGAATCCGGAAACAGGTCTGGTCGACGAGGGCCTACACGTCATCGCGGGACACCGGGAGGCAGGACAGACCGAGTGTCCCGGTAACACCGTGTGGCGCAACCTAGATCAGATACGGGAGGCGGTAAGACAGCGGATGGTTCCGGAGAAGGCCGCGACCGTCACCACGCTGCGCTCGCTCACGCCGGTGAGCCCGGCTCCCGGGACGGCCGTGCGCTTCGTTGGCCGGTTGACTTCCAGGTCGGGCGATCCCCAACCGCTGCGTCAGATCTCGATCCACGTGAAACCCAAGAACCGCGCCTGGAGGGACAAGGCCCCCGTCGTCACGGGTCCGGACGGCCGCTTTTTCTTCGAGCTTGCGCCACGGCGAACCGTCCAGGTAGTGGCCGAGTTCAAAGGAGACGCCGGCCTGTGGGGTTCACAGAGCCGGCGCGTCCTACAGGAAGTGACGAAGCCCTAGGCGACCGACCTTCTTGCTTTCGCGATCGTCGAGACGATCGCTGGGGAGGCCTGGCTGGGTCCAGCTAGCGGCACATCCGCAGGCGCGTGCCGGGGTCTCTGCGGGACTCGAAGACCATCGTGACCCATATGTAGTTCTGGTCCCGGTGGACACCTACGCCGAGGTGCCTGAAGTCACGGTCGAGCACGTTGCTGCGATGCGAGGGCGAGTTCATGAAGGCCCGGTGCAGCGACAGAACGGTCTGGCCGGCACCGACGTTCTCGCCCAGTCGGTTCCAGCGCGTGACTCTCCAGCGCAGCTTGTCCGAGGGGGTGTGGTAGAGCGAGTTCTTGCTATCCATCTCCCACGCGTGACGGCGGGCGACCTTCGACAGCTCACGGTCGATCTCGAGGCGGTTGGCTCCGACGGCGTCCCGGGCAGCGTTGATCTTCTGCGCGAATTCCCTCTCGGAGTCCTTGTAGCGCCAACAGTCCCCTCCGGCGCTTGCGGTCGTCACGGGTGACAGCGCCCCTACTGCCAGTGCCAAAACGATTGCCGCGGACATGCGTTTGACGACGAACTTCATCTTTGTCCTCCCACTTCGGTAGCTGGGCTGCCCGCTCACGCGGGCCCCTGGCTTTGCGTCCCCACCTCACGATGGGTTTGCCGTTTCGTTCGGGTTCACTAGGCCCTTCGGCAAGGCCGCGCAGGGCCTTGAGTCAAGAGACGAAGATGGGTTGGGGGGAAGAGGGATCAGGTGGGGGGCGAGTAGGTCTCCTGGAACACCTGGAACTCGTCCTGGAAGTCGGCCCATTCGCTTTCCGGGGCCACGAAGTTCAGCGCGAAGCCGTAGTCGTCGCCCACGATGAAGCCGAGATCGATGGCGTGGATCGTCGTTCCGCCCTCTTCCCAGGTGAACTCCCAGGTGGCGGCCTCGTACCCCCTGAAGGTCGTGGGCTCGATCACGATGCGCTGGTAACCCTCGTGGCGGGAGGCGAAGTCGGGTTCGTACTCCTCCCACGCTCCGACGGCGGACGGTCCGGGAGGCGATCTCCACGCGACGCGGAGGTAGGCGCCCGACGCGGGATCGCTGAAGTCGGTACTGTTGGAACTGACGGTCTCGATCGTCCAACCCTCGGGGTAGGCGATCGAATACCCCGTCGTGGGGTCCTCGTAGAGGGTCCAGCCCTCGGGCGGCGCGGCCGCCTCGCTCGAGGTGACCACGTCGGACTCCTCGGTTGTCTCCTCGGCGGTCGAGCCCGGATCGGAGGAGTCGGCAGGGTCCTCGGCTGCGCCTCCGGGGCCCTTGTTGGAGTTCTCGGAAGCGTTCTTCTTCTCGGCGACGGGAGCGTCCCTCGTGGGTTCGGAAGACTCTTCGTTGCCCCCCATGAACGCGAGCCCGCCGGCTCCCAGCACGAGAAGGAGCGCCACTACGGCCGCCGCCACACCCGCGCGCCGTCGGTTCGGAGCGGGAGCCGGCTCATAGAGTTCCTGCTCGTCCCTTGCCGGAGCAACGAGCGCGGTCCGGGCGCTGGTCGCAGGGGCCGACATCGGTTGAGGCGCTCGCCCGGCTGCCGCGTCTTGCAGCATCGCCCTCAGATGGCTGTACGAGGGCCGCTGGTGGGGGTCCTTCGCGAGCAACGCTGAGATGGCCGGCGCGAGCGAGCCAGCGCGTTGCATCGGCCTCGGTTCGTCGTGGAGCACGGCCGCAAGCGTCGGTATCGCCTGGCCCTCGTCAAAGGGGGGCTGCCCCTCCACCGCGTAGTACATCGTTGCGCCCAGGGCCCAGAGGTCGGCCTCGGGGCCGCTGGAGGTGCCGCCGGCCTGCTCGGGGGCCATGAACGAGGGCGAGCCGAGGATGAGGCCCGTCTGCGTGATCTTGGGGTCGTCTTTGAGGGAGGCGATGCCGAAGTCAGCGAGCTTCGCCGTGCCCTCCGGCGGGACCATGACGTTTGCGGGCTTCACGTCACGGTGGACGATCCCGACGGCGTGGGCCGCCTCGAGAGCGTCGAGGACGTCCGCCCCGATCCTGGCGGTCTCCTCGGGAGAGAGGGTGCCTTGCCGCTCCAGGATCTCGCTCAGACTCGGCGAGTCCACGAGCTCCATGACGAGGTAGACCCGCCCCGATTCCTGCTGGACGTCGAAGATCGTGACCGCCGCGGGATGGCTCATCCGCGCCGCCGCACGGGCTTCTCGTAGAGCTCGTTCGTTCGCCCCGGCTCTGGCCTGGGGGGGAACGGATGCGGGAAGCTCGACCTCTTTGATGGCGACGTCGCGTTGGAGGCGCTCGTCCCGTGCCCGCCAAACGACGCCCATGCCGCCCTTTCCGAGCACGTCGGTGAGGCGGTAGCGGTCGCAGACGACCCTGTTTGCGGAGCTCGTGAGTGACATGTTGTAGTCACCTACCCACGTTCCGCACAAGCTATGCAGGCAGATCCCGAAGCATCCCTTAGCCGAAGAGTCGTGTAATCCGGTGCTCGATCGAGCGCTGGACCTCGGCGATCTGATCGACGTCCAGCGGCGATCCCCAGAGGGTGCGCACGTAGAAGACGTCAACCACCCGGCTCGCCATCGTGTCGATCTTCGCCACGTGGATGTCGAGATCGAGATCGGTCAAGGCCGACGCCAGCGCGTACAGCAACCCGAGTGCGTCGGGAGCCCGCACCTCGATCACCGTCGAGTCCCGCGAAGCCTCGGAAGCGATCCTCACCTCGGGCTCGACGGGGCCGGGCGGGCGGTAGTCGCGCGCCTTTCTCTCGACGTGCGAGTCCACCGCCAGACGGCCGCCGTACGCCGCCTCGAGGTCCGAGCCGAATCGGTCCCATTGGGTCTCGGCAAGAGAGCCCACGATGAAACGCTCGAGAGCGAATCCATCTGAAGTGGAGTAGGCCTGTGCCCTGAGAACGGGGATCCGGTTGAGAGCGAGGACGCCGGCGGCGCGAGCCAGGGTCCCCGGCCGATCGGTCGCGCAGATCGTTATGACGCTCTGTTCGGACTCACCGGTTTCGTCCCTCCTCCAGCAGACCTCTCCCGGCCGTGGAGCTCGGAGCAGCAATCTGATCTCGTCGACCATGTCCGGGATGCCGACGGAGTCGATGTAGGACGGCGGGAGCGTGGTGAGGACGCTTTCGACCCTTCCCGCGAGGCTCGGCTCGTAGGCCTCCACCTGACCGGCTCGCTCCACAACGCTGCTCCGAGACGGGATCCGCCCCGTCTCCAACGCCATGAGGCTCTTTCGATAGAGGTCCCTCACGAGAGTTGCCTTCCAATCGCTCCAGGCCGCGGGTCCGGTCGCCCGTCCATCGGCGAGCGTCAGGATGTAGAGCAGGCGCAGGCGAGTCGCGGTTCCGATCTTCTTGGCCGTTTGCTCGATGACGATCCCGTCGTCGAGATCCCGTCGGGTCGCGGTATCGGCCAGGAGCAGATGATGGAGCACCAGGGCCGCCACGTCATCCACGTGTTCCTTCCTCATCCCCATTCTCGTTGCCGCGGCCCGAGCGATGCGTTCACCAGAGATGCTGTGGTCGACGCC
>JALZBR010000170.1 GCA_030863485.1 Actinomycetota bacterium
AGCGCACGTGGGTGACTCGCCCGGGCTCGACGTGGAGCCCGCGACGATCGTGGGGATGCATCCCATCCTCATCGACCGTTTCGACCGCTACACCGACCACGAGGGGATCCGCATCCGTTCCCTCACCGAGTTGACCGATCTGGTGCCGAAGCTCTGAGGCGCGCCGTACTGTTTGCTTCGGCGGTTGGGGGCCCGGCAGCTGGGTTATACCCCTCCTATAGAACCGACTAGCGGGGGAGCCCACCCATGACGATTGACGCCTTCACCTCGGCTCGCGACGTGGCGAACATGATCAAGCGCCGCGAGGTCTCGTCCGTCGAGGCCACCCAGTTCTACCTCGATCGCATCGACAAGTACGACTCAGAGATCAACTCGTATGTGACCGTTGCTGCGGATCATGCGCTCGACTCGGCGCGCCGCTGTGACGAGACGATGAAGGACAGGGATCCCGACACGCTTCCCCCCTTTCACGGCGTGCCGATCCCCATCAAGGACCTAACCGAGACCGCCGGCATACGGACGACGCACGGAACGAAGTCACTTGCCGACCACATCCCGGAAGTAGAAGGGTCGACCGTCCGGAGGATCAGGGAGGCGGGGTTCGTCATCCTCGGGAAGACCAACGCTCCCGAGTTCGGGACGCTCCCGACCACTGAGTCCGAGCTCAACGGTGCCTGCCACAACCCGTGGGACCCCGGACGTTCGTCGGGCGGATCGAGCGGGGGTGCAGCGGCTGCGATCGCCGCGGGTCTTGCCCCCGTCGCCCATGGCTCCGATGGAGCCGGCTCGATAAGGATCCCGGCGTCTTGCTGTGGGGTCTTCGGGATCAAGCCGAGTCGGGGGCGGATCTCCGGCTCCCCGTTCGTCGGCGAGGCATGGGCGGGGTTCTCGACCGAGGGACCGATCGCGCGCACGGTCGCGGATGCGGCCGCACTCCTCGATGTCATGTCCGGGTACGAGCCCGGCGACCCCTATTGGGCACCGGCTCCGGAGCGGCCTTTCGTCGAGGAGGTCGGCGAGGACCCCGGTAAGCTGCGGGTCGGCCTGCTGACGCAGACACCTACCGGCGTCCCTGTAGATCCCGCCTGCGTCAAGGCGGCGACCGATGCCGCCGAGCTCCTCACCTCCCTGGGCCACGAGATCACCGGGGTGGACCTGGACTGGCTCGATCCCGAGCTCAGCTCGCACTTCATCAAGATCGTGCAGACCTCGACCGCGTATTACCGGGGGCTCATAGACGTCTCCACGATGGAGCCCGTCAATCAAGCGCTGTCGGAAGCCGGCGAGGCGACCTCGAGCATGGCGTATATCCACGCATTGCTGGGCCTCCACGACGTGGCTCGCCAAGCCGTGCTCCAGTGGGAGAACTTCGACGTCATGCTGACGCCGACCCTCGCTCTACCGCCCGTGCCGCTCGGGTGGATGTTCGAGGACCCCGATCCGTGGATGCAGCTCGTCCGCGCGGGGATGTTCATCCCGTTCACGCCCATGGCGAACATCACGGGACAGCCCGCGGTCTCCCTCCCGCTCTTTTGGGACGACGAGGGCCTGCCCATAGGGGTCCAGCTCGTGGGCGCGCCGGCCGACGAGGCGACGCTGATCAGGTTGTCGTCGCAGATCGAAGAAGCACGCCCGTGGAGAGACAAGCACCCGCCGGGCTTCTAGGTGTGCGAGCCGCAACAGGTGCGGCCGAGATCGGCTACTTGAAGCTGAAGGAACCCTTGAGGTCGCCCTTCTTGTCGGGGACGAGCTCGATCCAGGTCGTTCCCTTCTTCAGGACCATCTCCTCGCCCTCCTCGGTCTCGAAGGTCACGCGGTCCTTGTCGGATTTGCGGACCCACCTGCCCTCGATGGCCTTCTTGTCCCGGAAGAGGACAGCCCGACCGGAGCCGGTCACGTCGGTGATCTCGGGCGAGGGGTTGCCTTCGACGTCGAACAGGGTCGTGGAGTTGCTGATCGTGTGCTCTTCGATGATGACGTTGTCGACGGTGATCTGACCGCCGCCCTCGACCTCCTGCGGCTGGCCGTTGTCCGAGCGCGCCCAGCCCTTGCCGTTCCACTCGTAGCTCACGTTCACGCTCGGGCTGAAGTCGATGCTGATCGAGCGAGCGTCGCGTGCCTTGCCCTCGAGGTCGCCGAACTTGAAGACGTCGTCCGCGGGGGGTTCCTTGTAGTCCTTCTCGCCCAGCTCGCGCAGCTCGGCCACATCCGCGTAGAGGGTGTGCTCGGTCGGGAGCCCCTCGCGGGGGACTCTTTCCATGGCCTCGCCCGAACCGTCCTCGTCGACCAGGACGATGCCCTCTTTCTCGAGCGCCTTGCGCACGATGTCGTTTCCTCCGGCGGCCGCGAGGATCCGGGTGTAGGGGCTCATGATCGCGGGGTCCACCACGCGCGAGCTGCGGACGGGACCGGCCTTGGCCACGTCGGTGCAGTGGTAGATCGCCATGAACCTCGTGAGGCCGCCCTCGACGGGCTCCTCGTAGACGACCTCTGCCTTGTCCAGGCCCGAAAGCGGATAAGCGATCTCCGCGTTCTCGATCTTAACCGCGACGGCAGGACGCTCGAGGGCGGACTCCTTGTCCGGGTCGAGCCCGGTGAGCGGGCAAACGGGGTCTGCGTCCACTACGTCGTCGATCACTGGAATGCGTACGCCGGTGTTCTTCGCTACGAGCACCAAGGCGACGAGGCCGACGACTACGACTCCGCCGGCCACCAACAGGCCGCGTCTAAGATTTGACATGATTTTGGGATTTCTCCTTCTTGGCCGGACTTTTCGCCGAGGGCCCTCCGAGGAACGTCCGCCGGGGCATCGAACCCGCTTGCGGGCCAGCGTGGGACCCTGGCTGACGACGCTATCACGGGGTAAGCGTGGCCTCGCGGATTGCCGTGGGCCCGCGCCGCTCGAACGGCCCCGACGGCGAAGATAGGCGCATGACCTCCACGGATAACGAGGGCGCCCGGCGAGAGCCTCCCGGCCCGCCCATCCTCGTCACGGGGTCGCACCGCTCCGGCACGACCTGGGTGGGTCGGATGCTGGACCTCTCGGGTGACACGGGCTACATCCACGAGCCGTTCTTGCCGACCCGGTCGCCGGGATGGATCCCTCGGCCTCTTCCACACTGGTTCATGTACATCACCGAGGACAACGAGGACGAGTACCTGGGCGCGGTGGAGGGGCTAGTTCGCTTCAGATATCCACTCGGGAAGTCTCTAAAGGGGGTCCGGGATCTGCGTCATCTCGGGCTTCAAGCGGTCGAGATGACCAACAGCATCAGGTACCGTCGGCGGCGCAAACGAGCTTTGATCAAAGACCCCCTCGCTTTGTTCTCCTCGGAGTGGCTTGCTCGCCGCTTCGGGATGGAGGTCGTGGTCATGATCCGGAGCCCCCTCGCGTTCGTGTCGAGCATCAAGCGGCTGAACTGGGGGTTCGACTACGAGCGTCACTGGCTCGCGCAGGAGCTGTTGATGCGCGACCTTCTTGGTCATCGGGCCGAGGAGTTCCGCGACTACGAGGGCGAGATCGACCTCGTCGGTGAAGGCATCGTCATGTGGAACGCTATCTACGACGTGGTCGCAAGGTTCCGCGAGCGACATCCCGAGTGGCACTACGTGATCTACGAGGAGCTCGCGAAGGATCCCGTGCCCGGCTTCCGGTCTCTTTATTCGGCGCTCGACTTGCCCTGGAACGAGGCCGTTCGAGAGGGGATCGCCGCGCACAGCCGCAGCGACAATCCAAAAGAGGTACCGGTGGGTGATCTCCACGCGGTGAGACGGGATAGCGCGGCGGCGGCGGAGTCATGGCGCACCCGCCTCTCTTCCGAGGAGATCGAGCGCGTGTCGGCGGAGACCGCGGAGGTGGCTTCGCTCTTTTATAACGAGTCGCCCGGCTCCTCAGCTGCCGCGTCTCAGCAACGCGCTTCTGACGAAACGGATCTCCTCGACCCGCAGTAGGACCGCTAGCCCCAGGTAGGCGGCCGCGCCGACCAAGGTGGGAACGATCAGGGTGAGAGCAGTGGCGAGCGTTCCCTCTCCGAGGACATCGTTCATGAACGCACTGAGGGGCCACACGATTGCAGCCATGCCGATCGTTGCGGCAATGATCCGCACGGAGCCGGCCACCACGGACATCACTTTGAACTCGCCGACCCGGCGATGCAGCTCCCGCGCCTGGAGCGCGACTCCCAGGGTGTAGGCGACAGCCTGACCCGCCGCCAGGCCCCCCACTCCGAACCACGCAAACATCGGAACGTTTATCGCGATGTTCACCAGGACCACGACGAGGTTGATGAAGAAGGGAGTGCGCCCGTCCTGCAGCGCATAGAAGGCGCGCACCAGCAATTGATAGACGGAGAACTGCACGAGCCCGAGCGTGAAGAAGATCAGCACTTCCACTATCAGGCGGGTGGACGTGCCGGTCACGACGCCGTGCTCGAGGAATGCCTCCACGAGAGGGGCGCCGAGGACGAGGAACCCCGCGGCCGAGGGGACGATCAGGAACAAGGTCCCTCGGATCCCGACGCTTAGCGTGCTCGAGAAGCCGGCCCAGTCCTGGCTCAGGGCGGATCGGCTCAACGACGGTAGGAGCACCGTCGTGAGCGACCACACGAACAGTCCGACGGGCAGGAGGAAGAAGGTGGACGCGGCGATGTACGCGGTGTACGCGCCTTGGACGCCGTTGGCGAGCCACTGGACGATCACGTAGGCCGCCTGGTTCGAGACCACGAAGCCGATGAGATAGACGGACAGATGAATGAGTCGCTTCCGCAGTTCGGGCTCGATGCGGAACACCAGCCTGTAGTCGCCCAGGCGGGCCATCGAGGGGATGAGGAGCAGGCCCATCGGCGCGACGCTCAAGGTGGTCCCGAGCCCCAGCACGAGGAGATGCGTGGTGGTGGCTGAGCCGAGATCGATGAGACCGTAGGCCTGATGGAAGAAGACGAGCACCGCGATCAGAACGAGGTTGTTCACGATCGGCGTCCACATCGGCAGCACGAAGCGCTTGTGCGCATTGAGCAGGCCGCTTGCCATGAAATAGATGCCGTAGAGCGCGACCTGCGGGATGAACACCCGGAGAAGAAAGGTCAGGACCTCCTGTTGCTGCCGCAGGTCCTCACCCGAGAGCCTCGACGCGTAGAACTTGGCGATGAGGGGAGCCGCGAGCACCCCGATCAGAGACAGTCCGATGAGGATCAGCAAGGACACATTGAAGATCCCGCTGATCGTGGCGGCGGCCTCCTCCCGATCCTTGTTCTCGAGGAGCTCCACGAAGATCGGGACGAATACCGAGGCGATCACTCCGCCGAGCACGAGCTCGTAGAGGATGTTCGGCGCGGTGTTGGCGAGGTTGTAGGTGTCGGTGAAGCGCGTCTCGGCGACGCCGAGGGTGGCCGCCAAAACCGCAAGACGCAGGACCCCTGTGGCTCTGGAAATGATCGTGCCGACCGTCATCATGGCGGTCGAGCGAGCTAGAGAGGTCTGCGGCCCGCTTGTTTCGGCCCGCGCTTCCGCCAATTAATCCCCTGGGTGGGAGACGGGCTCGGCTTCGTGCTCCGCCAGGCGCGACTTGAGGTCGGCCAGCTCGGCTTCGAGCGCCTCGATCCGACGCCCGAGCTCCGAGACCTGACGTCCGGGCGTGTAAACGGTGCCGTCGGGGAGGTCCTTGCCCACTACGGCGTTGGCCCCGATGAAGCATCCCTTGCCGACGGTGACCGGACCGAGGACCGCGGCTCCGGCGGCGATCTTCGTGCCCTCCCGAATGGTGGGGAAGCCGTCGGTGAAGCCCTCGTCGAAGAACCCTCTCGAGGATCCACCCAGGGTGACCCCGTGCAGAAGGGTGACGTTCGTCTCGATGCGCACGTCGCGGCCTATCACCAGACCGGAGGTGTGGGTGAGCCTCAGCCCGCCGGCGATCTCGGCCCCCGGGTGTATGTCGGCTCCGGTCAGAAAGAGGTTCAGCCGCCAGATGATCTCGGCCGGCGTCTGCCACCCCCGCTGCCACAGCCGATGCGCCAAGCGATAGAGAAGGATCGCAAGGGGGCCGGGCCGGGTGATCGCACGCTGTATCGCCTTGCCCAGCGAGGGCTTGCCGCCGTGGGTCCCCTCGGGGGACAGGAGACGGGCGATGTCGCCTTTCAGCCCCTCCGGATAGTGCGGCCCCATGCGCGGAACTCTAGCCCAACCGACCTCCGTACCGGAGGACATCCACTTAGCTGCAGCCGAGGGGAATGGGGGCCGAAGTGTCGGTGTCAGCTTCTAGACTCGGGGTCATGCCACCGTTCAAGGTCGAAGCCGACTTCGAGCCCGCCGGCGACCAGCCGCGAGCCATCTCGGCGCTGGCGGAGCGCGTTCAGAGGGGAGACCGGTTCGCGACCCTCCTGGGCGCCACCGGCACCGGCAAGACGGCCACGATGGCGTGGGCCCTCGAGCAGATCCAGAAGCCCACCCTGGTCATCGCTCCGAACAAGTCCCTCGGCGCCCAGCTCTGCAACGAGTACAAGCAGTTCTTCCCCAACAACGCGGTCGAATACTTCGTCTCCTATTACGACTACTACCAGCCCGAGGCCTACGTGCCCTCGTCCGACACCTACATCGAGAAGGACTCTTCGATCAACGACGAGATCGAGCGGCTGCGACATGCAGCAACCAGCGCTTTGCTGCAGCGGGACGACGTCCTCATCGTGGCGAGCGTCTCGTGCATCTTCGGACTGGGCTCTCCCGAGGAATACCTCAATCAGGTCGTGGACGTCGCCAGGGGAGGGACTGCCGATCGCGACTTCATCGTCCAGAAGCTCGTCGACATCCAGTACGAGCGCAACGACGTCAACTTCGTTCGGGGCAAGTTCCGGGTTCGCGGGGACACAATCGAGATCTTCCCCGCTTACGAGGAGAAGGCACTGCGCGTGGAGCTCTTCGGCGACGAGGTGGATCGCATCATCCAGCTCGATCCCCTGACCGGCGAGATCACCAAGGAGCTCGACCACGTCACCGTCTATCCCGCCTCTCACTACGTCGCCTCGCAAGATCGGCTGCAGCGAGCCATTCTGGCCATAGAGCGCGAGCTCGGCGACCGACTGCAGGTCCTCCAGAGCGAGAACAAGCTGCTCGAAGCCCAGCGCCTGCGGATGCGCACGGAATACGACCTCGAGATGCTGCGAGAGGTCGGGTTCTGCAACGGGATCGAGAACTACTCACGTCACATCGAGGGCCGCGAGCCCGGCTCCCGTCCCAACACCCTGCTCGATTATTTCCCCAAGGACTTCCTCGTCGTCTTGGACGAGTCCCACGTCTCGGTTCCGCAGCTCAACGGGATGTACGAGGGAGACATGAGCCGCAAGCGGACGCTCGTTCAGCACGGGTTCCGACTGCCGAGCGCGCTAGACAACCGTCCCCTTCGCTTCGACGAGTTCCTCGAGACCGTCAATCAGGTCGTTTTCATGAGCGCGACGCCCGGGCCCTTCGAGATCCGTAACGGGGGAGAGCCCGTCGAGCAGATCGTTCGTCCCACCGGCCTCATCGACCCCGAGGTCCTGATCCGTCCGACCAAGGGGCAGATCGACGACCTGATGCACGAGATCAATCAGCGGACCGAGGCGGGGCGCCGGGTGCTCGTGACGACTCTCACCAAGAAGATGGCCGAGGACCTGACCGACTACCTGCTCGAGTCGGGCGTCAAGGTGCGTTACCTGCACTCCGACATCGACACCGTCGAGCGCATCGAGATCCTGCGAGACCTGCGACTCGGCGAGTTCGACGTCCTCGTGGGCATCAACCTCTTGCGAGAGGGACTCGACCTCCCCGAGGTGTCGCTCGTCGCCATCCTGGATGCCGACAAAGAGGGATACCTGCGCTCACAGACCTCTCTCATCCAAACGATCGGTCGTGCGGCGAGAAACGTCGAGGGCCAGGTGATCATGTACGCCGACGAAGTCACCGACTCGATGCGCCGGGCGATATCCGAGACCCAGCGGCGGCGTCAGATCCAGCTCGCCTACAACAAGGAGCACGACGTCGACCCGCAGACGATCCGCAAGGCGGTGCACGACATCCTCATCGAGGGCCTCGGCCGGCGTCGTAGCGACGCCACGGTCCCCGACAAGTCAAAGAGCAGACGCAAGGAGGCTTTCGGGGGTCCCCTGACGAGCTCAAACGCCTGATGCTCCAGCTCCAGGAGGAGATGCACCAGGCGGCCGAAGACCTCCGGTTCGAGTACGCGGCGCGCATCCGGGACGAGATCGCCGACCTGAAGAGAGAGCTTCGAGAAGTCGGCTAGGACACGCTTCCTTCGCCATCGGGATGACAAGGCGATCGTCGCCCTAGCAGTGCCGGCGCTCGGCGCCCTTGCCGCCGACCCCCTTTATTCCATCGTCGACACCGCGCTCGTGGGCCATTTGGGAG
>JALZBR010000186.1 GCA_030863485.1 Actinomycetota bacterium
GCGCACGCGTCCTACTCGGACCCCTGAGCGTCATCTTCATGAGCGCCATGAGTTTCACCATCAGCGAGGCGGCGCGTATGCGTGAAGAGGGCGACCCCCGAGTCCTCATGATCGTGAGAGGAGCCGGTGTGCTGATGGCAGCGATTACCGTCGCTTGGGGTCTTGTACTTGCCATACTTCCCGTAGGGGTTGGCACGCTGTTACTCGGTGACACTTTTCCAGGTGCCAGGCAAGCATTGCCGGGATTGGCTTTGTATTGGGCGATGTTCGGAATCATCGTTGCCGCACGGGCTGGGCTGAAGGCCGCTCAGGCTGCCAAGACATGCCTGCTAATTGTGGCCATCCTCGCGCCCATAACGCTTCTCGGCGGCATCATGGGTGCAGCCACCGGGGGGGCGACAGGCGCAGCCTGGGGGCTTGGAATAGTCAATGCTTTCGGGGCTGCGCTCTGGTGGATCGGACTCCGATCCCGCCAACAAGATCTCCTCGGAGACGTGTCGGAGCATGCAGCTTGAGCATTAAGTGGCAGTCCTACAAAACTGACTGTATCCGATGTGCTTTTCCGGAGGCTGATCGTCATGGCGCCTTTCTTCTCCGTTGTCATACCAACACATAACCGCAGGTCGCTACTCGATGCGTGCTTGCGCTCTCTCGATCAACAGACCCTTGCTCCATCCGACTTCGAGGTTGTCGTGGTAGACGACGCCTCCGACGATGGCACTGATTATCTACTCTCCACGCGCTCCAGTCGTTACCGCCTGCGGCACATCCGTCTATCTCGGGGTGGGCCGGGCGCGGCTAGGAACGCTGGAGTAGCCATTGCCCGTGGAATCGTCATTGCCTTCACTGAAGACGATGTCGTGGTCGCCCCGGATTGGCTGGAGAGGGCCAAGAAGAGGTTCGAAGCGGATGACCGGATCTCTATCGTGGATGGCTGGACATCCTACCCCGGTAGAAACTCAAGCGTTCGCCAGTTCGAGGACGACAATGCCGGACTGCCAGCCTTCATTCCGTGCAACTTGTTTATCCGCCGTAAGGCGTTTCACGCTGTCGGAGGGTTCGATGAAGCTTTTTGGGACCCGCAGACCAAGCTCTACTTTCGAGAAGACAGCGACCTTGGTTTCCGCCTCCTGTCGGCCGGCTATCGGGTTCAGGTAGCTCCAGACGTGGTCGTCGAACACCCTCAGCAGTTCACCTCCCTCAGGGACTGCTTCAGGCATGCTCGCCGGTACGTCATGGACCCGCTCTTGTACAAGAAGCATCCTCGCCACTTTCGTCGGATGATCGAGGCAAAAAGTCTCTTGGGAGTCCACGTTTGGAGGCCCCTGCACTACGTGGCGCTCATATACGCAATCGCGCTCCTTTTGGTAATTACTGCCGTGCTTCTGCGAAATTGGGGCCTGGTCGCACTCTCCAGCGTCCTAGCGCTGGGACTTATGACAATCTTTCGGTACCGATACCAGAAGCTGCGGGCTTTCCACCTACATCGACTCGACCAACTCTTTCCTTTTGCGGTCTTACCGCTCGTCTATCTCGCCTCCGTCGTTCAGGGATGCGTCCGTCACCGATCATTTCGTTTGCTCGTCTAGAGCGATGGAAAGCGCCGCGTACCGCTACTTTCGAGGGTCGAATCGGCCGCTGACCTGCAGTTCAGACACGTAGTTTCGAACCCCAAGGCGGGTCAATCCGAAAGCGAGGCGATTGAAGGTCCACTTTGCCGAGACTAGGGCTTTGTTTTCGGAGAGTGTCAGCGAACATACCTCGGTTATTCCGCATAGATGGAGCGAGAGGTCATTAAAGCCGTGGGTACCTAGAAGCTTCAACAACGCCTGCGGAGTGAAGTGGCTGACATGATCGTCAACGGCAAAGTCGATTGGCCTGTGTAGCGCTGACCTCAACGTGGCATACGCCTTCTGAAAGTCGAAATTGGGGGTGGTGAGCCAGATAAGGCCACCGGGTCGGAGCAGGCGAGAAGTCGACGCGATGAGATCATTAGGATCCCGAGTGTGCGCGACTACGCACCAGAGCGATGCGACGTCGAAAGAGGCAAGCTTAATCGTGTCAAGCGAATTCAGGGCTCGCCGACTTCCAATCCGCTCGGAGGCCAATTGGGTCGCCCTCGGGGAGATGTCGAGAGAATATGCATCCCATCCGCGGGCGAGTGCCAGCTCAGCGAAGAAACCTACCCCTCCACCGACGTCGAGTAGGCGACGACCGGGCGTCTCTTGCTCTAACAGCCTGAGAGCTGCCTCGAAGTAACGCCTCTTTGCCGGAATCCAGAAATCGACTCCAGCCGCCTCCTGGTAGTGGGAATGTGACCAGTAGTCAGCGCGGGCCGGATCTTGCGCCAGGACTGCGTAGCCACATCCTGGGCATTCCAGGAAGCCAGCGCTTCCATGTCTCGTGCGGATGGTGATAGCGTCGCAGATGTGGCACGGCACAGGGTGGTGGTTTGACTGCTGCGTCGGTAGCTTGTCACTCATCGTTATCGCCTAAAGAGGTTGCAGTGCGTTACTGCTCGGGTGTGAGCTGATGCCACCTGGACGGGCGGCTGCCCTGGGCACGCATCGCTCAAAGCGGCTGAAACGGTCGAGAGATTGCCACCACGTCGTCTTGTTGCCCCGTCGGATCGCCAACAGTTTCGCTCCGGCCGTTTAGAGAAGTCATCATAGCGGTCGGACTGCAGCTTCGGCCGCTGCGCCTGCTCAACAACCGTGCGCGTCTTATCTAAGCGCGTGCGCAAACCACTCGGCCGTCTGCGTCAAACGACCCACGTCCCGCCAGGTTCGGCCCTTTTGGGACAAATGTGCCTGGTTGCGGGCCAGGGAACAACAGGAACCTCCTTTCGCTGTCTGGTAAACAGAAGTGTTCAGGACGGTTAGGCAGGATTGACGACAGTGTCCCAACCTGGATAGCGATCACAGAATCGCGTCCAACGGGAGATTCACATACCGTGACGGAACCGAGAGCTTCGTGCCTGACGAGAGCTCAATCCAGCTATCCCAGCCGAACCAGGGACCCGCCATTCCCGCGGGTGCCCCCAGACACCGAGCTACTCAGTGCCACGTACACGCAGCGAGACTATGAATGGACGTCAACGCTCATTCGTCCGCTCAACCGCCTCGGGCCGGATGCCCGGCGGCGCGACGCGGGCGCCCGTCTAACGCAAGCGACGCAGCCGCGCACAACCCTCGGGTCATCGAGCCCAAAGTAGCCCTCGTACATCACTGGCTCGTCTCCAGGCGGGGAGGCGAGCGGGTGCTTCTAGCAATGCATAATCTCTGGCCCGACGCGCCTATCTACACGTCCACGTACCTCCCCACTCTCTTTCCAGAACTTTCCGATGCGGACGTCCGTCCCACCTGGCTCAACCGCATCAAGCTGGCTAGGAGCAAGCACCAACTCTTCTCCATACCACGAGGGTGGGCCTTCCGAAGGCTGGACCTGTCCGCCTATGATCTCGTTATCTCTTCATGCAGCGCCGAGGCCAAGTACGTTACGGTTGGGGAGAACACGCTCCACATTTGCTATTGTCACACCCCGATCCGATACTATTGGAGCGATGTCGAATGGTATCGTCGGCACCCCCCGCTCGGGCCCCTCAATCCTTTGGCCCAGGCTGCGCTCCCAATGTTGCTGCCATGGTTGCGCCGTTGGGACTTCAATCAGGCGCAGAAGGTCGATGTCTTCGTCGCAAATTCGCACAATGTGAGAGCGCGCATTCGCCGGTATTATGCGCGCGACGCGCTCGTGGTATATCCGCCAGTCAATACAGCCCGCTTGGCACAGGTCGAGGAACCTCAGGGTCGATATTATCTGGTCCTCGGTCATCAGGTCGCTTACAAGCGCCTCGATCTCGCAGTGGATGCCTTCAACGAGCTCGGCTTGCCTCTTCTCGTCGCGGGAGATGGCGAGGAGATCGCTCGGCAGCGCCTACGGGCGAAGCCAAATATTTCCTTTCGCCGATTCGTTCCAGAGGCCGAGTTGCCGCGTTTGTATGGGGATGCGATTGCCCTGATCTTTCCGGGCGAGGAAGATTTTGGCATAGTGCCCGTGGAGGCAATGGCTGTCGGCACCCCCGTGATCGCCTATGGGCGAGGTGGGGCAGCCGAGACCGTGATTCATGGCCAGACTGGGAGCCTTTTCTCGGAGCAGTCGGTGGAGGCATTAGCGCGGGCGGTGAGCGCTTTCGACCCCGACCGATTCGATCGCGACTCGCTGCGTAAACACGCGGCCCAATTCAGTGCTGAGCGCTTCTCACGCGATTTCAAGGCGCTCGTTGACGAAGAGTACCGTCGTTTCGTCGTAACCGGGCATCGTCGACTCGAGCACGGAACGAGGAGGCGTACGCTAGGTCCACGGGCAGCTAGGACTCGAACAGAGGGACTTGCCCGATAGGTGGTGTCGCGAAATGAGGGCGCTGTTGCTCGTAACGCGACGCTTGTCACGACGACCGGCGTTTTAGCGACCTGCGCCCCCCGCAATCGACTGGTAGGTGAAAAAGGCCGGCTTGGGGGAGAAGTCGTTCCGGACGATGCCGAAGAAGTTTTGTGCATCGTTCGGGTCCCCTCCGGCGTCTCGGTACGTGTACCAGAACAGGGGCCCGGCCCACGAGTACGTGCCTGCGAGGCCATATGCCTCCTTCAGCAGGCTCGCCTGTCGCTCCTCTGAGACTTTCCAAGGAGAACCGTCAGCCCCACCAGTCGCGAAACCATATTCGGTCAGCCAGATCTTTGTGCCACCGTCCCCGGATTTCTCCATCACTTTCCTGGCCTCGGAAAGCTCCCGCCAAGCGTTGCCATACAGCGTCTCCTCGGTCGGGCCCCCAGGAGCCGAATAGGGATGCCAACCGACGGCATCGAAGAAAGGCGCGGCTCCCAGCTCGTAAAGTCGCCGTAAGAACGTAACGGGGGAAATGTTCATTGAGTCGTCAGCGGCTCGGGTCAGACCTCCAATCATCACCGTAGCATCTGGGTCCACGCCCTTGATCGCCTGGTATCCCTCCTTTAGCAGTTGGAAATATTCTTCGACGTTCGGCATCGGCCTCCAAAACTCTGCGGTGTTAGGCTCGTTCCAAATTTCCCAATGCCTCACGCCAAGGGGTGCATAGCGTTGAGCCGTCGCTCGTGCAAACCGTCCATAATCGGCAGCCACGAGCGGTGGATAAGGATCTCCGCTCACTGCCAGCGGATTCGCCCACGGCGGCGCATATGCGATGATTCCTAGGATCCGTAGCCCCCGCGCCGTCGCTTCTTTCACGATATGGTCGTAGGGGGCCCAGTCATACTCGGTCGGCCCACAGTGTTGGATTTGCGCCCAGAAGAAGTTGAAACGCAGCCAGCGCGCCCCCGCCGCCTCGTAGCCGTCCAATTCCCTCGAGATCTCGTCGAAGTTCTTGAACGAAAGGTTGCCGCTTGCCGATAT
>JALZBR010000191.1 GCA_030863485.1 Actinomycetota bacterium
CCGCTCTCGATGAAGGCCTGGATCTCCTCGGGGGCCCCGGTCTGGGCGTTGGTCAGGATCACGCACCCGAGGACGCCCGAAAGCCGCTTGATGCGGGATTCGAGATCCAGTGCGTTTGCGTCGGTCACGGCGCTCCTCGATAGTCCGGCGAACGCTCGACAGCCGTCCCTGGGACCGAGCGTTCGCACGAGGATACAAGCGGACCCGGCGCGGGACCGAGAGGGGTCCAGGGCGCAAAAAAAATGTACCCGCCGAGCCTTCTTCCCGGCCGAAACCGGTTTACGACTCAACGGGTACAAGAGGAATCTAGCCCGGTCACCGGGCCGGATGCAAGGGGCCCAAAGCAGGTTTTTTCGCGATAGATGAGAAGTTTTCGCGCCTCGTTCTGTGGCCGGAAAACACTTGCTCGGACGCTTTGGGAGCAGGATTCAAGGCGGGGAACCCGAAATGCATATACGTTGGTCCGTGGTCCCCTGCTGTGGCAGGATGCCGTTAGCCTCCTAGCGGCGGCCCTACCTGGGCACGAGGAAGCGCAGAGTCCGCACCTCGGAACGTGGCGACGTAAGAAGGAGAGCGATGCAAGGCAGGTATAAGCGCGCGTGGGTCATTGCGACCTTGCTGTGCACTCTCCTGCTCCCTGCAGTCGGCTCCGGCGCTGCCGACGAACAGGACCTAGACGAGGTCGCCGAGGAGCTCGAAGCGATCCGCGATCGGATCGAGCTCCACGAGGATCAGGCCGGCTCTCTCAAGGAGAAGGTCGAAACCGTCAGTGAAGACATCACCGACCTCGAGATCGCCATCAACTCTCTCAACGAAGAGATCGAGGAAGTGAAGGCGAAGGCCAGCGTCGCCGAGGCGCAGATCGACGAGACGCAGAAGTCAGTCGACAAGGTCAAGGAGCTGGCTCTCGAACAGGCGATCGCCCTCTACAAGGGCGGGACCGCGGAGACACTCGACGCCCTTCTGTCCTCCACCTCTCTTGGTGAGCTAAACGACCGGGTTCAGATGCTCGGCATAGCCGCAGAGGAGAACACGGGCGCGCTCATCAAATACGGACGCCTAAAGGTCGAGCTCGAAGCGCAGTACGACGAGTTGTTCGCCTTGCAAGAGGAGCTGAGCGCCCGCTTGGCCGATCGCGAGGAGTACCAGGCCGAGCTCGAGCAGCGCAAGGAGACCATGGTTGCCGACATCGCCGAGCTCAACGAGAAGCTCGAGGACGAGAAGGCAGAAGAGGCACAGAAAGAGGAGCAGTACGACGACATCCGCGATCAGATCCTTGCGGCCCAAGCCGCAGCCGCGAGCGCCACGTCGCCCAGCACCCCACCCGTAACCGGGGGCCCGCCCCCCGAAGTCGGGGCACCTTCGGCCTCGGGTTTCGTGTGGCCGGTGAACGGCGCCGTTACCTCACCCTTCGGCTATCGCTGGGGCCGCATGCACGAGGGGATCGACATCGACGGTTACACGGGTCAACCGATCGTTGCCTCCAAGTCCGGGACCGTCATCTCGACCGGAGATGCCGGCGACGGCTACGGCACGAAGGTAGTTATCGACCACGGGGGTGGGTTCACGAGCCTCTACGCCCACATGTCGAGCCTCGGCACCTCGAACGGCGCATCCGTGTCCGCGGGCCAGGTCGTCGGTTACGTCGGCTGCACGGGCTCGTGCACCGGGGACCACCTGCACTTCGAGATCCGGGCCAACGGCACCCCTCAGGACCCGCTCGGCTACCTCCCCTAAGCGCCCGTTCTTTGCGCCAGATCAATCGCTAATCGAACGATCGGGGACAAAGAAGGGCACCCGCCGGGGTCAGTGGGCGTCCGTGTCGCAGCCGAAATAGCGCTCCCCGCGAGTGCATGTGTCGATCCCGTCGCCGCCGAAGATCCTGTCGAATCCGCCGGCGCCGTCTAGGCCGTCGTGGCCGTTCTGGCCGAACATCCGGTCGTTCCCCGCTCCGCCCTTGACGAAGTCGTTCTCGGCGCCGCCCAGGAGGAAGTCGTTCCCGGCGCCTCCCGAGACCTCGTCGTGGCCGCGGCCCCCCAAGACACCGGCATTCACGTCGAAGTCGCCATACGGCTTGTCATAGCCGGCGTTGCCCTCGAGGTCGTCGCGCCCGTCGTTGCCCTCGATGTAATCGCGCGACGGGCCGCCGCTGATCAGGTCATCTCCGTTCTGGCCGATGATGCCGTCCCTTCCCGCCTCTCCGCATATCCGGTCGTTGCCGCCGCGGCCGCTGATCATGTCGGCCCCCCCACCGCCCACGATGACGTCGTTCCGGCGCGTCCCGGTGATGACCTCTCCGGCGGCCGTTCCAACGATCGTTGCGGAGCGCCCGCGGCACCGGGGCGGCCCGCCGGCGGACACCGTCGATATGCCCTGGACGGCAAGAGCCGAGCCGATGGCGGTGACGAAGATCGTTCGGGCGGTCTTGTTCATGGTGTGTGAACCCCCTCGGACGGCTGATAGGTCGCCAGCGTAGGACGGCGACACCCCGCCCACAAGGGGCCTCCCCAAAGAAAGGGACCCGGCCGAAGCCGGGTCCCTTGTGTCTCTTGTCGCATGCCCACGACTGGGCGCGTCGCCTGGCGGGGCGATTGCTACATCATGCCGCCCATGCCACCCATTCCGCCCATGCCACCGTGGGCATGACCGGCGTGAGCAGCCCCTTCGTCTTCCTCCTCCGGCTTGTCGGCGATGGTCGCCTCCGTCGTGAGGAGCAATGCGGCAATGGACGCCGCGTTCTCGAGCGCCGAGCGCGTCACCCGGGCGGGGTCGATGATTCCCTGGGCGTAGAGGTCGCCATACTCACCGGTCGCGGCGTTCAGACCGTGGCCGGGCTTCTCGTTTAGCACGTGCTCGGCAACCACTCCGCCCTCGAACCCTGCGTTCTGCGCGATCCACCAGAGCGGGGCCTTGAGGGAGTCCATGACGATGCGAGCGCCGATGTCCTCGTCGCCCTCGAGCTCCAGAGCTTCGACGGCCTCCCGCGCCCTCAGAAGAGTCGTGCCGCCACCGGCCACGATGCCTTCCTCGACCGCAGCGCGCGTCGCCGAAACAGAGTCCTCGATGCGGTGCTTCTTCTCTTTGAGCTCGACCTCGGTCGCGGCTCCCACCTTCAGGACGGCGACTCCGCCGGCGAGCTTGGCGAGACGCTCCTGGAGCTTCTCGCGGTCCCAGTCAGAGTCCGTGCGGTCGATCTCGGCTCGGATCTGGTCGATGCGACCGCTGATCTCGTCACCGTTGCCCTCACCCTCGACGATCGTGGTGTTGTCCTTCGTGATGACGGCCTTGCGTGCGCGGCCGAGCATGTCGAGACCGACGGACTCGAGCTTGAGGCCGATCTCCTCGGAGATGACCTGGCCACCGGTAAGGATCGCGATGTCCTGCAGCATGGCCTTGCGACGGTCTCCGAAGCCGGGGGCCTTGACCGCAGCGGCCTTGAACGTGCCACGGATCTTGTTGACGACGAGAGTTGCCAGCGCCTCGCCCTCGACGTCCTCGGCGATGATCACGAGAGAGCCTCCGCCCTGCATGACCTTCTCGAGCACGGGCAGGAGGTCTCGAACGTTCGAGATCTTCTGCTGCGCCAGAAGGATGTAGGGGTTCTCGAGCTCGACCTCCATGCGCTCCTGGTCGGTCACGAAGTAAGGGCTGATGTAACCCTTGTCGAACTGCATTCCCTCGACGAGCTCGAGCTCGAGCCCGAAGGTGTTCGACTCCTCGACGGTGATGACGCCGTCCTTGCCGACCTTGTCCATGGCGTCCGCAACGAGCTCGCCGATCTCAGAGTCGTTGTTTGCGGAGATGGACGCGACGTTCGCGATCTCGTCACGGCCCTCGACGTCGCGCGCCTGCGACTTGATGGAGTCCACGGCAGCGGCGACGGCCTTCTCGATGCCGCGCTTGACGCCCATGGGGTTCGCACCGGCTGCGACGCGCTGCAGACCGGACTTGACCATGGCCTGAGCCAGCACCGTGGCGGTGGTCGTTCCGTCACCGGCCACGTCGTTGGTCTTCGAAGCGACTTCCTTGACGAGCTGTGCCCCCATGTTCTCGTAGGGGTCCTCGAGCTCGATCTCTTTTGCGATGGTCACGCCGTCGTTCGTGATCGTCGGCGCACCCCACTTCTTGTCGAGCACGACGTTGCGGCCGCGGGGGCCGAGGGTCACCCGGACGGTATTGGCGAGACGGTTGACTCCCGCCTCGAGGCCGCGGCGGGCCTCCTCATCGAACTTCAGGATCTTCGACATTCACTTTCTCCTCTCGCGCAGGTCGAGGGACCGAAGCCCCTCCCTGCTGCAACTCTCTTGGGTTCGGCTCTTAGCCGACGATCGCGAGCACGTCGCGGGCCGAGAGGATCAGAAGGTCCTCGCCCTCGAGCTTCACGTCGGTGCCGCCGTACTTCGAGTAGATGACCCGGTCGCCCTCTTTGACGTCGACGGGGATGATCTCGCCCGTGTTGTCCGAGCGCTTGCCGGGACCCACCGCGAGCACGGTGCCCTCCTGGGGCTTCTCCTTCGCAGTGTCCGGGATGACGATGCCCGAGGCGGTGGTCTCTTCGCCTTCCTCGGGCCGGACGAGGATGCGGTCCTCGAGCGGACGGATGGTTCGGGTCGCAGTTGCCATTCGCTACCTCCTGGATCGGAGCTTCTCGTTAGCACTCCTAATGGACGAGTGCTAATCGTAACGCGGCCTTCGGGAGCCGGTCAAACGCCCCGGCGGGCTGAAGCGTCGGGTGCGTAATCTGTAGCCCAAAGAGCGACGAGATCCGCGCTCGGCTGGTGCGGGCAAGGGAGGACGCCGTGTACGACGCCATAATCGTGGGGGCTCGGTGCGGGGGATCGCCCACGGCCATGCTCCTCGCCCGCGAGGGTTACCGGGTGTTGCTCGTCGATCGCGCGACTTTTCCGAGCGACACGCTCTCGACCCACTTCATCCAGCAGTCAGGCGTTGCCCTGCTGGCTCGCTGGGGCCTCCTGGACGCCGTCCTGTCGAACGGCTTGGAACCCGTGACGCGCGCGACGATCGGCACCTACGAGGGCGGGCAGCCGATCGACATCCCCGAGGTCCCGGGAGTCCCGGGAGTCGTGGCCCCTCGCCGGACGCGCCTCGACAAGCTCCTGCTCGACGCGGCCGTCGAAGCAGGGGCCGAGTTCCGCGACCGGTTCACCTTCGAAGATGTGATCCTCGACGACGGGCGGGTCGTCGGTATCTCGGGCCGTGATTCGTCCCGTTCGGGCATCGAGGAGCGGGCCCGGATCGTGATCGGCGCGGATGGGAGGCACTCGACCTTTGCCGACAAGGTGGGGGCCGAGATGCGTGATTACGTAGCCCCGCTGACCTGCGGTTACTACTCCTACTGGAGCGGCTTCGAGCACCAAGGTGTGGAGACCTACTTCGGCGATCGCGGCGTGACCATCCTCTTCCCCACCGATGACGAGATGACCGTCCTCATCGGGTTGCGGCCGGTCCACCGATTCGACGAGATGCGCCGGGACGTGCAAGGCGCATACGTGGAGACCCTTCGGGAAGCACCTGGCGTCGCCGAACGATTGGACGCTGCCACCTGCGAGGAACGCATCCTGGGGGGCAAGGACGTACCGAACTTCTTCCGCGCCTGTTCCGGATCGGGTTGGGCGCTGGTCGGTGACGCCGCCTACCACAAGGACCCAACGCCGGCCGACGGCATCACCGATGCATTTCTCGGCGTCGACCTGCTCGTGGACGCGCTCGACTCGGCCTTCTCCGAAGACAGGTCGCAGGAGGAAGCGCTCGCGGACTACGAGGCCAAGCGCGACGAGATAGCGCGCCCCCACTACGACATGTGCTTGAAGATCTCCTCCTTCGAAGTGCCCGCGGAACAGCGAGCAGCCCTTTTCCTCGAGCACGCGGCCGCGCGCTACATGCAGGGACTAGAGGTCATGGGCGCGGGAGGGTGACCGAAGAGCTCTATGAGCGCGGCAAGACGTTCCATGTGAACGACATCGATCTGTACTTCCTCGACGAAGGTGAGGGAGATCCGGTGCTTTTGCTGCACGGCTTTCCGGACTCGGCCCGCCTGTGGCGCCTCCAGATCCCCGCGCTCGGCGAGGCCGGTTACAGGGTCATCGCTCCGGATCTGCGCGGCTTCGGGAGAACGAGCCGGCCCGACCGGGTGGAGGCGTACGCGATCTCGAACGTCGTGGTCGACGTCGTCGGGCTTCTCGACCACCTCGAGATCGATGTCGCCAACGTAGTGGGACACGACTGGGGGGCCGGAGTCGCGTGGGGCCTCGCCGCTTTCCTGCCGAGCCGGTGCAAGACACTCACTGCGCTGTCGGTAGGCCACCCCGTCTCCTTCGGCGATCGGACCAATCTCCGCCAGCTCCAGGCTTCCTGGTACATGCTCCTCTTCCAGTTCGAGGGCATAGCGGAGGAGCTCCTATCGCGCAACGACTGGGCCTTCGCACGTAGCTGGCTGAAGAACGAGATCGATCTCGAGCGCTACATAGAGGATCTTTCCCGGCCCGGAGCTCTCACGGCGGCTCTCAACTGGTACCGGGCCAACGCTCACCCGAAGCGATGGGTGGACGATCAGATGGACTGGCCGCAGATCGAGCTGCCGGTAATGGGCATGTGGAGCACCGGCGATTTCGCTCTCACCGAGAAGCAGATGGTCGATTCGGGCAAGCACCTATCGGGGCCGTGGCGCTACGAACAAATAGAGGCTCCGAGTCACTGGATCCCACTTCACGCCCCCGACAAAGTGAACGAGCTGCTGCTGGATTTCCTTGGCAATCGGCTCTGAGACTCCCGAATGTGGATCTGGTGGCCCTTAAGCGCGGCGGGATCCGCAGTCGGCGGGGGTTAGGCGAGAGGGAGGTTCGGGTCGGGGGCCGCGTCCAGGTTCGTGTAGAGGCCTCGGCGCATCATCGCGGCCCCGCAGGCGGCGACCATGGCCGCGTTGTCGGTGCAGAGCTCGATCGGTGGCACGAAGAGCTGCATCCCTCGGGCCGTGCAGGCCTCCTCGAGACCACTTCGCAGACCCGAGTTCGCCGCTACCCCACCGCATAAGAAGACCCGCTCGGCCCCCACGTGCTGCGCGGCCCCCATGGTCTTGGCCACCTGCACCTCGACGACGGCCTTCTGGAACGACGCGGCCACGTCCGGCACCGAAATGTCCTCTCCTCGAGCCTCGGCCTTTCGGACGTAGTTGATCACCGAGGTCTTGAGGCCCGAGTAAGAGACGTCGAAGCCCTCCTCCCGCAACATCGCGCGCGGGAACTGGATCGCGTCTGCGTCCCCCAGAAGGGACAGCCGGTCGATCTCCGGCCCCCCCGGGTAGTCCAACCCCAAAAAGCGAGCGATCTTGTCGAACGCTTCACCCGCGGCGTCGTCGATCGTTCGTCCGAGGATCGTGTAGTCCCCGTGCCCGCGGGCGTCGACGAGGAGCGTATGGCCGCCCGAGATGATCAACGCCAGGGCTGGGAAGGACGCCCGTTCGTCTGCCAGAAGAGCCGAGTAGATGTGAGCCTCGAGATGGTTCACCCCCGCGAAGGGGATGTCGAGCACAGCAGCTATCGACTTCGCCTCTGCGACGCCGACGAGCAAGGAACCGATGAGCCCCGGTCCCAGCGTCGCGGCGATCGCATCGAGATCCCAGAACGTCGCGTCGGCAAGGATCAGGGCCTCTCTGATCGCGGGGGAAAGAGCTTCGACGTGCGCCCGAGCCGCAACCTCGGGCACGATCCCTCCATACTCGCCGTGGAGCTCGGTCTGCGACGCAACCACGTTCGAGAGGATCTGTCGGCCTCCTCGAACGACGGCCGCCGAGGTCTCGTCGCACGAGGTCTCGATGCCGAGCACGAGGGTGTCGTCGTCCCAGTCGTTGATCGTCTGTGGCTGGACCTCGGTTCGAGGCTCGGGCCAGGCGAGCTCACTCATCGGCGTAAGAGGTCCCGCCCGCGTCGTCCAACTGAGCGCGGATCTGCTGCAGCCGCAGCCTGTATTCGCTCGTCAGGGCGTCGTCAACGACCATGATCAAGGCGTCTTCGTTCGTCTCGATGTAATAGCCCTTGCGGTAGCCCGTCGCCTCGAAGCCGAACTTTCGATACATCGCCTGAGCCGGTTCGTTGGAGACCCTCACCTCGAGCGAGATGCGGGGACAGTTGCGCGCCATGGCCTCGGTGATGATCGCAATCAGCAACCGGGAACCGATCTTGTGCCCGTGCCAATCCGGATCCACCGCGATGTTGGTGACGTGCGCCTCGAAACCGGTGAACATCATCCCGCAGTAGCCCACGACCTCCCCCCGGTGGCGAGCAACGAGGTAGCTCCTCGTCGTGCGCTGGGTGAGCTCGGACAAGAAGAGCGAGGCGCTCCACGGTCGCGGGTAGACCCGGCCCTCGATGGACAGCACCTTGCGAAGGTGACGCCGGCGCATGCGCGTGAGGTCGATGGGGACGAAGTCGGGCTGCGGTATCCGGGCGACTGCCATCAGGCCGACCTCGCGTCCCGAATGCGCTCCCAACGGATCCTCCGCGCAGACTGGCGCAGGTAAAGCGGTCGCAGCTCGTAAAGGGAGTCGAAGTCCTCCCGCAGCATCCTCGGCAGGGCAAGCTCCACGAGCGACGCGGCGTTCGGAAAGGAATGACTCATCGTCCCCAGCTCGACGACGGAGCCGAGATCGCTGAAAGCGTCTTTGTATAGAAGAGCGCCGTTGCCCACCAAAAGGACTTCCTCCGGACGAGATGCAAGACCGATCGCAAGTCTTTCCGGTTTCTCGATCCGGTAATCGCTCATCCGCTGGATCCCGCCCGGCGAGGCTCTGTAAAAGGCGTGGAAGACCTCGCCTCGGCGGGCATCGAGGGCAGCGCAGATGGTCTTGGGCGAGTAACGGACGTCGTAGGCGAGGAGGTCGAGGCTGCTCATGCCGACGATCGGGACCGACAATGCCTGAGCCAGCGCCTTGCTAGTCGCCATCCCCACGCGCATACCGGTGTACAGGCCGGGCCCCAAGCTGGCCGCGACCCCGCCGATGTTCCGGAAGCCGATGCCGGCCTCCTCGAGGCAGAAGCGGATCGCCGGAAGTAGGAACTCGTTGTGAGAGGCGCCGCGCGAGACGAGAGCGCTGGCGATCAAGCCTTCCTCGGAACCGATCGCCACGCTTGCCTGAGGAGTTGAGGTCTCGATTCCGAGAACCAGCATCAGAGCTCGTTGTCCTTTTCTCGACTACCCCTATGGTCGCGTGCCGGTGGCATTGGAACGATCTCGAAACGAGGCCCCGGGTCGTCTTCGGTAGCTGCGGCTTTGAGCAGCGTCTCTCCAAGGGTGCGCATCGCCTCGAGCTTCGAAGCCCATTCTGGCCCGGTAGGGCGGAAGTGCACGGTCCTCAGGTCGTCGTCCTCCGTCGGGTCCCCGCGCAGGATCTCGACACTCAGATAACGCCGCGGCAACAACGGAGAGACGGCGTCGCCCCACTCGACGATGAAGATCGCCCCCGGATCGAGGAGCTCCTCGTAACCGAGGTCGAGGACCTCCTGGAAGGAATCGAGCCGATAGACGTCCAGGTGAACGATCGGATAACGCCCCCGGTACTCGTGCGTGAGCGTGAAGGTGGGGCTCGTCACGTGCGTCTCGACTCCGAGGGCACGGGCAAGACCCTGGACGAACACGGTCTTTCCGGCCCCCAGATCACCGCTCAGGCTGATGACGTCGCCCGGCATCATCACGGGCGCCAGGGCGGCCCCGAGGATCCGGGTCTCCTCGGGCGACCTGCTCGAAACGGAAAGTGCGCGCACGAAGGGTCGGCGAGGCCTAGAAGAGACCCAGTTGCCGGCTCTCCGAGGGCGCGGCCGCCATCTCGGCCTGGCGCGAGAGCGCGGCGCGCTCCTCAGCCGCTCGAGCCTCAGCCAGCACGCCCTTGACGACCGCGAGGTCCTGACGGATGGCATCGATGGGGCTCATCCCTCCGAACCTGCCTCCCCGGAGCGCCGCGGCAGGATGGAAGGTCGGCACGACCACGGCTCCCCGCCGCTCGTAACGCTGGCCGCGCGCCCGGGTGATGCCAATGGGGCTCTCGAGGATGAACTTGGTCGCGAAGTTCCCCAGAGTGACGATGACCTTGGGACGCATGTATGCAAGCTGCGAGTCGAGATAGGGCTTGCAGCTCTCGATCTCGTCGGGTTGCGGGTCCCGGTTCCCCGGCGGACGGCACTTGAGGACGTTGACGATGGCGCACTGCGTTCGGTCGAGGCCGATCTCGGCCATGAGCTTGTCGAGCAGCTGACCGGCCGCTCCCACGAACGGACGTCCTTGCTTGTCCTCGTGGAATCCGGGTGCCTCACCGATGAAAGCCACGTCGGAGTCGAGGTCCCCGTCTGCCCACACGACCTGTGTCCGGCCCCGCGAGAGCGGGCACCGCACGCACCCCAAAACCTGGGTTCGCAGGGCATCGATGTCGATGCGCGGAGCAGTTGTTTGATCCACGAGAGGCATGGTCCGACAGTACGGGCCGCCCCCTGGAGGGTCAACCTTTATTGCTTTCGCGATCGTCGAGACGATCGCTGCCTTCTTTTCGCGATCGTCGAGACGATCGCTGGCCGGCTGCTCTAGACGAGGAAACGGCCGTCTTCCTGGAGCACGTCGCCGTCGACGGTGATCCGGCCCCCCCGCCGGAGGTCGCAGACCATGTCCCAGTGGATGGCGGACTCGTTGACGCCACCCGTCTCCGGGTACGAGGCGCCGACCGCGAGATGGACCGTCCCGCCGATCTTCTCGTCGAGGAGGGTCTCGCCCATGAACGTCTCGATGCCGTAGTTCGTCCCGATGCCGAGCTCGCCCAGGACCCTCGCTCCCGGATCTGCGTCCAGCATCTTGATGAGGAAGTCTTCGTTCTTGGCCGCCGAAGCAGCGACGACCTTGCCGGCCTCGAACTCGAGCCGAACGCCCTCCACGACCTGGCCTCCGCAGATCGCCGGAAAGGAGAACGTCACATGGCCACGCGTCTTGTCTTCTACCGGCCCCGTGAAGAACTCGCCGTCCGGGAAGTTCTCGCGCCCGTTCGAGGGGATGAAAGTCCGGCCTCCGACGTCAAGGGTGAGGTCGGTCCCTTCGGCCTCGAGGTGCACCTCGGTTCGTTCCTTCATCCATTCCGCCAGCTTTGCATTGCGCTGGGCCATCCGACGCCACTCGGCCACCGGATCGCTCGCCTCCACGAGGCAGGCCTCGTAGAAGAGATCCGAGTAATCGTCGAGACTCATGTCGGCTTCCATGGCGAGAGCCTCGGTGGGGAACAGGGTGACGTTCCAACGCAATTCGTTCCGTGCGGCCCGGTTGAAGAAGGTGTCGAACATGGGCTTGCGAGCGCGAGACGCCATCGTCTGCTTCTCGGTCGGAACGCGAGAGAGCTGCCTCGTATTCGTGTCGCTGATGATGCTGAAAGACGCCGTCAGGTTCTCGTTCAACCAGACATCGGTGTCCCACACGAACTCGAGCTGATGCTCCTGTGCGAAACGATAGAAAATCGGCTCCGCCCTCGGGATCGTCGCCCGGATCACCGCATGAGCACCACGCTCGAGCACCCGTGAGTACAGCGCGAGGATCAAAGGCTCCGCGACATACGTGCCCTTGATCGATACGAGGTCGTCCTTCTTTATCTCAGTGGAGTAATCGACGAGGATGTCGGCAAGCTTTTCGATGCGCGCGTCAGCCATGTCCGTTCTCTCTATTTCGAGGTAACCGGGCCGAGGGTGTCGGCGAGGAAGTCAGAGAGGACCAAGTTGAACCGCTCGTGGGCTTCGAGCATCGTCATGTGCCCGCACTCATCGAACATCTCGAGCTGAGCCTTCGGCAGCTCGGACGCCATGTGCTCGGAGGCCTCGGCGAGACATATGCGGTCGTGCCCCCCGGCGATGATCAGCGTAGGAACGGTGACGTCGCCGAGATGATCCGTGACGTCGAAACCGCGATATGCCTTGAAGAGGCTGAAGATGGTCTCGCTCGGGGTTTCGGCCACCATGTCGTAGGTGAAGTCGACCTGTTTTGCCGAGGCTTGGGGCCCGAAGGCCGAGAACGAGACCGTCCAGAACAATGCATCCGAAGGCCTGATGACCTTGCGGAGGCGATCTATACGAGCGGAATGCGAACCCAGCATCTCGAAGGGTCGCCGCATGGCGCGCTCGAAATGAGCGATCGCAGCACCGCCCGCCACGGTCTCGACCGGGGGCCGATAGGTCGTATTCACGAGCGTTATCGCCTTGATCTTCGACCCCAGGAGATCGGATCTGTCCCGGGCCATTTGCAGCGCGACCATGCCCCCAACCGAGTGACCGACGACGACGACCTCATCCAGTCCGCATGCGTCGATCACGGCCCCCAGGTCGTCTGCCAACGTCTTCATGGAGTACTCGGCCTCACCAAGGGGTTGCGATCGACCGTGACCACGCATATCGAAGAAGATCGCCCGGCGCCCCTCGAAAGCGTCCATTTGGTAATGCCACAGGTCGGTCCGCAGCGCGGAACCATGGACGAACACGACACCCGAAGACGTCTCCGGCCCGGTCTCTTCGATGAAGAGCTTGGCACCGTCCTCCAGCTCGAGTAGGCGAGAGCGCGCTCCACGGCGGGAGCCGAAGTCCTCGTCAGCCTCCGGGTCCCGGGTCCGCCGACGCTTGACCGCAACTCGTTCGGCAACGATCCCGGCCGCGAGTCCGGCAGCGGTCCCGACGAGTGCGATGGATTTTCTTCTGCTCATACGGTTCTCTCGTTCAGATAGACGCGCGGCACCCGTGATGGGATCCGGGTGGTCACTTCGTAATTGATGGTGCCTATGAGCTCGGCCAGCTCCTCCGCCGATATGCGTTCCCCATCTTGAGCGCCGATAAGCGTGACGACGTCGCCGACTTCCACCTCCAGGTCACCGACGTCGACCATGAACTGGTCCATGCAGACGGTCC
>JALZBR010000202.1 GCA_030863485.1 Actinomycetota bacterium
ATAACTCTCCGATTTGGGACTCGATCATGCAGCGGCTACAGCTCGAACCAGATCAGGTCCCTAGCTACCAGCGCGCAGACACGAAAGTCGTATCCTCTCAGGACCGCCCGGTGAGGGCCGAATACGAGCGGTACGCCTACCTGGTTGGGCTCTTCGACGAGCGCGACTACAACGAGGCCCGCATCAGGGAGGACTGTCCCTTCCTCGTGCAGGATGCGCTGTTCAACGTGCTCCTATGCCAGGCCGACCGGGATCTGGCAGAGATAGCGCGTATCCTGAATAAGGATCCGTCCCCGTTCGAAGACCGGGCCGAAAAGACCGCCCGGGCGATGAACCAAAAGCTCTGGAACGAGGAGCACGCCACTTACCTGGACTTCGACCTCGTCGATAACCGGCCTCTTCAGGTATTCACGACCGCGGGCTTTTTGCCCCTCTTCGCCGGAGTCTCCGATGAAGACCAGGCCCGGCGCATGGTCGAAGCCCTGGAGAGCCCTTGCTACGGCCTGGGGGACGAGAGTGTGAGGGCCGTGCCGAGCTACGACCGGTACGGCTACGGGTTTTCGACAGACCGGTACTGGCGGGGCCCGGTGTGGATCAACCTCGATTGGCTGCTCATGCGCGGGCTGGAGCGCTACGGCTTCGACGAGCAAGCCGATCACCTGCGGCAGACCATCACCGACCTTATCGAAAACGAAGGTTTCCACGAGTACTACGACCCTATAACCAGCAAAGGGCACGGCTCCGGTTTCTTTTCGTGGACAGCGGCCCTGTTCCTGGACGTGGCCTTGGGCGATCGCGACAACCGGTAGTAGATCGTGCAACGGCTCGAGAACAAGGTCGTCATTGTTGTACATACACACTTTAGGGCGTCTTGCGGTTCGCCGTTGGCGGGACGGGTCGAGGGCGCGAGCACGGGCGCTGCGAAAGATGGCAGCTACGGCGGCCGGTCTTGTGGCATGGACCAACCCACGTCGAAAGATAGTGCATCGTGACCACTTCATTACCGTTTCGGTTCGGCGTCAGCCAGTTCACGACTTGGCCCTGGAGCTTCGAGCAGGACGTCGACAACTACGTCCGGCTCGGCGTCGACGTCATCGAGGTCTGTGAGGTCAAGCTCGACGAAGATCGCGCTGAGGAGCAGCTAGAATTCGTCGGTCGGCGGGGTTTGACGATCGGTTCGGTCCAGCCCGCGGTCCGCACCCTGTTCCCCAGTCAGTTGCAGCCGGAGCCCAAAGACCCGCACGAGCGCACGGCGCAAGTTTGCCAGACGATCGAGCGCCTCGGCCGGTTTGCGCACGGTGTCTCTTTCGTCTGCAATACCGGTCCACCGCCGAACGGGAACATCCAGGAAGTTTTCGACGCGGCCACGCGAGAGTACCGCACGCTGGCGGATTTCGCCCAAGGGCACGGGGCGAGGATCGCCCTGGAACCCTTGAGCCCGGCGATCATGAATGTGGAGACCGCGATCTGGACGCTAGAGCAGGCCATGCGGATCGTCGAGATCGTAGACCACGACAACTTCGGCGTCTGCGTGGACACCTATAACGTCTGGCAGAACCAAGGCGTCGTCGAGGAAATCAAAGCGTTGGGCGAGCGTATCTTCGTCGTGCAGGTCAGCGACTGGCGGACACCCCGGTCGTTCGCGGACCGCTGCGTCGTCGGGCAGGGTGAGATCCCCCTGTCAGCTCTGATCCGCGCGATCCGTGAGAGTGGCTATCGCGGTGCGTACACGCTCGAAATACTTTCGCAAGACGTGCCAGACCCGCTCTGGGAGGCAGACCTGTCTGAAGTCATCAGGGAGAGCCGGACCGGGCTGGAGAAGGCGTACAGAGAGGCGATCGAGCCCTCGTGATGCGCGAACACGGCGTGGGACCGGCTTCGGTTACGGCGCACGGCGCACAAGCCACTACGCGCCGGGAACCTTACGGTGAGGCCTGTCTTACGCCGGTAGCCATCAGCTAAGGAGAGGGGCAAGCGGCGCTGCGGTATGGGCGCTGGTAGCAGGGAGAGACCGGTTTCGGTAGAAGCGGTAGCGCGCAGGGTCCTTCGCCCCTACTGCCCAACTGGCGGTTCCGGTTACCGGACGTTGGAATGAAGGCTCCGATTAACCTTCGACTCTCAGCGGAACTCCGGCAGTACCTCCCGTTCGTAAAACCGGAAGAAGCCTTGCTGCTCGGGACCCATCTGCTGGATGTAGATCTCGTCGTAGCCAGCATCTATATACTGATGAATAGTATTCAGGTGCTTATCGGGGTCCGGCCCGCAGGGGAAGGCCTCTGCGACCATCTCCTCCGTCACCAGCGATGAGGCCTGTTCGTAATGAGCCGGGGTGGGCAGCTCCTGGCCTAGCTCGCCGGGCAGGACCTCGGTGGCCCACAACCTGTACGCGGTCTCGCGCGCTTTCGCCTCGTCCTCGCTCCAGCAAGCCTTCATGCCAGCGTGGGCGGGTTTGTCGCCGCCACCCGAGGACCTGAAAAGGGAGACCAGCTCCGCGTTGGGCTCCACGCCGCAGTAGCCGTCTCCGATGCGGCCGGCGAAGCGGGTAGCCTTGGGGCCGAAGCCGGAGACCAGCACTTCGGGCGGCTCCTCGGGCAGCGTGTAGATGCGGGCATTCTCTACCGTGTAGTGCTTGCCGTGGTGGCTCTTCTGGCCGCCCTCCCACAACAAGCGCATCACTTCCACGGCCTCCTCGAGCATCTTCAGGCGCACGTCGGTGGGCGGCCAGCGGTCACCGAGGATGTGCTCGCTGAGGTTCTCGCCGGTGCCGACGCCCAAGGCGAAGCGCCCATTTAGCATCACCTTCGATGTGGCCGCGGCCTGGGCTATTATGGCCGGGTGGATGCGCACGGTAGGGCATGTGACGCCGGTGGTGACTGGCAGCGAGGTTGCCTGGGAGAGCCCCCCGATCACCGACCAGACGAAGGGGGCGTTGCCCTGCTCGGAGGTCCACGGGTGGTAGTGGTCGGAGATCCACAGTGCCTCGAAGCCGGCCTCCTCGGCCATCCGGGCTTGATCCAACAACTCGAGCGGCCCCCACTCCTCGCAGGACAGAAAGTAGCCGATCTTGGTCATTGACGGGGCCTCCCCTTGCAGAGATGGTTAACCTGTAGCTTATGGCGGCGCCGTACCGGTCGGCACAGCGCTCCATCAAACCGGATACTACCCTCTTTGGGTACCTGGCTTGTCTGACGCGGGCCATCTTTTGCGGATCTTAACGAAAGCTTTACACAATACTTACCGAAGCGGGTACAAGTTAGCAAAGGCCATAATAGCATGTCCAAGAGAAAGGCCGAATCGGTAAGAAGGAGCGGACCATGGGCGACTCGGCAACGCTAAACCGCGTTTCGGAAGCGCCTACCTACCAGGCTCCCGGAGAGGACGAGCGGTGAACACGCCTATCGGGCACCGTCGATGGGCCATAGCCGAGGGCTACATCCCCGGCTGGAGCAACGGCCCCGAGCCGCAGTTCACCAGCCACGAGACGGCGTGTTTGCTCAACGCCTCGGATGAGGATGCGCACGTGGAGATCACAATCTACTTCT
>JALZBR010000207.1 GCA_030863485.1 Actinomycetota bacterium
CCACCTCTTTCGAGGCCGGTTTTCATCTTCTCGAGAGCAGCGAGCTTGTCTTTGCGTAAAGAATCACCTACGAGCTCCCGGTAGGCCTCCGAATCTTCCTCCGACTCGTAAGCGTCGGGGAACAGCCGCCGGTTGACTGGGTCCGCCTCGACTTCGGCTCGCAGCAGGGTTTCCATCTCGGCCAGCAAGCTCTGCAGCAGACCGATCTCATGATCTTCGAGGTTAACAAGCACGTGCTCTGGAGAGGGCTGGAACCCCACCATCAGTCGCTCTTCGTGATCGTCGCCCAGAGGCCGTGCGCGTGGAGGCGGAAGCAATCTAGCTCGGCCTTTTCCCGTTGCCCGCTCGAAACCACCGCCCGTCCCTCGTGGTGGACCTGGAGCATCAGCTTGGTCGCTTTCGCAAGCGGGTAGTTGAAGAGCTTCTGGAAGACCCATGTCACATAGGACATCAAGTTGATCGGGTCGTTCCAGACGATCACAAGCCATGGCCGATCGGGATCGAGACCCTCTGCCGATGTGGTCTCGTCGGCACGCTCGGGAGCGATCGTGGGTTGATTCAAGGCGACGGATCTTCCCCACCGGCCGAACGAACGCCATGCCCCCCGAACTCGCGTCGAAGTGCCGAGAGCATTTTTGCCGCGAAGGGATCGTCTTGTCGCGATGCAAAACGAGCCATGAGAGAGAGAGCGATCGTGGGTGTCGGGATGGCGTTCTCGATTGCGGTCTCAACCGTCCATCGGCCCTCTCCCGAGTCCTCTACATAGGAAGCAACGCCCTCGAGTTCCGGGTCCCTCGCTAACGCACCGGCGGCGAGGTCAAGTAGCCACGATCTCACTACGCTGCCGTGCCTCCATAGCTCGGCTATACGCCCGACATCGATGCCGAAATCTCCGCTTCTCATGAGCTCGAAACCCTCTGCGTAGGCTTGCATGAGGGCGTACTCGACGCCGTTGTGGACCATCTTCACGAAGTGCCCCGCACCCGAGGGGCCGACGTGCGCGCATCCCTCGGGGGGCGCAAGGGTCTCGAAGGCAGGTTCGACCTCGGCATAGGCGGCTGCGTCTCCTCCAACCATGAGACAGAAACCCTCCTCCAGCCCCCAGAGCCCCCCCGACGTTCCTGCATCGAGGAGCTTGATCCCCGATTCGGCGAGAGCGGCGGCTCGGGCGACGCTGTCGGAATAGCGCGAATTGCCCCCGTCGACGACGATGTCGCCCTCGTCGAGAAGCAGCGCCAACTCGGCGATGGTGACCGCCGTTATCTCGCCGGCTGGGACCATGATCCATACGGGTCGCGGGGGATCGAGCTGGGCGACGAGGTCCTGGAGAGATTTCGCGCTTATAGCCCCTTCAGCCTCTGCCCGCGCCACGGCCGCGGCATCGATGTCGTAGGTCACGACGTCGTGGCCTCCGCGCAAGAGGCGGGTCGTCATGTTCGCGCCCATCTTTCCCAGACCGACCATCCCGAGCTTCAAGGTCACTCCCAAATCGTTCGCGGCGGACAAGGCTGATTCTTTCCCCAGAGTCCTATAAATCGGCCTCGGGCGTGTCTGCGGCCGTGGAGGTCGGCGCAAAGACGGTGCGGTCGATTATGACCACGACTTCGTTACCTGGAGCGGTCCTGCAGCAGGGCGACGAGCCGGGTTCCGAAGTGGCGCTCTTGTCACTTCCACTCCCCGGGGCCCCAACATCTGCCAGGCGGAAGCCAGGCTCGCATGCCTCGGGGATAAAGGGGTATCGCAATAGAGGGGATTTCATCTCGAGGCGAGAAGTCCTCAAGAGGACGAAATGCGGCCGGAACGGCCGACGAGGGAGGGCGTATGACTCACACGAGGATCACATTCACCCGAGCGCTAGCGCTGGTCGCGTTGCTCGCATCACTTCTTGCGCTGCCACAGACGGCCCGCACGGCCGACGCCGCTTTGTCACGCAACTACGACCAGGAAACCATTCTCGTCGGCTGGCGTAGGAGTGCGCCGGTTGCTCAGCGCGCTCGGATCCACGCCCGGGTGGGCGGAGTATTGGCCAACCGCTTGGGTGCCCTGGACGTCGACGTGATCCGGATCCCGGAGGGCGAGAACCCCCGCGCCTGGGTGAACCGTTACGAGGGCCGGCGTTTTGTTGCCTTTGCCGAGCTCAACTACAAAGTACGGGCGACCTCGGTGCCGAGCGAGACCCTCTTCAAAGACCAGTGGGGCTTTCACAACACGGGGCAGCGGGTGACCGGCAGCTTCGTCCGCGGGAGTGCGGACTGGGACATCGACGCCCCCGAAGCCTGGGACACGGCTTACGGTCCCGGTAACTTCCCAACGACGGGCGGTACTCGGGTCGCCGTCATCGACACCGGCATCGATCGCGCACACATCGATCTCATGAGCAAGGTCAAGGCCTGCGCCTCGGCGGTAGCGGCCATAGGCCTCGTCGTCAACGGGTCTTGCTCGGACGACAACTTCCACGGGACGCACGTGGCCGGAACGGTTGCCGCCACGACGAACAACGGTCTCGGGGTTGCAGGGACGGCGCCGGACGCAGAGCTCGCGATCTTCAAGGCCTTGAATGCAGCGGGAGTCGGTTTCGTCGGCGACATCGCGGCAGGCATCACGTGGTCGTGGAAGACGGCCAACGCCAAGATCATCAGCATGAGCCTCGGTGCCAAGAAGAGCTCCGACACCCAGGCTCGGGCGGTCAAGGAGGCGCACGCCGC
This sequence comes from Actinomycetota bacterium, assembly GCA_030863485.1. The sequence goes on from JALZBR010000207.1 coordinate 2,706, forward strand.
CGGGGTGCTCATCATCGCAGCGGCCGGCAACGGCTACGACGCGGCCCCGAACTATCCGGCGTACTACTCAGAGGTCATGTCAGTCGCCTCGTTCAACCAGGCCGGGGTGATCTCGGACTTCTCGACGTGCAACTCCGACGTCGAGATCGCGGCGCCCGGTGAGGACATCTGGTCGACGTTCCCCGAGAACACCTACGGTGTCATCAGCGGCACCTCGATGGCGACGCCTCACGTGGCCGGAGCGGCTGCGCTTCTCATGTCCGAGCTAAACCTGGACGCACAACAGACCCGGTCAAAGTTGAAGAACACCGGCGTCGCAGGGCTCTCGACCGGTGGACGTAAGGAATGCAGCTCATACCCAGCCTTGAATCTCGCGGCGGCTCTTCGCTAGGAGCGACCTGAAGGTCCCCTTCTCAATCGACAAACCGGCTCCGGCCAAGTGCCGGGGCCGGTTTTGTTTGGCCTGGGTTAGAGCATCTCCCCCGCAGTTAGGGTGGACGTGACGGATTCGGGGGGCCGTCGTCAGGAGGAGCACTTGAAAGCAATCACGCTCGCTTTGTCGTTGACGCTGCTTTTGCTGCCAGCGTGCAGCGGGGGAGACGAGACCGATTCGGCTGCGGACTCGACGCCTGGCCCGGCAACCTCCGAGCCGGTGGAGTCCGCGAGCCCCCCGGCAGAGGATCCCGGGGCGGGCACGCAGGCGCGAGAGGTCTCCGATCTCGTCTCGGAGATCGAGGAGTGCCTCAACTCCGGCGGGATCGAGACAGCCGTCGAGCAAGGTGAGCTGCCCACTTACGACGAGAAAGCGACGATCTCCTTGACCTTCGTGTACCCACAGATCAAGGTGCCCGACGCCGTGACGCTCTGGGTCTACGAGTCCCCGGAGGCCGCAGCGAAAGGGAAAAAGGAGATCGACAAAGACCTCCTCGAGGGCGACACCGAAACCCTTCTGCGCGGGCAGGTCGTAGTGGACGACTTCGGCAACACGCTCGAGACACCGGAAGCGCAGGAACAGGCCAGCATTCTCGATTCCTGCACGGTAGCGTCGTGATGGTTTCGTCCAGCGTAGCGAGCAAGATCAATCGGCTCCGGATCACCTCGATCCTCGAGACCATTTCGTTCATAGTCCTCCTGGTCATGATGCTGACCGGCAACGAGGGTGGAGTGTCGGTTGTGGGAGCGATCCACGGGTTTCTCTTCCTTGCCTATGCGCTCCTGGTCTGGCTCGACCATGGCGACCTGGGATGGACCCCCGGTTTCGCGGTGCTCGGCATCATCACGGGGCCCCTCGGCGCAATCCTCGTGCTCGAGCGTCTGCGGCGGGTAGACCCCCCGGCGGGACAAGCCTCTTCCTGAAGGCCGCTACGTGAGGAGAGCGGCGGCCGGCCCCGCGAACGGAGCGAGCGCCGCCCGGTTTTCTCCCTGTTAGGCGCGGAGGTCGATCCGCCGCAGTAGCTGTGCGTTGAGCGCGACCACGATCGTCGAGACCGACATCAGGACGGCGCCGAGCGCCGGCGACAGCGACAGCCCGGCCCACGCAAGGACCCCACCTGCGAGGGGGATGGCGAAGGCGTTGTACCCGGTGGCCCACACGAGGTTCTGGACCATCTTCCGATACGAGGCCTTCGAAAGTTTGATAACGCCGATCACGGAGCGGGGATCGTCCGACGCAAGGATCACGCCGGCGGACTCCATGGCCACGTCGGTGCCGGCTCCGATCGCGATGCCCACGTCGGCTCGAGCGAGGGCCGGCGCGTCGTTCACCCCGTCTCCCACCATCGCGACCCTGTGGCCTCGCGCCTGGAGCTCCGCGACCGCCGAGTCCTTGTCCTCGGGGAGGACCTCGGCGAAGAACTCGTCGATGTCCAGCTCCTTAGCGACGGATGCCGCGACCTGCTCGGCGTCCCCGGTGATCATCGCTACCTTTACTCCGAGCTCATGCAGGCCGGCGATCGCCTCGTGGGATTCGTTCCGGACGGTGTCCTCCAGGGCGAACGCTCCGAGGACTCGCCCTCGCTCGAGGAGATAGAGCACGGCGGCTCCTCGCTCCTTCCAGTCGTCGACGCGGGTCTGGAGGCTTTCGGAGGGTGATGCCCCGCGTTCCTGGAGCAACTTCGGCCCCCCTACGGCAAGCGTGCGACCTTGGACGGTCGCCTCGACCCCGCGTGCGGTCATCGAGCGGAAACCGGAGGCTTCGGGGATCCGGCCTCTTTCCTCAGCGGCCCGGACTATGGCTCGGGCGAGGGGGTGCTCGCTGTCGGACTCGACGCTCGCGGCGAGCTGGAGGACTTTGGATTCGTCGCCGTCACCGGCGGCTATCCCAGTCACGGCGTGTTGTGCGGCCGTCAAGGTACCGGTCTTGTCGAACAGCACGATGTCGACCTCTCGCATCCGTTCGAGGGCCAGGCGATCCTTCACCAGGATCCCGTTCCGAGCGGAGAGAGCGGTGGAGATCGAGATGACCAACGGGATCGCCAGACCCAGTGCGTGCGGGCAGGCGATGACGAGGACGGTCACGGTGCGCTCGATTGCTCCCCGAGGTTCCCCGAGAAGGCTCCAAACGATGTAGGTCACAAGCCCGGCCGCTGTTGCGACGTAGAAGAGGAACGCGGCCGCGCGATCCGCAAGAGCTTGGGCTCGCGAGTGCGATCCCTGTGCTTCTTCAACCATTCTCTGAATACCGGCCAACGCAGTGTTGTCGCCCACCGCTTCTACCTGGACCCTCAAAGCCGAATCGGTGGCAACCGTCCCCGCGGTGACCTTGTCGCCGACATCCTTGGAGACCGGGCGCGATTCACCCGTGAGCATGGACTCGTCTACGTCTGTGGTGCCCTCCACTACTAGTCCGTCGGCGGGGATGCGCCCACCTGAGCGCACGAGCACGACGTCTCCCTCGACGAGCGCAGAGACGGGGACGACTTCCAGTCCTTCGTCAGAGACGCGCTCGGCCTCGTCGGGCAACAGCTCCGCAAGGGCGGCGAGGGCGTTGCTTGCCTGTCCAATCGCCCTCATCTCCTGCCAGTGACCCAGAAGCATGATTGCGATCAGCGCGGCGAGTTCCCACCAGAAGTCCAGCTCGAACGCCCCCAGCTCGGTCGCGACGCTGGCACCGAAGGCAACCGTGATCGCGAGGCCGATCAACAGCATCATGCCCGGTTGTCGAGCACGGATCTCGTGAAATGCTCCTTGGAGGAAGGGCCATCCTCCGTAGATGAAGATGCCGGTGCCCAGAACCCACGGGATCGACGTGCTGCCGGGGAACCGGGGTGCGTGGTAGCCCAGGAGGTGCTGGAACATCTCGCTGAAGTAAATGACCGGGACGCTCAGGGCCAGCGTGATCCAGAATCGATCGCGGAACTGCGCGGGGTCGTGCCCGCTGTGGGCGCCATGAGCTTGATGCGCTCCACCGTGATCCGAGTGCGCGACAGGGGCCTTATGGTCATCGTGGCTCTGGTGGCCGCTCTCGGCCCCCGGGTGACGGCCTTCCCGCGAGCCTGCTTCGTGTGCCAGGTCCGTTGCCATTGCTTTGCTCCTCCCGTCCGTCGGCTCCTTGACTTACCCTACCCCCCCAGGGTATAACGGTGTCAAGAGGAAAGACGAAAATCTTCCCAGGGAGACTCCATGGCTCAGACAGAGACGCACAGCTTCGACTTCGAGGTCGACGGCATGACCTGTGGCTCGTGCGCCGCGCGGGTCCAGCGAGCTCTTGCCAAGACCGAGGGAGTCGATGAGGCCGAGGTGAACTTCGCCACCGGCCGGGCCCGCATCCGAGCCGGAGAGGACATCGACGTCTCCTCTCTTCAGGCGTCGGTCGACAAGGTGGGCTACGAGCTGCGTCCCGTTGCTACTGCTCGCCCCTCCTCGGATCGTGAGGCGGGGACCGACGAGAACTATGCCCATCAGAGTATGTGGTTCAGACGCCTGGTGGCGGTTACGCCCGCTGCTCTGTTCATGGTCGTGACGATGTTCATGGGCCACGACGCTATGACCAATGACGTGCTGAGATGGACGATGTTCGCGGTCGCCGTACCGGTGCAGTTCTGGGTCGGTTGGCCGTTTCTTCGGGCAGCCGCCCACCGCGCCCGGCGGTTGACCGCAAACATGGACACCCTCGTTGCCGTAGGCACGCTGGCCGCGTTTGTGTTCAGCGTCTTCCAGTTGATCTCGGGCCGGATGGAGCTCTATTTCGAGACCGGGGTACTGATCATCGCCTTCCTGACGCTCGGACGGTACTTCGAAGCACGAGCCAAAGGGCGAGCCGGTCGAGCCATCAAGGCGTTGCTCGAGCTCGGGGCAAAGGAAGCCCGAATCGTTACCCAGACCGGGGAGGTCATGGTCCCCGTCGATCGCGTGGTTGCGGGAGACATCGTCCGGGTCCGGCCGGGCGAGAAGATCCCGGTCGATGGTGAGGTGATCGAGGGAGCCAGCGCAGTCGACGAATCGATGCTTACGGGTGAAAGCGTCCCGGTAGAGAAAGCAGCGGGAAGCAAGGTGGTGGGCGCGACGATAAACGCATCGGGCGTGTTGACCATCCTAGCGACCGACGTCGGCGCCGACTCGGCCCTCGCTCAGATCGTTCGGTTGGTCGAAGAAGCGCAGATGGGCAAGTCCGAGATCCAACGCTTAGCCGATCGCGTGTCGGGTGTCTTCGTGACGGTGGTTTTCGTCCTGGCGGCGCTCACTGTCGCTGCGTGGGCCTTGTTCGCCGACGAACCCTCGAAAGGGCTCCTCTCCGCAGTAGCGGTCCTCATCATTGCGTGTCCCTGCGCGCTCGGCCTGGCCACGCCGACCGCCATCATGGTGGGGAGTGGTCGGGGTGCGGACCTCGGTGTCCTGATCAAGAGCACGGACGTTCTCGAGAGGACTCGTGAGATCACGACCGTAGTCTTCGACAAGACGGGAACGCTCACCCGGGGAGAGATGTCGGTGACCGACGTCGTGTCCGACGACGAGCCGGTGTTCCTGCGTCGCGCCGGTGCCGTCGAGGCCCACAGCGAGCATCCCATCGCAGAGGCCATTCGCAACTTCGCGGCGCAGGTCGTCGGCGTGCCGGCGGTGACAGCCTTCGAGGCCATCAGTGGTTACGGCGTAAGAGCCGAGCTCATTCAAGACGACCGCAGGGTTGCGGTGTGGGCCGGACGGCGCAAGCTGATGGCCGAGGCCGGTCTGCACCTCCCTGCCTCTTTGGACGACCGGGCCACGCACCTCGAGGAGCAAGGCAAGACCGTGGTCTTCGCCGGTTGGGACGGAGAGGTGCGGGGGGCGATCGCAGTCGCCGACACAATCAAGGAGGGAGCGCCCGACGCGGTAGCGAGCCTGCGTTCCATGGGACTCTCTTCCGTCATGATCACGGGGGACAACGCGCGTACGGCTGACGCCATCGCGGCGCAGGTTGGTATTGACAGAACCGTCGCCGAGGTTCTCCCTCGAGACAAGGTGGGAGAGGTCGCACGATTGCAGGACGCCGGCGAGATCGTCGCAATGGTCGGCGATGGGGTCAACGATGCGCCGGCCCTGGCGCAGGCTGATCTTGGGATCGCGATGGGCACGGGGACAGACGTGGCTATCGAGGCCAGTGATCTGACGGTGATGGCAGGTGACCCGCGCAAGGTGGTTACGGCGATCAGGCTGTCACGTCGGACCTATCGGGCCATCGTGCAGAACCTCTTCTGGGCATTCGGCTACAACGTCGCCGCCATCCCGGCCGCGGCTCTCGGCCTGCTCGATCCGGTTCTCGCCGGGGCGGCGATGGCCTTCTCGAGCGTGAGCGTCGTCGCGAATTCGCTGCGCCTCAAGAGCTTCAACGACACGATTCACACCCGTCAGAACGAAGAGAAAGACAAGGAGGAAGCACGGTGAGTGAAACGACCTACAAGGTGAGCGGTATTCATTGCCAGTCGTGCGTCGCGAACATCAGTGAGTCCGTTCAGGCTGTTGCAGGAGTTGCATCGGTCGACGTCAGCCCAGAAAAGGAAGAGGTCATCGTAAGGGGCGACTCGTTCGATGACGCCGCCGTTCGTTCGGCAATCGCCGACGCGGGTTACGAAGCGGCCTGAACCAATACTCGAGAGCGAAGGAGAATCCATGCAGCACGGCTACTACGAACACAAAGAGGACGTGCTCGCGCGGCTCCGAAGGATCGAGGGCCAGGTGCGGGGATTGCAACGGATGGTCGACGAGGACACCTATTGCATAGACATCCTCACGCAGATCACGGCCGCGAGCAACGCGCTGAAGAAGACGGCGGTGGCCCTCCTGGAGGATCACATCCGGCACTGTGTTGCGGAGGGCAGTCATGGCGAGGGCAAGGACATGATCGCCGAGGCGACCGACGCCATCCAGCGACTCGTCAAGTCATAGGGGAGGCAAGCATGAAAAGACGGCGTCTGCTCTTAGGGCCACTCGTTCTGGCTGTCGCGATCTTGCTCGGCGCTTGCGGCGGCGACGGTGGTCATGCGGGTCACGGTGGCGATGAAGCGGGGACGAGCGTCGCGCTAGGCGAGCAGGCCGACGCGGGCGAGGCGGACCGGACGATCGAGGTGACTGCCTCGGACAAGCTCGAGTTCGACCCCGACAGCCTTGACGTCGACGCGGGTGAAGTCATTACGTTCAAGGTGACCAACGAAGGCAAAGCCGAGCACGAATTCGTCCTTGGGGATGAGGCATACCAGGAGGAACACGAGAAGGCTATGGCTGGCGGGGAGCATCACAGCAACGAGGACGCAAACGCGGTGGCGCTCCCTCCGGGGGAGACAGCCGAGCTCACGTGGCACTTCACCGAGAGCGGTGAGATCCAGTTCGCCTGCCACGTCGGTGGTCATTACGAAGGGGGCATGTTCGGCGTCATCACTGTGCAGTGAGCCCGATTTGGCGGCCCGGGTTCTCCGAATGATGTGAGCCGCTAGCGGGATGATCGTTGATACCCAGGACTCCGAGGTAGATCGCCCGGCGTATCCTCCTCCGGAGGCTCGTTTACACAAGGGAGATATGGCTACGCGTCCAAAGCTCGACGACGATGAATACTGGCGTCTGCTCGAGTTCCGCACGGCAATCAGGAAGTTCCTGAAGTACAGCAAGACACAGGCGGCCAAGGTCGGCTTGACCCCGACCCAGCACCAGCTCTTGCTAGCGATCCGGGGGTCGCGCAGCGAGGGGGGACCCACCATCGGAGACGTCTCGGAATGTCTCTTGATCAAGCATCACAGCGCGGTGGAACTCGTCAATCGGGCCGAACAAGCGGGCCTCGTCGAGCGACGGCGAGACCCGAGTGATCAACGCATGATTCGTTTGAGATTGACCCGCTCGGGTGCATCGAAGCTGGAACGGATAAGCGCAGCCAATCTCGAGGAGATCGGGCGTTTGGGGCCCGAGTTCCTAGATGTCTGGGAGGCTATAGAGCACCTGGAGATGTAATGTCCGCTCGCCTCTAAACGAAGTGTGGAGGAATGAGCGGCCTGCGCTCCTCTTCTGGACGCCTTTCGTCGAAGTCCGCACGCTTTAGTTCAACCGGTGCCTCTGTGCTGCGCTGTGCGGGTCGGCGGGAGGCCGTCTTCCGGCGGATCTTCCTGGGAGACAGATCCGGATCCGGCTCCGTGAGTGGATCTATCCGGGGTGTGGAATCGTGGGCCATGTTAGGCCACCTCCTCAAATCTCCGCTTCCCAACGTCCGATGCTGCCAACATATCGTAGCACGATATGCATTCTCCTGGCAACTAAGTGGATTAGTTGGCTTCCTCCGGCGGGCTTGCATCTATCGCTGGCCGATTGTCCGACCGCGCTCAATGTGGCGGAGATCGTCCTCTTCTCCGCACCCGGTCGCAAGTAGCACCAGAGCCGCGAGCGCCACGACCTTGAGCCTGCATCGGCGCCGAGATAGCAGGTCGGGACTTCCCTTCGGTTTCAAACTCCTGGTGGCCACAGCTCTATAGATATCAAGCTTCATTGGGTTACCCGCTCAGTTTCGGCCCCCGGACGAAGCCTTGACCTGCGCGGTGTGCGTTAGCGTGATCAGGAGTAGGCCGCCCAAGAGGTTTCCGATGGTCGATAACACAAAATTCGCGCCAACGTCCGCATAAGTTATCGCGGCGCCAAACCACACACCGAACAACAGATGGAGCGCCGATACCACGACGTGGTCGAAGGGTCCCACGGCAACGAAGAAACCCACGATGAAGGCGACCCGGATGCGACTGCCGGTCGAGTCACACCCGTGCAACATGTAAGACAGCAGCGTTAATAGCGCCCCTGCAGCGATGGCTCGCACGAACGTCGCGGCCCAATCCTTCGCCGCGATCTCGTCGGCTACCCGAATGAGTGCCTCGGGTGCTTGGTCCGGCAGGCCGCCGTCGACCGTCAGAATCGCCGCGAGAAGTGCTCCACCGACCATGTTAAGGATCAGGATCACCATCCACAGCGTGGCCAGATCGACCCAGGCACGGCTCGTTCCCTTCTCGATCGTTGCCGCGACGGGCCCGAAGAAGTTTTCCGAGAAGAGTTCGGTTCGCCCGACAACCAAAAAGACAAGCCCGATTCCGAACGCGATACCGGCGGCGAGATCCGCGATGCCCGGACCCAGCTCCGGTTCCACGAGGGCATAGACGACCGCAAGAGCAACGATCCCAAAGACAATCGTGACGCCCGCTATGAAGGCCGTCGCGACCTTCTCGAGCGCAGGCATATTGAGGCGCCTCCGACCTTCTTGTACAGCTCGGCCGTAGATCTCTTGAGGTGACGGTGCGCCTGCCACCTCAGACGCGCCTGTTCATGGATCGGTGCGGCTGTTGGCTCAGCAAGCGGCGCGGCAGACGCTCAGGACTCCGCCGCTGTGACCGATCCGCGGCCTAGCCAGCGATGTCATCGGGATCATTTCCGAAGGAGCCCTTCTCGCGGATGTTCCCGGTCCTTGCGTGCAACTGGAATCCCGCCTTGATCAGCTTCGCCAAGCGCCGACCAGCTTCCTCGGCTTCACCTTGTGTCGGGAAGCGCTCGTCACGATCCGTTCCGTCAACGGTGATCTTCCAATCCCCGTGATCCGGGAGCACCTGCACTTTTGTTTCAACCACTGCTGGACCTCCTTCCCTGCCGCATTCTGCCGTGTTCTATCGGTTCCCGATATTTCTTTCCCTACCACATCGAAGGCAACCGACGAAATCGCCGAACCTATCGTAGTACGAGGTTTCCACGTCTGTGGACACAACCGTGGATAAGAGTCTTGGCCGCGACTAGACGAGTGTCACCGACTCGGTCCCGTCAGTGGCATCCCCATAGATCGCCGCGGCGGCTCGAGTCCGCGCGGAAGCTTGTTGAGGATGGTGCGAGGACGCCAGCCGGGATGATTCCTTCTCTTCTCCACGATCCTCCTCGGCTCGTTTGAGCCTCAGTGATGATGCCTTCGGCGCTCAGGAAAGTGGAATTGGTGAGACACAGGTGCCGAGGCCACTGTCGCCCAGGAGCCGAGGCCGGGTCGCAGAGTGGGACAGAGGTGCCGAAGCCAAGGTGGGACAGAGGTGCCGAGACTTCACACCGGAACAGGCAAAACGAGGTGCCCTCTGTCAAGGTCCACCTGATGCGCCCTCGGCAGGATTCGAACCTGCGACACCAGGTTTAGGAAACCTGTGCTCTATCCCCTGAGCTACGAGGGCGGGACATGTTCAAAACGTGGGAGAAAACGCGCTTCGCATAAAGTTTAGGTCTTGCTGGGCAACCCTTGCAGGCCTCTGGTCCGAGGGGGCCGACGCCAACAACGACGCACAGGGTTTTGATCACCTGGGTTCTAATCGAGCCCGCGCTGAAGGGGGCGCTTGTCGGTCGGGGGGCCGTTACGCCGCTTGCCGCTCGGGGGTTCCTCGAGCTTCGTGCTCGTGGAGAGTCAGCGAGTTGACCATCAGGGCGTAGCCGAGGAGGTTCATCTTCTGCCGGAGATGGCCCACACTGTGAGCCCGAGACAACCACATGGAGTCATCGATAGATCGGTTGATCGACTCGGCGTCGTTGCGCCGGGCGTAGAGCTTCTTGAAATCGTGGTCCGAGGGAGGAATCGGGCGAACGTTTTCGGTGCGATTGAACTTCCTCTTGGTGTCCTCTTCGTTGCCGTGGAGTCGAACTGTGATCGTCTGGCCCCCAAGCTCTGCCGGCAAGGCAAAGTCGTTGTACCAGCGGTAGAGGCCCGACTTGTCCCGGCTCCGGTGGGTTCGGATACGGCGAAGCTCAGAGAACAGCGGCTCGCCTGTCTCGTCCAACTCGACGATGCCAATCGCTCCGCCTCGTGCGAACAAGGAGATCCTTGTGTCCCCCCCTGCGTCATTCCTGACAATCTTGTCTTCGACGTGGACGGTCTTCTCCACCCGACGTCCCTCTTTACGGCGCGGAGTCTTCGAGCCTTTGACCGCAGCCGTGACCCGATTGAGCGGCAGCAGCCCGAGCTCTCGCAGGAGCGTCTGATGGTGGACGCCCCTCAACGCGGTGTCGTAGATGACCCCCTGGGCCCCCGGTACACAAGGGGTGAGTCGACGAAAGCAGTCCATAGCCACGCTGGCTTCACCCCCCTTGTCGGCGACCCACTCGATGTCCAGGATCATCCGCGAGCGAACGCGGCTATCTCTTGCGGCCACGATCACGAACTTGGTGCCGTAGGCGGTCTCGCCGGTGCCCTCGAAGTGAAGGTCTGCGTCAGGTTCGTGACGGACCTGTTTGATTTCGCCCGTCGCTCTGTCGACCCTGGTCTGCCCTGATCGTCCCTTGAACAGCGGAGTGATGACTTTACCGTCTGCATAGAGCATCCGAGAGAGTTCTGGATGGGTCCACGATCCTGCCCCATCCTCCTTCAGCAATCCGGCCCTCGTTGCCTGCTCGCTGGCGAGAAGTCGGTGGAGACGGGAGAACTCTTCAAGTACCTCAGGGCAGGTGAGGTAGCGGTTGCGTCCGTAGAGGTAGTGGTGTCGACGCATCGGGCGCCGCGGCAGATGCATGGAGGCCTCATCTGGAAAAGTCCGCTTGACCTTCTTTCGCATGAAGCGCCACACCACCGGGTGGCTGATCTCTGCTTCAACCTGGCGGGCTGAGCCGTAAACGGAGATAAGTGTCTCGTAAACGATCAACATGTAATCGGGAAAGTCGCGTTTGCGTCCTCCTCGAAAGGAATGGGGCCGGGGAATGACCTCGGCCAAGCGATAAACGGCCTCGTTTGAGAGGATCGAGTCCACTCGCTTGAGGGTGGACACCCCAGCGACATGATTGCGAGTGTCAGCCATCGGTTGGTTGGACGTACGGGTCGTTCCATTGCCAGCCGATCATCCTGGCGGCGCCGTCGAGACTTCTCAGACCGAGAGCCCGAGCCGTTTCACCGATGCAGCGCGTCCTGTTGAAGACCTGCAAGCCTGCCCACGCCACGACCGATCCGGGACGAACATCCGCTTCCGAATGCAGTCCCGCTCGCCGGAGCGTGGCTGCAACAGCAGCGCACGCTGCCGGCTGGGCACTGTGAGTCGCTCCAGTTCCCCGATAAGCGAGTGTCTTGAGATCCTGTTTCTCTACAACAGCCGCTCGCCGGCGAATCTGCTCCAGACCCCAAGGCGTGAGGTCGGCCCACCGAGGGTGGGCCTTGTTGCTCCCGTGGAGCCAGATTCGGCCGCTAGGAGAATCAAAGTCGCCCAGCTCAATGCAGGGGATTTCGGAGGTACGAGCCCCGATTTCTGCCAGCGCCCACGCAGCGGGATGGACGGTGTCTGAGAGGGATCGAAACGAGCAACTCCGACACAGTGCTACCTCGTCGTCGATCAAAGGCCGCAAGCCCAGGCTCGAGCGCGGCGGGAGCTTCACATCGAGGGTGGGATCACCATCGTGCAGATTAAGCTCGCGAGCGAGGCGAAAGAATAGGCGTACTGCAGACCGGCGGAGGTGCATTGTGG
>JALZBR010000214.1 GCA_030863485.1 Actinomycetota bacterium
CACTTCCTAGGAGAGCTCAATGGCTACGGAACTCGAAGAGGTCAAGACCAAAAGAGAGGTGACGGGACAACAGCTGGCTCTCGTCATTGGCGGGGCCCTGCTGTTGCTCGTCCTGGTGTGGTTCTTCTTCCTTCGGGGCGGGGAAGATACCTCAGAAGAAGCCACCGCACCCGTCCCGGGCCCCGGCGTCACGACACCGGCTCCCCTCGAACAACCCGGCGACGGACCGGGCAAGGGGGATGGGGACAAGCCCCCCGTGGAGACATTCGAGGTCTTCGCCTCGCGCGATCCCTTCAAGCCGCTTCTGTCCGCGGCCGGGGAGAGCGGAGCGACGGACGTCACCGGTGACACCGGAGATACGGGTGACACCGGTGACACGGGAGACCCCACGGATCCCGGCGCGGGTGAGCCCACCGACACGGATGGAGACGGGGACATCGACGACGATGATGTGGTCGACCCGGACCCCGGAGACGGCGGATCCGCAGATGAGAGAGTCGAGGGCCACACCGTTCAGCTGGTAAGCGTCAACGGACCTGGATCGGCGACCGTACAAGTCGACGGAACCGTCTACGAGGTATCGAAGGGCGAGACCTTTGCGGAGAACTTCAAGCTGCTCTCGACGTCGGGGGACTGCGCGACCGTTCTCTTCGGCGACGACCAGTTCACCGTCTGTGAGGGCGAGGAGATCCTCAAGTGAGCCATATCCGCTCGCGTGGGAGAAGGCGCTCGGCGTGCGTGCTGCCCCGGCGCAGCGCGACCAAGAACCAACTCGGGAGCTCGGTACCCAATCGTCTCAAGTGGTGTCGCTCGGAGTTGCCGCCGGGCTGTATCTACCTGCTCTGCCTCCTTCCCTGACCGACTTCCTCCGCCGGACTCGGTGACGGGTGAGCGAGTAGTCGAGCCTGACGATGGGACAATCAAGCCATGGGACGTCTTAGATACCTGACCGCCGGTGAGTCACACGGACCGGGGCTTGTCGCGATCCTCGAGGGGTTGCCCGCCGGTCTCCCCGTGGCGATCAAGGATATAGAGGATGAGCTGGCGCGGCGGCGTCACGGCTACGGCCGCGGTCCCCGCATGAAGATCGAAAAGGACGCGCTGGAGGTCCTGTCCGGACTCAGGGCGGGGCGCACCCTGGGCAGTCCTTTGGCCATCTCGATACGCAACACCGAGTGGGCCAAGTGGTCTCACGTCATGCCCATCGAGGGGGATCCCGGGGGCCGGGAGCTCACCCGTCCCCGTCCCGGCCACGCGGACCTGCCCGGCATGCTCAAATACGGCTTCGACGACGCCCGCAACGTCCTCGAGAGAGCCAGTGCGCGAGAGACCGCAGCCCGCGTTGCGATAGCCGCGGTCGCCAAGGCTCTGCTCGAGCGGCTCGGGGTCACCGTGTTGTCCCATGTAGTGAGAATCGGTGAGGCGGCGGCTCCCGACGGTCTACGCCCTTCTATCTCCGACCTCGAATCCATCGACTCGTCCCCCGTTCGCTGCTTTGATGAGGCCGCAGGGCGGGCGATGGTGACGGAGATCGACGCGGCGGGCGAGGTGGGGGACTCTCTGGGCGGAATCGTCGAGGTGCTCGTGGAGGGAGTCCCTCCCGGCCTCGGATCCCACGTCCACTGGGACCGCAAGATCGACGGGATGCTGGCCCACGCGCTGATGGCCGTCCCCGCCATAAAGGGAGTCGAGATCGGCGATGGCTTCGATCTGGCTGGGCGGCGCGGGTCCGCCGCCCACGACGAGATCGAGACCAACCTAACGCGTGCAACCGATCGGGCCGGCGGCACCGAGGGAGGGATGACCATTGGCGGCACGCTGCGGATGCGAGCAGCGATGAAGCCGCTGTCGACTCTGAAGAAGCGTCTGCGCAGCGTCGACATGACGACGGGACAGGCCTCGGACGCCTTTCAGGAGAGAACGGACGTCTGCGCGGTGCCTGCCGCTGGAGTCGTGTGTGAAGCGGTGGTGGCCCTCGTCTTGGCCGACGCCGTGCTGGAGAAGTTCGGCGGGGACACGCTGGACGAGCTCGTGGAGGGCGTTCAGCGGTATCGGCAGGGGATCGCGGCGCGCTCCTCTCACCCGGCCGACTGAGGTCGTGATCGTGCTCGTCGGATTCATGGGGGCCGGGAAGACCTCGGTCGGAAGGGCTCTGGCTAGCGCGTTGGGCGTGACGTTCATAGACCTCGACGAAGCCATCGAGACGCGCGCCGGGACTTCGATCCCCGAGATCTTTAAGAGACAGGGCGAGGCCGGCTTCCGCGACCTCGAGAGCGCGGTTCTCGCCGAGGAGCTGGGAGGGCCCGGGGGGGTGATCGCGACCGGGGGTGGGATCGTCGAGAGCGACGCCAACAGAAAGATGCTCTTCGACCACACGGTGGTGTTCCTCGACGTCTACCTCGAGAGAGCCCTCGAGCGCGCGGGAGACGGCCGCGGCCGGCCCATGCTCTCGTTGGAGGATCCCGCCGCCCTTTTCGCTCGCCGACGACCTCTCTACGAGGAGGTGGCCGACCTCGTGGTCGAGGGAGATGCCGACGTTGACCACGTGGTGTCCGATATCCGGCGCGGGCTAGCACCGTGAACGAACGGTTTGGCTCATCGGAAGAGCGACGGGTCACCGTCGAAGTCCCGGGCTCCCCTTACGAGGTCGTCGTGGGCCGGGGGCCGAGCTCTCGCCTGGGCTCGATCTCCGGTGTTTTCGCCGAGGCCGAGAACGTCTTCGTCGTGACGGACGCGGAGCTCGAGGACATGGCCCTCGAACGGACTGGTTCCCTCGGATCCGGCGGCGGGAAGGTGCACCGGGTCATCCTCGAGCCCGGGGAAGCCGCCAAATCCCTGCGCTCCGTGGAAGTCATCTATGAGCGGCTGGCCACCGCCGGAGCGCATCGTCACGACGTCATCGTTGCCTTTGGGGGCGGGGTCGTCACAGACGTCGCGGGATTCGTCGCGTCGACGTTCAATCGCGGGATGCCTTTGGTCAACGTGCCCTCGACTCTTCTGGGCCAGGTCGATGCAGCCATCGGTGGGAAGACCGGGATCAACCTTGCGCAGGGTAAGAACCTCGTCGGGACCATCTACCAACCGTCGGTCGTCGTCTGCGATATCGACCTCTTGGCCTCCTTGCCGCCGCGAGAGATCTCGAGCGGGTTGGCAGAGGTCGTGAAGTACGGCTTCATCGCGGACCCCTCGATCCTCGACATCGTCGATAGGCGCGCTCACGACCTGATCCAACGAAACGCCGAGCTGCTCGAGGACATCGTCGTCCGCTGCGTCGCCATCAAGGCCGGGGTGGTTGCCCGCGACGAGCGCGAGAGCGGGGAGAGAGCTCACCTCAACTACGGACACACCTTCGCCCATGCCTTCGAGCACGCGGCCGGCTATGGAGAGATCCGGCACGGAGAGGCAGTAGCCCTCGGGATGATGGCAGCCGCCTATCTGGCCCGGGCTCTGGGCCTCGTAGACGAGGATGTCGTCGTCCGCCATCGAAGGGCGCTCGAGGCCGTGGGACTCCCGGTGTCGATCGAAACGTCGGTGCCGGAGCTGGAGGAGGCCTGGCGTCACGATAAGAAGTACCGCCGCGGAGTACGGTTCGTGCTGTTGGAGAAGCTCCCGGGTGGGGTCGTCGCCGTCCGGTCCGGAGTCGACGCCCCGACAGATGCGCTCGTCGGCGCAATCGAAAGGCTTGCCACATGAAGGCAGTGATCATCCACGGGCCGAATCTGAACCTCTTGGGGACGCGCGAGCTCTCTGTCTACGGGACCTCGACTCTCGCAGAGGTCGACGACGCCATCCAACAGGCTGCCCGCGAGATCGGTTGCGAGGTCGAGAGCCATCAGAGTGCGCACGAGGGGGAGATCATCGACTTGCTGCATGGAGCGATCGACCGGGTGGACGGTGCACTGCTCAACCCCGCCGCGTACTCGCACACGAGCCGAGCCATAGCCGACGCCATCCGGGCCGTGCCCTTCCCCGTCGTAGAGGTGCACCTCTCGAACATCCACGCTCGAGAACCTTGGAGGCGATCCTCGGTGACGGCCGAAGCGGCTTCGGGGATCGTGGCCGGCTTCGGCATTGGCTCGTACGTGGCCGCGCTGCACGCGCTGAAGCGACTCGTAGGAGCCTGATGGATCACGGGCGACGCCTCGCTTCGGCGGTGGGCCTCCTCGACGCCGAAGAAGTCGACGCGCTTCTCGTCACCGACCCCGTCAACGTCCGCTACCTCACGGGGTTCACCGGAACAAATGGTCAGGTCCTGGTCACGCGGTCCGGCGCGACGTTCTTGACCGATGCCCGCTACGAGGCCCAGGCCGGGGTGGTGGTCCGGGACGCAACAATCGTCGTGTATCCGCAGCGTCTGGGAGACGCGCTCGGCCCCCTTCTCGAGAGCCTTCACGTCCGGCGCCTCGGCATCGAAGCCGAGCACGTCAGCATCGCGACGGCCAAACGGTTGGCCAAGTCGATCGACGGAATCGAGTCCATTCCCACGACCGGTGTGATCGAGGGACTTCGGCGAGGAAAGGAAAGCGACGAGATCAATCTTTTGCGAGAGGCCGTGCGCCTCGGTGACGAGGTCTTCATGAAGGCTCTCGATCACATAGCGCCGGGCAGCTCGACTGAACGCGACGTCGCTCTTTACATCGAGATCGAGTTCAGGCGGTCGGGGGCCGAAAGCGTCTCCTTCCCGCCGATCGTCGCCTCCGGCCCGCTGAGCGCGCACGTCCATCACACGGCATCGGAACGGGTTATCGAGAAGGGCGATCTCGTGGTGCTCGACCTGGGTTGCCGGCTTCACGGCTACTGCTCGGATCTCACGAGGACGGTTGCAGTGGGCCCGGCTTCGCGCGCCCAGCTCGAGTTGCACGAGGTGGTGTTGCGAGCACAGAAGCGCGCCATCGCGCAGATCCGACCCGGCGCGAGCGGTAAAGCGGTCGATCGGACGGCGCGTGAGATCATCGGTTCGGCCCGGTTGAGCGGCGACTTCAAGCACGGGCTGGGCCACGGGGTCGGTCTCGACGTCCACGAGGCGCCGCGTCTTCACAGGCTGTCCGACGACGTCCTCGCCGGCGGCGAGGTGGTGACGGTCGAGCCAGGCGTCTACGAGACCGGCGCCGAGGGTCTTCGCATCGAGGACATGGTCGTCGTGGGGGATGGGACCGCCGAGGTGCTGACGTCCGCGCCCAAAGAGGAGCTCATAGAACTGTGACCAGCGATCGTCTCGACGATCGCGAGAACGGACAAGCGATCGTCTCGACGATCGCGGAACCTGATAGGAGCCAGGAGGACCATTGATCTCGACCAACGACATGAGGCCCGGCCAGACGCTCGACATCGACGGCTCGCTGTTCACGATCGTGAACTATCAGCACGTGAAGCCCGGAAAGGGTCAGGCCTTCGTAAAGACCAAGCTTAAGAACGTCAAGAGCGGGGCCGTTACCGACAAGACCTTCCGAGCGGACGAAAAGGTCAACCTCGCGGTGCTCGACAAGCGCGAGATGCAGTTCCTCTACGAAGACGACGCGGGGCTGGTGTTCATGGACAACGAGTCCTACGAGCAACTTCACGTGGATCCGAACCTGCTGGGGGACTCGCGGCGCTTCCTCAAGGACGGGACGACCTGTCTCATCCCGGTCTACGACGGCAATGCTGTGGGAGCGGAGCTACCCGTATCGATGGAGCTCGAGATCACGCAGACCGAGCCCGGTCTAAAGGGCGATCGAGTATCGGGAGCGCTCAAGCCCGCCACGGTCGAGACGGGAGCCGTCGTCCAGGTGCCGTTGTTCTTCGAGATCGGAGACCGGATCAAGGTCGACACCCGCAACGGGGAGTACACCGGCCGCGCCTAGCGGTCGCCGAAAAGATGAACGAACGACGGACGGCCCGACGCCTGGCGCTCGACGTCCTCTACGAGGCGGAGATCCGCGACCGGCTGCCGGCAGAGGCCCTCGTCGCACGCGGCAGCGAGGGGTGGGTCGTAGCGGGCCCCGAGGACGAGGTTGCCGAGGAGGACCCCGTCACGCCGTCCCCGGCCGTGATGAGCTACGCGGCGGAGCTCGTCGAGGGGGTCCAGGAGCATCAGGCTCACATCGACGAGCTGATCGTGCGCTACGCCGACCGGTGGGCGATCACGCGCATGCCCGTCGTCGATCGGACCCTCTTGCGAATCGCGATATTCGAGCTGCTGTGGGGAGACGACATCCCGGTGGCCGTGGCCATCAACGAGGCGGTCGAGATCGGGAAATCTCTGTCGACCGAGGACTCCGGGAGGTTCATCAACGGCTTGCTGGGTCGGATAGCCGAATCGGAGCGGCCGGCCGGCGAGTGAGTCGGGAGCGCGAAACGTTCTCGTTCCCAATGCGTGACCGTCTCCGCGCGCGCGTTGTAGCCTGCTGAGAACCGATCCTTTAACCCGGCCCCGCGAGGTCGGAAAGGAGAATGCCTTGCCGTACCCGGAATCTTGCGCCGTCCCGCCTGGGAGGCGCTTTTCTATGCCCGCCGGGCCGCTCTCCCGGCATCCCAGATGACCGCCCAGACGGCTCCGGAGTTCGTCGTCAAGGCGACGGTCATGGAGCCCGACGACGTACGGCGAGCCCTCACGCGCGTTTCGCACGAGATAGTCGAGCGGAACCGGGGGACCGATGACCTGGTGATAGTGGGCATCAGGACGAGGGGAGCCCCTCTGGCGGATCGGGTGGCCAACTACATCGCCCAGTTCGAGGGCGTGGACGTCCCCTCGGGCGCGCTCGACGTGAGCCTTTATCGCGACGACGTGGCATTGAGGGGGCCGCGGAACCTGGAGGCCACCACCGTTCCCGGGGATCTCGATGGACGGGTCGTGGTGCTCGTGGACGATGTCCTCTACACGGGTCGCACGATCCGAGCTGCGTTCGACGCCGTTCTCGACCTGGGGCGGCCCCGGACGATCCGGCTCGCCGTGCTGGTCGACCGGGGACATCGGGAGATCCCGATCCGTGCCGACCACGTCGGCAAGAACCTGCCAACTTCCGCTCACGAGATAGTCAAGGTCCACGTCAAGGAGATCGACGGCGAGGACGCCGTATTCATAGGGGAGTACCGCTCATGATCAAGCACTTGCTGTCGATGGACCAGCTCTCGAGCCAGGACATCACCACGATCCTCGATACGGCCGAGAACCTCCGTCAGGTCACCGATCGACCGATCAAGAAACTGCCCACGTTGCGCGGCCGCACGGTGTGCAACCTGTTCTACGAAGCCTCGACGCGAACGAGGATCTCTTTCGAGCTTGCCGCCAAGCGGCTATCGGCGGACGTGATCAACTTCTCCGCCGATTCCAAGTCGTCGGTAGCGAAAGGCGAGTCTTTCAAGGACACTGCCTGGACACTCGAGGCCATGGGGGTCGACGCGATCATCGTGCGCCACTCGTCCTCGGGCGCTCCTCATCAGCTCTCGAAGTGGGTCAAGGCGAGCGTGCTCAATGCGGGCGACGGTCAGCACGAGCACCCGACCCAGGCGCTTCTCGACCTGTTCTCGATCCGGGAGCGCTTCAAGGACTTCGAGGGCCTCAAGGTCGCAATCGTCGGAGACGTGCTGCATTCGCGCGTGGCCCGGTCGAACGTCAAAGGGCTCGTGACCATGGGAGCGCAGGTCTATCTGGTCGGCCCTCCCACGCTGATCCCCCCGCAGGCGACTCACTGGGGGGCGGAGATCCGCTACGACCTCGACGAGATCATCGAGGAAGTCGATATCTGCTATCTGCTGCGGGTGCAAAAAGAACGCCAGTCCGAGCAACTCTTTCCCAGCACGCGCGAGTACGCCGCGCTGTGGGGGCTCGACTCGAAGCGCGTGGCGAAGATGCACCCCGATGCTCTCGTGATGCACCCGGGGCCGATGAACCGGGGAGTGGAGATCTCGGCGGACGTATCCGAGTCGGATCGAGCGATCATCCTCGATCAGGTCACGAACGGGCTGGCCGTCCGCATGAGCCTCCTGTACCTGATGCTCGGGGGACGGGCCGATGCATCGGCGGACCTGCAGGGTGCCGAGGTGGGCGCATGAGCGCCTTCTTGCTGCGCGGGGGCCGGGTAGTGGACCCCGCGTCCGGAGCCGACGAGGTAGCCGACGTCCTGATCGAAGGGGACGCCATCGCCGCAGTCGGAGATGGAGCCGGAGACTCTCCGGCCCAGGTCATCGACGTCTCCGGAATGATCGTGGCCCCTTCCTTCGTGGACATGCACACCCACGTCCGGGAGCCGGGACGCGAGGACGAAGAGACGATCGCTTCGGCTTCCGCATCGGCCGCGGCCGGAGGGTACGGAGCGATCTGCACCATGCCCAACACGGACCCCGTGGCCGACTCGGCCGCCATCGTCGAGAAGGTCTGGGCGCTCGGGCGCCGCGCCGGCCTGGTCGAGGTGCTTCCGGCGGGGGCGATCTCGCGACGTCAGGCCGGAGAGAAGATGGCCGACCTGGGCGAGATGGTTCACAGCGCAGCCCGGGTCAGGCTCTTCACCGACGACGGCAAAGGCGTGCAGAACTCGCTCCTGGCGCGCCGGGTCATGGAATACCTCGTTACGTTCGATGCGATCTACGCGGAGCACTGCGAGGACGAGGCGCTGGCCGAAGGTGGCGAGATGCACGAGGGCGTACGCTCAGCGGCCCTCGGTCTGAGGGGTGTTCCGGCAGCGGCCGAGGAGCTCATGGCGGCGCGCGACATCGCCCTGTCCAAGCTCACCGGCTGCCGTCTTCACCTGCTGCACATCTCGACCGCCGGCACGGTTGACCTCGTGAGACGCGCGAAGGCGGAAGGTGTCCGGGTAACCGCCGAAGCAACTCCCCACCACTTCACCCTGACCGACGCAGCACTCGAGGATTACGATCCGAACGCGCGGGTGAACCCACCGCTGCGCACGGATCCGGATCGCGACGCGGTGAGGGCCGGATTGGCCGATGGGACGATCGACGCGATCGCCACCGACCATGCCCCGCACGCGGTCGAGGAGAAAGACGTCGAGTTCCAGTTCGCCCCCCCGGGCCTGATAGGTCTCGAGACCGCCTTGTCGCTCACCCTGTCGGAGCTCGTCGACCCGGGACACCTCTCCCTGCTCGACGCAATCGATCGCCTGTCCACCTCGCCGGCGCGCATCCTCGGACTCGAGGAGCACGGCGGCCCGATTCTCCCCGGGGCCGCCGCGAACATCGTCGTGTTCGATCCCGCGACGGAGTGGACCGTCGACCCTGCCCGGTTCCATTCGAAGAGCCGCAACACCCCCTTCGCCGGTCGCCGCATGAAAGGACGGGTGGTGCACAACTTCTTCAACGGTCGCAGGACCGTGATCGACGGAGAGATCGCCTCGGAGGTCCTCGTTTGACCTTCGAAGAGATGCCGGGGCTCTTGGTGCTCGAAGACGGAACATCCTTTCGGGGCACCGGCTTCGGTGCCAGAGGCACGGCGACCGGCGAGATCTGCTTCAACACCTCGATGACGGGCTATCAGGAGATCTTGACCGACCCCTCTTATCACGGTCAGATCGTGACGATGACGTCCCCGCACATCGGCAACACGGGGACCAACGGGTTCGACGACCAATCTCGCAAGCCGTGGGTAGCAGGCCTCGTCACCCGCTCGGGCAGAGAGGATCCGTCCTCGTGGCGGGCCACGGCTTCTCTCCACGCGTATCTCGAGCGCCACGGAAAGCCGGCCATCTCCGAGATAGACACGCGCCGTCTGACGCGCCACGTCAGGACCCAAGGGGCCATGAAGGCGGCGATATCGAACGACGGGACGTCCGCCGACGAGCTCGTGGACGTCGCGCGAGCGTGGCCGGGGTTGGTGGGGCGCGACCTGGCGCACGAGGTAACGACGGATCGTCCCTATTCGTGGAGCGCCTCCAGGGTGGGCGAACGAGCCGCCTCCGGTTACGCGGCCGGAAGCGAGCATGGGATCTCGAGCCGCAGCTTGCTCGGCGAAGGGGGGACCGACGTCCTCAAGATCGCCGCTCTCGATTTCGGGATCAAGCACAACCTGTTGGATCTGCTCGTCTCCGCGGGTTCCGACGTCACCGTCCTCCCGGGCCGGTCGCGGGCCGAGGAGATCCTTCGGGGCGGCTTCGACGGGGTCTTTTTGTCGAACGGTCCCGGCGACCCTGCGCCACTCGATTACGCCATTGACTGCGTGTCTTCTCTTCTCGGCCGGATACCCATCTTCGGCATCTGTCTGGGGCACCAGATCCTCGGCCTCGCCCTCGGGGGCCGGACGTACAAGCTCCCCTTCGGGCACCGCGGCGGCAACCACCCCGTGCGGCGCATCGGTCACGAGCACGTGGAGATCACCTGCCAGAACCACGGTTTCGCCGTCGACGCACGGTCTTTGGAAGAAACGCCGGCGACAGTGACCCACGTGAACCTGAACGACGGAACCGTCGAAGGTCTCGAGGTCCCCGGGCTCGCCTACAGCGTGCAGTACCACCCGGAGTCGGGCCCCGGCCCCCACGATTCCCGCTATCTGTTCGCGCAGTTCAGAGAGCTGATCTCTACATTCGAACCCCGCGAGCTCGAGGAGGTCGCGCGCGTTGGCTGAACCCGACGAAAGGAGACGAGTTGGCCAGAGGTGATCGGAAGAGGACGCGTTGGAAGAAGGACCGCCAGCGCAAGAAGAGGGCACGCGATCAACGCAAGGCCGAGGCGAGAGGCGCCAACCGCAAGTAATGGCACCGTTCGACTTCCGTGGGATCGACCACGTCAACGTGACCGCGCCCGAGGAGCTGATCGATGAGGTTCTCGAGTTCTACGAGGTGCGCCTGGGACTCGAGCGTCTCCCGAAACCCGCGGGAACGAGATCGGGAGGCGGATGGTTCCAGGTCGGCACCCAGGAGCTCCACGTGTCCATCGATCCTCACAACCCCCCGCAGACGGCCCACTTCGGGCTCGTCGTCACCGACTTCAAGGAGATCGTGAACGCGTTGCGAGAGGCAGGCTGTCATATCGAACAGGCTTCAACGTTGCCGGGGAGGCACCGCTTCTACACGCGCGACCCCGCCGGCAACAGGGTCGAGATCATGTGCCTCGACGAAGCGCCCGGGCGGGCCTGATGGGCCGGCGCGAGGACATCCAGAAGATCCTGGTCATCGGGTCCGGTCCGATCGTCATCGGACAGGCCTCCGAGTTCGACTACTCCGGGGCCCAGGCGTGCAAGGTGCTTCGCGCCGAGGGCTACGAGGTGGTCCTCGTGAACTCCAACCCGGCCACGATCATGACGGATCCGGAGTTCGCGGACGCGACTTACGTCGAACCCATCACGCCCGAGTTCGTCGCCAAGATCATCGAGCGGGAGCGACCCCAGGCCTGTCTTCCCACGCTGGGGGGACAGACCGGTCTGAACGTGGCCATGGAGCTCGCTCTCGGCGGGGTGCTCGAGACCCACGGGGTGGAGCTCATCGGTGCGACGCCCGAGACGATCAGGCGCGCGGAGGACAGGCGACTGTTCAAGCAGGTGATGGGGGAGGCCGGCCTCGAGCTGCCTAGATCCAAGTTCGCCTACACGGTTGAAGAGGCCCTGGCGGCAGCCGACGAGATCGGCTACCCGGTTGTCGCTCGGGCTTCCTACGTCCTCGGAGGAGGCGGCTCGGGGGTCGTCCACAGCGCGGAAGAGCTCAAGAAGATCGCGGCAGAAGGCCTGAGGCTGTCGACCATCTCGGAGCTCCTCATCGAGGAGTCGATCGAGGGATGGAAGGAGTTCGAGCTCGAGCTCATGCGGGACCGAGCCGACAACGTCGTCGTCGTGTGCTCCATCGAGAACGTCGATCCGATGGGGGTCCACACCGGTGACTCGATAACGGTAGCGCCGGCGATGACGCTGACCGACGTCGAGTACCAGGGGATGCGAGATGACGGCGCTCGCATCATGCGAGCCATAGGCGTCGAGACCGGCGGCTCGAACGTGCAGTTCGCCATCGACCCGAAGACCGGCAGGCGCGTCATCATCGAGATGAATCCGCGGGTGTCGAGGTCGTCTGCGCTTGCGTCCAAGGCGACGGGCTTCCCCATCGCCAAGATCGCCGCAAAGCTCGCCGTGGGCTACACGCTCGACGAGGTGACGAACGACATCACCAAGAAGACGCCGGCCTCCTTCGAGCCTTCGATCGACTACGTGGTCGTCAAGATCCCTCGCTGGACCTTCGAGAAGTTCCCCGGAGCGGATGACACGCTGGGCACGCAGATGAAGTCCGTTGGCGAGGTCATGGCGATCGGACGCACCTTCGCTGAAGCATTGCAAAAAGGCTTTCGTTCATTGGAACGCGGCCTCGACGGTCTCTTCCCCGGGGGGCCGCGGGAGGGGGAGGACTGGGCCCGGGCGCTGGCGCGGCCCTCGGAGGACAGGCTCCACATCGCCTACGGGGCGCTCGCGAATGGGATGGACGCCCACGGTGTCGCCTCCGCAAGCCGCATCGACCGGTGGTTCATCGACCAGCTGGCACTCGTGTGGTGCGTCGAGGAGGCCGTGCGCGGAGCCGGTTCACTCGATCGACTGGACCGGTCGCTGTTGCGCCGGGCCAAGCGGGTCGGGTTCTCGGACGCTCAGCTGGCGCGACAGCTCGGATGCAGCGAGGCCGAGGTGCGGGTCCACCGCAAGGCACTAGGGCTCCTGCCCACCTACAAGACGGTCGACACCTGCGCGGCGGAGTTCGAAGCGGACACGCCCTACTACTACTCGACCTACGAGGAAGAGGACGAGGTCGCTCCCTCGGACAGAGAGAAGATCCTCATCCTCGGATCGGGCCCGAACCGGATCGGCCAGGGGATCGAGTTCGACTACTGCTGCGTTCATGCTGCTTTCGCGCTGCGGGATGCCGGCTACGAAACGATCATGCTGAACTGCAACCCCGAGACCGTCTCCACCGACTACGACACCTCCGATCGTCTCTACTTCGAGCCTCTGTGGTTCGAAGACGTGATGAACGTCATCGAGAAGGAGCGTCCGGCCGGCGTGATCGTGCAGCTGGGCGGGCAGACACCTCTGAAGCTTGCGAGACCTCTGGAGGCAGCGGGGGTGCCCATCCTCGGGACCTCGCCCGATGCGATCGACCGCCCCGAGGACCGCGAGCGGTTCGGTGCCTTGCTTGCCGACCTGGGGCTCCCGCACCCACCAAACGGGACGGCGCGCTCGGTGCCCGAGGCGCGAGCGATCGCTGCGAGCATCGGCTATCCCGTCCTCGTGCGCCCCTCATACGTCCTCGGCGGTAGGGCGATGGAGATCGTCTACGAGGAGTCCTCGCTGGATCGCTACATGACGACCGCGGCCGATGTCTCCCCAGAGCACCCCGTCCTGGTGGACAAGTTCCTCGAGGGCGCCATCGAAGTGGACTGCGACGCGGTCTACGACGGCCGGGAGCTCTACGTGGGAGGGGTCCTGGAGCACATCGAGGAAGCGGGCATCCACTCCGGGGATTCCTCGTGCGCACTTCCGCCCTTCACGCTCGGAAACGATCAGGTAGACGCGGTCATCGAGGCGACCGGCGCGCTGGCGGAGGGGCTGGGTGTGAAGGGTTTGCTCAACATCCAGTTCGCAGTCAAGGACGAAAACGTCTACGTCCTGGAAGCCAATCCGCGCGCGTCTCGCACGGTGCCCTTCGTGTCCAAGGTGACCGGGGTGCAGCTGGCAAAGGTCGCGTCGCGCGTGATGGCCGGCGAAAGCCTCGCTGCCTTGCGCGCTGAAGGAATCATCCCCGCCGAGTCGGTGGGCCACGAGAGACTCGAGCACGTCGCCGTGAAGGAAGCGGTCATGCCCTTCGAGCGCTTCCCCGGCGTCGACACGGTCCTCGGCCCGGAGATGCGCGCCACCGGCGAGGTAATGGGGATCGACAAGAACTTCGGTCTCGCCTTCGCCAAGGCGGAGCTCGGTGCCGGCATCCCGCTCCCCCAGAAGGGCACTGTCTTCATCTCGGTTGCGAACCCGGACAAGCGCTCGGTCATCTTCCCGGCCAAACGACTTCACGACCTCGGCTTCAGCCTTACGGCGACGGCCGGCACGGCCAAGCTGCTGCGCCGGGCGGGCGTGGAGTGCGAGGTGATCCCGAAGGTGTCGGACGCCGCGGGGGCGGAGGAGAGCGTGGTGGCCAGGATCGCGTCCGGATCCATCGAGATGATCTTCAACACCCCGTTCGGGCGAGGGGCTCGGACCGACGGCTACTACATCCGAACGGCCGCCGTAGAGGCCGGGGTACCGTCGTGTACGACAATGGCGGGCATGGCGGCGGCGGTCCAGGGAATCGAGGCTCTCATCAGTGGCGAGGTGGGCGTGCGTCCCCTGCAGTCCTATCTGAGGGAGCTCGCCGCCGGCGCGGCGGATCGCGAGGCGCCCTGATGCACAAGACGGTGGGCGAGGTCCTCTCGCACAAGAAGTACGGCGATCACTATCACGCCCTCACCGTCGTGGCGCCCGACATCGGCGAGAAGGTCAAGCCCGGTCAGTTCGTCAACGTCCGTTGCGGGGTGGATCGGTCTTTCATCCTCCGACGACCTTTTTCCGTCTACCGGGTGCACAAGCGCGGCGGCTGGTCGTCGACGATCGAGATCGTCTTCGACATCCGGGGGCCGGGCACCCAGTACCTTTCTTCGCTGCGCACGCATTCGAACCTCGACCTCATCGGACCGATCGGACGCGGGTTCGCCTTGCCGAAGCGACGCGCTCACTGCCTGCTCGTCGGGGGCGGCATCGGCGCCGCTCCACTGTTCTTCTTGGCCGACGAGCTGCGCAACGAGGGCCACCGCGTGGACGTCATCCTCGGAGCTCGCAGCTCTCGCTTCCTACTGAACGCGATCGACGTCCGCAGACTGGCATCCGTTTACCACATCACCACGGAAGACGGATCGATGGGGGAGAAGGGACGCGTCACAGACGTCCTCGAAGAGACGATAGAGAAGTGCGACACCGAGATCGTCTACACGTGCGGACCTCACCCGATGCTGGCGGCGATCTCTCGCATGTGTGTCGATAAGAAGATCCCCGTGCAGGTTGCCGTGGAGGAGCTCATGGCATGCGGCTACGGTGTCTGCATGACCTGCGTGATGCCCGTGCGGCCGCGCAAGAAATCGAAGGACCTCGGCGACGAGGGGTTCTACTACGCCCGATCCTGCACGGAGGGGCCTGTGTTCAACGGTGCGTCGGTCCTGTGGGACGGCGAAGTCGAGCTCGTCGCACCCGATCAGGCCGAGCTCTCGCCGGCGGGTGTCCCCCGCCGCCAGACGGAGCACACGGGGACGGAGGACGAGCATCCTCCGCCGGGCAACTAGATGACCATCCGATCCGTCCCCTCGAGCCCAACGCCGCTTCCTGATCTCACCACCAGTCTCGGCGGCATAGAGCTCGCGACGCCGGTCCTTGCGGCCTCGGGGACCCTGGCGGCCGGCCGCGAAGCGTCCGCGTTCATCGACACGACCAAGATCGGCGGGATCATCGTCAAGTCGATGACATCGACTCCGTGGAAGGGCAAGCCGACGCCGAGGATGTGCGAGACGCCGTCCGGCATGCTCAACGCTATCGGCATCCAGAACAAGGGTGTGGACTTCTTCGTAGACGAGGACCTGCCGTGGTTGCTGAAGAAGGACGTAACGGTTTTCGCCTCCATCGCCGGCAACACGGTCGAAGAGTTCGTGAAGGTCGCCGAGCGCTTGCGCCTCAAGGGGCGGGGGATAGCGGCGATCGAGATCAACATCTCGTGTCCGAACCTAGAGGATCGCAACAACATGTTTGCCCATTCCCCAGAGTCGACCGCCGCTGTCGTCGAGGGAGTGAAGGCAGCGGTGAAGAAGGTGGTCCCGGTCTACCCGAAGCTCTCGCCGAACGTAACGTCGCTCGTGGACATCGCGTCGGCCGCCCTCGAAGCCGGAGCCGACGGGCTGTCACTGGTGAACACCGTGTTCGGCATGGCGATAGACACCGAGACCCGTCGGCCGAAGTTGGCGGGCACGTATGGAGGTTTGTCCGGCCCTGCCATTCGTCCGATAGCGGTGCGCGCGATACACGACGTGCACCGAGCGTTCCCCCACGTGCCGATCATCGGCCAGGGTGGGGTCACCTCCGGCAACGACGCGATCGAGTTGATCCTTGCGGGGGCCTCCGCGGTCGCCGTCGGCACGCACAACTTTGTCGATCCAACCGCGCTCATCGACGTCGGCAGGGGCATCGGCGAGTACATGGAGCGTCAAGGAGTCGACGACGTCGCCGACCTGGTCGGCGCGATCAAGCTCGAGGCCTGAATGGGCTCCGCATACTCCTCGGCGAATCCAATCTGCGTCGCCCTCGACTCGGGCGACCCCGACATCTGTCGACGACTGGCGGCGGAGACGAGGGAGGCCGGCGCGCACAAGATCGGACTGACGGCATTCGGAGCCGGCGGGCCGGACCTCGTCCGCGACCTCGCCTCGAGCACCCGCCTATTCCTCGATCTCAAGCTTCACGACATCCCGGCCCAGGTCGCCGGGGCGGTATCGGTCGTGGCGCACATGGACGTGACCTTCACGACCGTCCACGCGTCGGGCGGCCGGGCGATGCTGCGGGCTGCTGCCGAGGCCGCGGACGGGCACCTCATGGTCCTGGCCGTCACCGTGCTGACGAGTCTCGACGACTCCGACCTGTCCGACATCGGGATCGGGGGCCGAGCGCCCGACCAGGTGCTGCGCCTTGCGGAGGTGGCACTCGACAGCGGCGTTCCCGGCCTCGTGTGCTCGCCGCTCGAGGTCGGGCTCATCCGCGAGCGCTTTGGCTCGAGCGTTGACGGAGGACCCTTTCTCGTAGTGCCCGGGATCCGGACCGATGCCTCGGGCGGGGACGACCAGAAGAGGACGCTTTCACCGCGAGCTGCCGTCGAGAAGGGGGCGGACCTCCTCGTGGTCGGTCGTCCGATCACGGGCTCGGCCGAACCCGCCGAGGCCACCAGGTCGTTGATCGCGGAGCTGGCCGCGTGAACGCGGCCGAGGTCACGGAGGTGCTCGAGAAAAGAGGTGCCGTCCTACGCGGTCATTTCCGGCTGTCTTCGGGCCTTCACTCTGACGTCTTCGTACAGAAGTTCAGGATCTTCGAAGACCCCCGCCTCACGCAGAGATTCGGAGAGGAGATCGCGAACCTCTTCGACGGCGACTTCGATACGGTGGCTTCGCCTGCGCTTGGGGCCATCGCCCTCGGCTTCGCGACCGGGCTCGCGGCCGACACGAGGTTCGTGTTCGCCGAGCGGGTCGACGGGCGGCTGTCGTTCCGGCGCGGTTTCGCGCTCTCTCCTCGCGAGAGGACCCTCGTTGTGGAGGATGTCGTCACGACCGGTGGGTCTGCCGCAGAGGTCGTCGATCTCGTGCGCGCGAGCGGAGCCGATCCGGTCGGCGTCGGCGTGCTGCTCGATCGGAGCGGACAGGAGGGTCCGCCGGATCTCGGGGCACCACTGCGGGCACTGGTCCAGCTCGACGCCCCGACGTGGACGGAGGAAGCGTGCCCGTTGTGCCGGGACAGCGTCCCCCTCGACGACCCCGGTAGCCGTCGCCTGTAGGCGAGCGACAATTTTGGTTCGGGGACCAAAAGTGCCCCTCTAGCAGGGCAAAGAGGCCCGTCGCCGTTGCGAGGCCGGAGGGCTGCTGCTTATACTCGCTCGACTTGCGGGGACATCGACCGGCGCGGCGACCTGGTGAACGTCCCACCTCGACAGACCTAAGGAGGCCTTTCATATGCCCTTGCCACCACCGTTGAGCGAGGAGCAGCGACGAGACGCTCTCGAGAAGGCGGCGGAGGCGCGGCGTAAGCGTGCGGAGCTCAAAGAGCAGCTCAAGAGCGGGCGAACGACTTTGAGAGAGCTACTCGAGCGCACCAACGATGGGGTCGTGGGGAAGATGAAAGTCTCGACCGTTCTCGAGTCGCTGCCGGGCGTCGGACGAGTGCGGGCGAGAAAGCTGATGGAGCGATTGGATATCTCGGAGTCGCGCCGTATGCGGGGTCTCGGCGCGAAGCAGAAGGAGAACCTGCTCAACGAGTTCGCCCGTCGCTAGGGCGGGCGCCGGGATGGCATCCGGCAGGACCGAGAGCGTAGGCCGGCTGTTCGTCGTGTCGGGTCCGTCGGGAGCCGGCAAGGGGACCGTCGTGCGGGGGGTCCTACAGAGTCGCCCCGACGTCTTCCTTTCGGTTTCAGCCACGACGAGGCCCGCCCGGGCCGGAGAGATCGACGGGGTCGACTATCACTTCGTGAGTCGCGAGGATTTCGCTCGCATGCGCGAGCAGGGCGAGTTCTTGGAGTGGGCGCAGGTCTACGACAACTTCTACGGGACGCCGAGGGAGCCCATCGACCGCGCTGCGGGGGCGGGGCGCGACGTCATCGCCGAACTGGATATCCAGGGGGCGATGATGGTCAAGAGGTCGCGGCCGGACGCCGTGTTGATATTCATCGAGCCCCCCTCTCTGGAGGAGCTCGCTCCGAGGCTGCGGGGACGGGGGACCGAGGACGCCAACGCCCTCTCGAGACGGCTGCAGGCGGCCTACGAAGAGATCAAGAAGAAAGAGGCCTACGACCACGTCGTGGTCAACGACGCCCTCGATGAGGCGGTTGCGTCATTGCTCCGTATACTTGAGGCCTGACCTCAATTGGCGCGCCCCGGCGCGCCCATCAGCACCACAAGCTCCCGCATACGAAAGGAACATCACATGATCGAGCCCAAGATCGAGACCCTCCTCGAGGGCGTGGACTCCAAATACACCCTCGTGCTGCTCGGCGCGAAGCGGGCGCGCCAGATCAACTCCTACTTCACGCAACTGGGCGAGGGCGTCGCCGAGTACACGCCCCCCCAGGTCCCACTCAGCGCCGACCGGGCGCCAAAGGCGCTCTCCATCGCGCTGAAGGAGATCGCCGGGGGCCAAGTGACCTACGAGCGCACCGCAGACGGCATCAAGTAGCCGTTCTCCTCAGGTGATCGGCGACATCCCGTCTTCTCCCGCATCCGGGGACGAAGGCCGTTCGCTGGACGCTTTTCAATCCAAGAAGATCCTCGTCGGGGTCACCGGTGGGATCGCCGCCTACAAGATCATCGAGGTCGTCAGGACGCTCACGCAACTGGGAGCCAACGTCCATGTGGTCATGACGCCGTCCGCCCGGCGGTTCGTGGGCGAGCAGACCTTCGCCTCGCTCAGCGGGAACCCGGTCTCGACCGACATCTTCGGGGGCCCCGAGGCCCCTCACGTCGAGCTCGCCCGGGGCAGCGACCTCGTGATCGTCGCTCCGGCAACGGCTCAGGCTCTCGCGCGCATCGCCTTGGGTCTGGCCGACGACCTGCTGGGAGCGACCCTTTTGATGGTCCGATGTCCCGTTCTCGTGGCCCCCGCCATGCACACGGAGATGTGGGAGCACGCCGCGACCCGGAGCCACGTGGAGACCATCGCCGAGCGAGGGATCGAGATCCTGGGGCCGGCGTCAGGAAGCCTCATGTCGGGAGACGAGGGTCCGGGCAGGCTCGTCGAGCCGCAGGCGATCGTCGAGGCCGCCGCGGCCACGCTCAGCGCCGCCCGCGACCTCCTCGGCAAGCGTGTGGTGGTGACGGCGGGAGGCACGCAGGAGCCCGTCGACGCCGTGCGCTTCATCGGAAACCGTTCGTCGGGCCTGATGGGGACCGAGATCGCTCGGGCGGCACAGAGACGCGGCGCCAAGGTGACCCTCATCCTCGGACCGACCGGACGCCCCGCCCCTCCCGGGGTGGACGTGGTGTCCGTCAACACCGCCGAGGAGATGCGCGACGCGGTCCGCGCCGCGGCCGGCAGCGCCGACGCGATCATCAAGGCGGCAGCCGTCTCCGATTTCCGCCCGAGCCGCATGGCGACGCGGAAGCTGAAGAAGTCTCAGGGCCCTCCGGAGGTCGAGCTCGTCCCCACTCCCGACATCCTCGCGGAGCTGGGCCACGATCCCTCTATCAGGAAACCGGGATCGGTCCTGATTGGATTCGCCGCCGAGACCGAGGCCGATCCGTCTAAGCTCGCCTCTCTCGCGCAGAAAAAGCGCGAGTCGAAGAGGGCGGATGTGATCGTCGCAAACGATGTGGGAAGCAACGACTCAGGCTTCGGTGTCAGGACGAACCGGGCCGTCATCGCCACGGCCGACGGCATAACGGACGTCGGCCTGGTGACGAAGGCGGCTCTGGCCGAGGCGTTGATCGAAAAGGTGTCCGAGCTGATCGAAAGGGGACGACTTGGCTGAGCAAGGGACCTCCAAGGCCCGCAACGTCGGGGAGTTGATGAGCTCGCCCGTCGTCACTGCCTCGGCGGACGAGACGATCGCGGCCGCGGCGGCGAGGATGCGAGAGGAGAAGGTGGGCTCGCTCGTCGTTCTCGAGGGGACCCGCGTGGCCGGGATATTCACCGAGCGTGACAACGTCCGCTTTGCAGCGGAGGGAAAGGACCCGTCCCAGGAGACCGTGGGCGCATGGATGACCGCGGATCCCGACACGGTTGATCCCCAGGAATCCGTCAGCGACGCATTCCAGAGCCTTTCGGATCACGGCTACCGGCACATCCCGGTGGTGAGCGATGGCGACGCGGTCGGCATCGTGTCGATGCGGGACCTGATGCGCGTCGCCCGCATCCAACCGGTGGACGCGATGGCCTCAGAGGTGCCCAAGGGCCTCGAGGGAGTGGCCGTTGCCGAGACGGGCATCGGCGACGTTCGTGGCAAGGAGGGGTTCTTCCACTATCGCCAGTACAGCGCGGTCGAATTGGCGGAGAAGCGCACCCTCGAGGACGTCTGGCATTTGATGCACGAGGGGTCGCTTCCGGACAAGGCCGAGCGCGAGGCGTTCATAGAAAAGGTGAAGCCGCTGCGCGATATCCCGCCCGAGGTGATGGAGCTCCTCCCACAGATCTCGAAGCTGGGGGAGAGATTCGCCCCGCTGGAGGCCCTTCGGGTCGGCTATTCGCTGTTCGCCTCCTCACAGGACTTCAAGCCGTTCATGGACGTCTCCGAGGACGAGCTGCGGATGCAGGCGCTCCGGAGCTGCGCCATCTTCCCGACTCTCGTGATGGCGCTGTACAGGCTGCACGAAGGCCTCGACCCGGTCGATCCCCACCCCGATCTTCCCTACGCCGCGAACTATCTCTACATGCTGCGCGGCGAGGTGCCGTCTCCCGAGGAGGCGCACGCGATCGAGCAGTACCTCATGCTGACCATCGACCACGGTTTCAATGCCTCGACGTTCACGGCCCGCGTCATCACGTCCACGGGGGCGGACCTCGGTTCGGCGGTCCTCGGAGCTATCGGAGCCCTGTCGGGCCCGCTTCACGGAGGCGCTCCGAGCCGCGCTCTCGACATGCTCAACGACATCGGGAGCAAGGAAAAGGCCGACGACTGGCTGCGCGACGCGGTGCAGAGCGGCAAGCGCCTCATGGGCTTCGGTCACCGCGTCTACAAGACCGACGATCCGAGATCGGTTCGTTTGCGGACGGTCGCGGAGGGCCTCGATCAGGGTGAGCGCGTCGAGCTCGCCAAGTACGTCGAGAAGCGAGCGGTCGAGATCCTCCAGGAGCTCAAACCGGGGCGGAACCTCTATCCGAACGTCGAGTTCTATGCGGGCATCGTCATGGACCTCATCAAGATGCCCCCGGTGCTGTTCACCCCGACGTTCGCCTGCAGCCGGGTGATCGGGTGGACCGCCCACATCCTCGAGCAGGCAAGCGACAACAGACTGATCCGCCCGAGCGCCACATACACGGGTCCTCCTCCTCCCGAAAACGTGCCCGAGGCCTGATAAAACCGCTCTGGGGGACGGTATGTCCGATTTATCCGGTAGGAGCTTGTAGGAGAGGGCCCTCGGACGGCGAATCTAGGGACCAGGAAGGTCACACAACCAGAAGGGGACGAACATGCGCAGGACAGTCGTGACGATGTTGGCAGCAGGGTTGCTGGTGGGATCGCTGGGCGCTCCGGCGACGGCCAAGACGGTCACCAAGAGCTGGTCGGGTCTCGTGCCGACGCCGCTCCCGCTCCTCGCCGAGAACGGTGGCTGCGTAGGCGAAGGCAGCACGGAGGACGTGCACAAGGACACCTACACCTTCAAGACCCCCAAGCACCGCAAGACCGGCACGCTGGCGGTCAAGATCAGCGGGTTCAGCGGCGACTTGGACCTTCACGTATACAAGGGCACTTCGGTCATCGGTTCGTCCACCTCGGACAACCTGAGCCAGGACTACGAGGCCGTGACAGTCGGTCGTCTCAAGGGTGGGACCACAATCAACATCGTGACGTGCAACTGGTCGGGTTCGCCGGAGTACAAGGGAAGCCTCAGCTACAAGCACCGCTAGGTCAGCGCCCGTTCCCGGCCGCCGGCCGAGAACGAAAAGCACTCTCAAGGGAGCCCCTTCGGGGGCTCCCTTCGCGGCTCGCCCGTCTCCGGGCGACTCTCGGACGTGACCCGGGCCAGGCCCGATCGCCCCGCGCCCCCTGCTGCGTTCGTGCGCGCGCACTAGGATGCCGCTCATGCGCCTTTTCACCTCGGAATCGGTCACCGAAGGGCATCCCGACAAGCTCGCCGATCAGATCTCGGACGCGATCCTGGACGAGCTCTTGGCGGACGATCCCTTTGCCCGGGTGGCGTGCGAGACCCTGGTAACCACGGGGTTGGTCGTGATCTCGGGCGAGGTGACGACATCGACCTACGTCGACGTGCCTTCCGTCGTCCGGCGCACGATCACGGATGTCGGCTACACGAGCTCCAAGATCGGCTTCGACGGCGAGACGTGTGGGGTGACCGTCGCGATCCAGGAGCAGTCGCCGGACATCGCCGTCGGGGTCGACCATGCCTTCGAGGAGCGCCACGGCGAAGCTGAAGACGACTCACTCGATACCCAGGGGGCCGGAGACCAGGGGATGATGGTCGGGTACGCGTGCAACGACAACGACGACCTCATGCCGATGCCGATCTGGCTGGCGCACCGGTTTGCACAGCGGCTGTCGGACGTGCGCAAGGCCGCCGTGCTCCCTTATCTCAGGCCGGACGGTAAGACACAGGTGACCGTCGCCTACGAGAACGGCCGGCCCAAGGCCATCACGACGATCGTGTGCTCGTCCCAGCACCAACCGAACGTCGACATCGAGACCCTGCTGAAGCCCGACCTGACCCAGCACGTCCTCGAGCCGCTGATCCCCCAGAACATCGATGCCGACGACGTCAAGATCCTCGTAAATCCGACGGGGGTCTTCGAGATCGGCGGCCCCAAGGCAGACACGGGTCTGACGGGTCGCAAGATCATCATCGACACCTACGGCGGGATGGCGCGCCACGGCGGCGGAGCTTTCTCCGGCAAGGACCCCACCAAAGTGGATCGTTCGGCCGCTTACGCAGCGCGCTACGTGGCGAAGAACGTGGTGGCAGCCGGGCTCGCCGACCGTTTCGAGATCCAGGTCGCCTACGCCATCGGCGTGGCCCGACCGGTGTCGGTCTCGTGTGAGACGTTCGGCACCGAGACGGTCGATCCGGAGAAGATCCTGGGGGCCGTGAACGAGGTCTTTGATCTGAGGCCCGCCGCCATCATCCGGGACCTCGATCTTCGCCGCCCCATCTATCGCAACACTTCTGCCTATGGGCACTTCGGGCGCTCCTCGGAGAAGGACTTCACCTGGGAGCGCACGGATCGCGCGGATGATCTCCGGCGACTCTGTAGCTGAGGCCTCCTCCCGCGCGTCCGTAATCCCCCTTCTTCCGATCTGGCGGGTCGACAGGCCGTTCGATTACCTCGTCCCGCCCGAGCTCGAGGACCGCATCGAGATCGGGCGGCTGGTACGGGTGCGCTTCGGAAAGCGAAACGTGCGGGGGATCGTGGTGGGCCTGGCAAAGGGGCTCGGGGACCGCGAGCTGGCTCCCATCTCGGCAGTGATCATCGACGTGGCACTTGCGCCCGAGCCTCTCGATCGCCTGTTCGAATGGCTTGCTCGTCGCTACGGCGTGGCGCGAGGGGTCGCCTATGCCCGGGTCGTGCCTCCCCGGGTCAGGTTCCCTAGGCCCGACCCCGTGCCGCTTCGCGCCGCGGAGGGTCACTCATCTCGGCTCGCTGAATACGAAGGGGGCCGGGATCTCATGGAGGCGATCTCCTCGGGTGGCGCCGGCGTCTGGTCGATCCGAGCCCTTCCCGGCGAAGACCGGGGTCGGCTCATATCCGAGCTCGTCGACGCCGCCGCGGGTACGGGTGGAGCGGCCCTCGTCGCGGTGCCCGAGGTCCGATATGGATCCTCGATCCTCGACTCGCTGGCCCAACGTCGGCCGGAGCTCGCCCGGGTCGACAGCAACCAGCCCGAAGGGGATCGCTCACGGGGATGGGTCGCTCTCGCCTCGGGTCACGGCCTGGGTGGTGGCGGCCGGGCATCCGTTCTCGCCCCGGCCCCCGCGCTCAGGCTGCTCGTGCTCGACGAGGAGCATCACCACAGCTACAAGGAGGACCGGTCCCCCCGCTACGACGCCCGCCGGGTGGCCGTCGAGCGCGCGCGCTTGCAAGGGGCGGTGTGCGTATTGATCAGCGCCACGCCTCCGCTCGAAACTGCCCTCGCGGTGCGCCGGGGACGATGGCAGGAGGTGGTCGCTCCCCGAAGCCTTCGTCGTGCGGCGAGGCCTATCGTGGAGGTGGTCGAGCCCGCTCCCGAGCGAAGTCTCACGTCGGAGCTCCACGACAGGGTGCGCGACACGTTGAGGGGCGGCGGGAAGATCGGCCTGCTCGTTCCCAGCCGCGGGTACTCGCGGGCGCTGTGGTGCGCCTCGTGCAGACGCTCGTTGCGGTGCCCTGCGTGCGAGGCAGGACTCTTCTACGACCGAGCGGGACAGGGGGGACCCACCGTGCGCTGTTCGCGCTGCGGGTTCAGGGGCGGCGCCCCGGACACCTGTCCCACCTGCGCCTCCTCGGATTGGCGCTACCTCGGCGCGGGTAGCGAACGTCTTGCGGAGCAGATCGCTCGTTCCTTTCCGCGAGCGTCGGTCCAACGGATGGATCCGGACGTGCTGGCGCGGGAAGACTTTCGAAGCGATGCCCGTCCCGACATCTACGTCACCACGTGGATCGGCACGAAACCCGCGCTGCGGCCCGACGTTGCGCTCGTCGGCGTGCTCGACGGGGACGCCCTGATAAGACGACCCGACTTTCGCGCCGCGGAGTCCGCGTACCAGGCGTTCTCGGAGATGGCCGAATGGGCGGGGCCCGCCTCCCGGGGAGGCCGCCTCGTGATCCAGTGCTCGGAGCCCGCCCACCACGCCGTGCAAGCTGTCGTGCGCGCCGACCACGACTTCTTTGTCGAGCGCGAGCTCGAGCAGCGGAGAGAGCTCGGCTACCCGCCCTTCCGGGAGCTGGTGAAGGTAGGTGCCTCCGGGCCCCGGGCAAAGGAGGTCATCGAGGAGGCGGCCGTGATCGCAAGGAAGACCGGCGCGCGCGTCCTGGGTCCGATCGCCGTGCGGGTGGCCGGACCCGACGAGGACCCTAGCCAGGAGATCCTGGTCAAGGTTGCCGACGCCCTGGTGGTCGCCGACGCGCTACGACCCCTGCTCGCTGCAACGCCGGCGGGAGAGCTGAGGGTCGACGTCGATCCGCGCTAAGTCGGACGGAGCGGCATGGCAGGATTCGAGAATGGCCATCCTTCCGATAAGAACGTTCGGCGATCCGGTTCTGCGCCAGAAGGCGCGTCCCGTGGAGCGCGTCACCGACGTCCACAGGCGTCTGGTCGACGACATGATCGCAACCATGCGGGAGGCCCCCGGAGTGGGCCTGGCGGGCCCTCAGGTCGGAGTCCTCGAGCGGGTCTTCGTCTACGAGGTGGGCGAGGACGTCGGTGCGGTGTTCAACCCCGTCATCGTCTCTCGGTCGCGTGACCTCGAAGATCAGGAAGAGGGCTGCCTGTCGCTGCCGGGCATCTCGCTGTATCCCGTAACGAGACACATCGAGGTGCGGGTGGAGGGTCTCGACGAGCAGGGTCGACCCGTCGCCATCGAGGGGGCCGAGCTCTTGGCCCGCGTCTTCCAGCACGAGATCGACCACCTCGACGGAGTGCTGTTCGTCGACCGGCTGGACGAGAAACTCCGCAGAAAGGCAATGCGGGAGCTGACGCGCCAATCGCTTGGCCTTCCCGGCGAGCCATCACCGCACGGCTCCGAGAACGCCGAGGAAGCTCTCTGAGAACGGTCTTCTTTGGTACCCCGGAGTGGGCGGTGCCCTCCCTCGAGGCCCTGGTGGACTCCGACATCGAAGTGGCACTGGTCGTGACGAACCCGGACCGGCCGGCGGGACGCAAGCTCGAGCTGCAACCGCCCCCCGTCAAGCGAGCCGCAACCGAAGTCGGGATCGAGGTGATGCAGCCGGCCAAGGCGCGCGACCCGGAGCTGCACGATCGGCTTCGACGCCTCCAACCAGACGTGGCCACGGTCGTCGCTTACGGCAAGATCCTGCCCCCCTCGCTGCTCGAGATCCCTCGCCTCGGCTTCGTCAATCTCCACTTCTCGCTGCTTCCGGCATACAGGGGCGCCGCTCCGGTGCAGCGCGCTCTCATGGAGGGGGTCGACGAGACCGGCGTGACGATCATGCTCCTGACCGAGGGGATGGACGAGGGACCAATACTCGCCACGCGGCGCACGGCGGTGGGCGACGGCGAGTCGGCGGGGCCCCTGGGGGCCCGCCTGGCCCGTGACGGCGCCGAGCTGCTGGTGGAGACCCTGAGGCGGTACGGCGACGGGGCGATCGAGCCCCGGGAACAGGACCACGACCAAGCCACCTACGCGCCGAAGATCACCTCCGACGAGGCCCGCATCGACTGGTCCAGGCCGGCCGCGGAGATCCGCAACCTGGTCCGAGGTCTCAACCCGGCCCCCGGGGCGTGGACCACCTTTCGGGGGACGCGACTCAAGGTCCTCGAGGCGCGAGAGGTGTCTTCTGACGGGGGGGAGCCGGGCCGACTCGCGCCGGGCTCGGGGCTCGTCGTCGAGACGGGCGCCGGGGCCCTGGAGCTGCTCGGGGTGCAGCCCGCTGGCAAGCGGGCGATGAGCGGGGAGGACCTTGCCCGGGGCCTCCGCCCGGCTGCCGGAGAGGTCATGGAGTAAAAGGTAGCCATGCGAAAGCTGATGCTGGCCCCCTCTATCCTCACTGCCGACTTCGGACGCCTGGCCGACGAGGTGCAGGCGGTGGTCGACTACGTGGACTGGTTCCATCTCGACGTGATGGACGGCCACTACGTCCCGAACCTGACCTTTGGGCCCTCGACCGTGGAAGCGGTCCGCCGGGCCTGCGACCTCCCCCTCCACGTCCACCTGATGATCACGGACCCCGCCCGTTACGCACCGATGTTCGCCGCGGCCGGGGCCACCCGCATCTCCTTCCATCCCGAGGTGACCGAGGAGCCAGCGGCGGTCGTTGCTGCGATCAAGGAGGCCGGCTGCGAGGTGGGCATCGCCGTTCACCCGGACGTCTCCCTCGAGTCTGCCAATCGCTACCTGGATGATCTGGCGGTGGTCCTTATGATGACGGTGAGGCCGGGCTTCGGGGGCCAGGCCTTTCTCGAAGAGGTCGTTCCCAAGATCTCGGAGGCCAAGTCGATGGTCGAGGAGCGGGGTTCGACTGCCGATATAGAAGTAGACGGCGGAGTCAAGCTCTCCACCGTGGACCGCTGCGTCGAAGCCGGCGCGGACGTCCTCGTTGCGGGAAGCGCCATCTTCGACGGGGAGGACGCGGCGGCGGCCGCGCAGAGACTGAGAAAGAGGTTGGATTCTTTGGTCGAGCAGGAACCAGCATGAGCATCCGGCGCGAGGTGGTCCTCGTAGCCGACGACGACGAAGACATCGTTCGTTTCGTCGAGGTCAACCTGAGGCTGGAGGGCTTCGAGGTCATCACCGCGAACGACGGCAAAGAGGCCCTGGCCCAAGCTCGGGACGTCTCGCCCGACCTGGTTCTTCTCGACATCATGATGCCCGAGATGGACGGGTTCGAGGTGTGCCAGCGCCTGCGGGCGAGCACCCGGACCAAGCACGTGCCGATCATCATGCTCACGGCGAAGTCCCTCTCAGCCGACAAGGTGGTCGGGCTCACCTCGGGGGCCGACGACTACATCATCAAGCCGTTCGATCCGATCGAGCTCGTGGCCCGGGTGAAATCAGCTCTTCGGCGGGTCCGCGAGATGAGGTCCGTGAACCCCCTGACCCAGCTCCCGGGGAACGTCCAGGTGCAGGACGAGGTCGCCAAGAGGGTTGCGGACGGAGCGCCTTTCGCTCTCATGTACGTCGACCTGGACAACTTCAAGGCGTTCAACGACCACTACGGGTTCCTGCGCGGCGACGAGGCCATCAAGACCCTGGCCGCCACGGTCGACGACGCGGTTCGAGCGAACGGTGGTGGCTTCGTCGGACATGTCGGAGGAGACGACTTCGTCGTCCTGGTAGATCCAGCCGTGAGTGAGGCGGTCGCCCAGGCGATCATCTCCGCCTGGGCCGATAAGGGATCCTTGCTCTACGACGAGCAGGACCTCGAACGGGGCTATATCGAGGTGGCCGACCGACGTAGCCAGCTGCACCGATACGGCGTCACGACCGTCTCGATAGGGATCGCATCAAACGAGAGGAAGCCGATCTCGAGCCACTGGGAGGCTTCCGAGATAGCGACCGAGATGAAGCAGTTCGCCAAACGTGAGCAGGGATCTTCTTACGCCATGGACCGGCGCGAGCAGGCAACGAGCCAGGCGCCTCCGCCACCTCCGCCTCCGCCTCCACCCCCGGCGTCCATCCGGGGCTGATCTGCTCCCTTCGCGCAAAGATACGTATCTCTACCTATAGCCACCTCGGCGGCGCGGCCTCAAACTGATGGATACGTCTATCGATGCCTGGAGAAGCCGCATGCGCCACGAACCAAGCTCGGGAGTCCCCACGCGCGTCCTCTTGTGCGACGACACCCGGGACATAATCCTGCTGCTGGGGGCCGAGTTCGACATGCACTCCGACCTCGAGGTCGTGGCCGACGCGGCCACCGGCCGGGAGGCGATCAACCTCGCCGCGAACCTCCAGCCGGACGTGGTGGTGCTCGACCTGTCGATGCCGGAGATGGACGGGCTCCAAGCACTTCCGGAGCTCCTGCGCGTGGCTCCCAACACGAAGGTCGTCGTTCTCTCGGGACAAGAAGCCCGCGCGCTGGGGCCGAAGGTGATCGCCCTGGGGGCGCGTCGATACGTGGAGAAAGGCACTCCCGCATGCGATATCGCCGGGATAGTGAAGGAAGTCGCGCAGGCCTCCTGACTCTTGACCGGCTGGTCAAGTTTGTCCTCCCGGGCGTATACTCGGGTGACGCGACCACCTTCGATCGGTGGCCGTCAAACTGAAAACGTCCTCTTCGGGGCAGGGTGCGATTCCCGACCGGCGGTGACAGTCCGCTAACCCTCCGTTTCGGCGGAGGGCCGACCCGGTGAGATCCCGGGACCGACGGTGAGCAGTGCACGGCAGGGCCGGCACAGGCGAGTCCGGATGGGAGAAGAGGCTTCGAGTGCTCGCCGCGCGCGGGCCTCGCTGCCGCTCGCCGACGTCCCGAAGCGGACCGGAGCCGGAGGGCGAGTGAGCGACGAAGTCTTCATGAGCAGGGCGCTGGAGCTGGCGCGCTCGGTCCCCTTTGCGTCCCCTAACCCGCGAGTAGGAGCCGTGCTCGTGCGCGACGAGGAGATCGTCGGCGAAGGTCGCCATCTCGGAGCCGGCCATCCCCACGCGGAAACCGAGGCCCTGGCGGGCGCGGATGCCCGCGGCGCGACCCTCTACGTGACCCTCGAGCCCTGCGCCCATCACGGCAGAACGCCCCCGTGCGCCTCGGCGCTGGTGGAGGCGGGTGTGGGCCGCGCGGTGGCCGCGATGACGGATCCCGACGATCGGGTCGCGGGCAAGGGGTTCGAGATCCTGCGGAGCTCCGGCATCGAGGTCGAGGTGGGTTTGCTCGAGGAGGCCGCACGACGCCTGAACGCGGGATTCATCCATCACCGGACCACGGGGCGGCCGCTCGTGAGCTTGAAACTGGCGCTCACGCTCGACGGTCGTCTCGCCGCACCCGACCGATCCTCGCAGTGGATCACGGGCCCCGAGGCCCGCGCTCTCGTCCACCGCCGCAGGGCCCAAGTCGACGCGATCCTCGTGGGAGCGGGCACCGTAACCGCCGACGATCCCGAGCTCACCGCCAGAGACGTGGGGGCTAAGAGACAGCCCGTGCGGGTGATCGCCGACGCTCGCGGAGCGGTATCCCCGGATGCTCGGGCCCTCAGCCGGCCGGGCGAGCGGATCGTCGCAACCACCGATCGTTGCCCGCACGAGATCCAAACCGCCTACAAGGAGGCGGGGGCCGAGGTCCTGATCCTCGAGCGCGC
Organism: Actinomycetota bacterium; assembly: GCA_030863485.1. The sequence continues at coordinate 30,342 of JALZBR010000214.1, forward strand.
CGATCGGGGGGTGGCCCTCGAACCCCTCATGGACCAGCTCGGAGCCCGGGGTTTCCTCGAGGTCCTGTGCGAGGGTGGGGGAATCCTGGCATCGTCGCTGCTAAAAGCGGGCCTCGTCGACCGCCTCGAGCTCTTCTATGGCCCCCTCGTGGTCGGCCGAGGGGGACCCGACCTGGACGACATCGGCGTCACTACCCTGAGCGAGGCACGTCGGTGGTCCTGCTCGCCGCCCGAAGTGGTGGGCGACGGCTTCCGGGTCATTCTGGAGAGCCCAGCTCTCACGTCGCTGCTCGCTCCTGTGGAGAGGCAATCGTAGATGTTCACGGGCATCGTCACGGCGACGGGACGCGTCGTTCGCGCGCGCCCGCGCAAGGGCGGACCGCTGCAACTGACCATCGAGGCTCGAGCGATCGCACGAGCGTTGCACAAAGGTGACTCGGTCTCGGTCGACGGGGTCTGCCTCACGGCAGTGTCGACCGGACGCAAACGCTTCGAGACCGAGGCGGTCGAGGAGACGCTGGCGCGCACCACCCTGAACGCCATCTCGCGCGGCGACGTCGTCAACCTCGAGCTCGCGCTTCGTCCCACGGATCATCTCGGGGGCCACTTCGTTCAGGGACACGTCGACGGCACCGCCCGGCTGGTCCGCATCGAAGAGGAAGAAAGATCAAGGCGCATGTGGTGGGAGGCCGGGCGCGACATCCTTCGTTACGTGGTGATGAAGGGATCGGTCGCGCTGAACGGAGTGTCCCTCACCGTTGCGGGAGCCGGGACGTCGACGTTCGAGGTGGCCGTCATCCCGCACACATTGGAGACGACGACGCTTGGACGGCTGCAGGTAGGGGACCGGGCGAACATCGAGGTAGACCTCATCGCGAAGTACGTGGAGAAACTGACCAGCGAACAAGACAGCGATCGTCTCGACGATCGCGAGAAGGAAAAAGACGCCGATCGTCTCGACGATCGCGAAAGAGAGCAGCACAGCGATCGTCTCGACGATCGCGAGAAGGAAGGAAAGTCATGAGCTTCGGAACGATCGAGAAGGCCATCGAGGAGATGCGCGCCGGTCGCATGGTTGTGGTCGTGGACGACGAGGCGCGGGAGAACGAAGGCGACATCATCGTCGCGGCAGAGAAGACGACGGCCGAGCACATCGCGTTCATGGTGCGTCATTGCTCGGGGATCATCTGTGTCCCGATGGAAGCCGAGCGTCTCGACGAGCTGAACCTGCCCCTCATGGCACCGGACAACTCCGACAGCATGGGCACCGCGTTCACGATCAGCGTCGACGTGCGCGAGGGCACCACGACGGGCATCTCGGCGGGGGACAGGGCCCTCACTGTCAAGGCGCTCATCGACGAGAGGACACGCCCTCAGGACCTCGGTCGACCCGGCCACGTCTTCCCACTCCGGTACACGCCCGGCGGGGTGCTGCGCAGGGCCGGGCATACCGAGGCCGCGGTGGACCTCGCTCGCCTCGCCGGTCTCTACCCGGCGGGAGTGCTCTGTGAGGTGGTCAGCGAGGACGGGACGATGGCCAGGCTCCCCGAGCTGAGACGCTTCGCCGCCCAGCACGGCCTGACGATCATCTCGATCGCCGATCTCATCGCCTACCGGCGCCGAAGCGAGAAGCTCGTCCACCGCGTGACGCAAGCACGGATCCCAACGACCGAGGGAACGTTCACGGCCGTCGGATACGAATCGGACGATGGTCGGACTCACGTCGCGCTCGTCAAGGGTCAGCCGGCCGGCAAGGAGAACGTCCTCGTCCGGGTCCACTCCGAGTGCTTCACCGGCGACATCCTCGGGAGTCTCCGCTGCGACTGCGGCACGCAGCTGCGCGAGTCCATGCGCAAGATCGACGAAGAGGGCGAGGGCGTCGTGGTCTACATCCGCGGACACGAGGGTCGAGGCATCGGACTGCGACACAAGCTCGAGGCATACGCATTGCAGGACGGCGGCCTCGACACGGTGGAGGCGAACATAGAGCTGGGGTTCTCGCCGGACGTGCGCGACTACGGCGTGGGGGCGCAGATACTGGTCGACTTGGGTGTATCCACGATGAGACTGCTAACGAACAACCCGTCGAAGCGGGCGGGCCTCGAGGGCTATGGGCTAGAGATCGTTGAGCGGGTCCCGTTGCAAAGCGAACCCAACGCGGAGAACATCGGCTATCTGAAGGTCAAGCGCGACAAGATGGGCCACCTTCTAGATGCCTATCTTCGAGACGGAACCGACGAAGATGATCGGTCTACGGAAAGCGAGGCACGATGACTCACGTATACGAGGGATCTTTTCAGGGCGAGAGGATTCGCGCTTCGATCGTCGCCTCGCGCTTCAACGAGACCGTGGGGCGGCGACTCGTCGAGGGGGCGCTCGATTGCTTCAAGCGCCATGGAGTGGCAGAGGCGGATACTTCGGTGGTGTGGGTGCCGGGAGCCTTCGAGCTCCCCGCGGCAGCCATGCGACTTGCCTCCTCCGGCGAGGTCGACGCGATCGTCTGCGTCGGCGCCGTCATCCGAGGGGAGACCGCTCACTTCGATTACGTCGCCGGCCACGCGTGCAATGGCATCGGCGAGGTTTCACTCAAGACCGGGATCCCCGTCACCCTCGGCGTCCTGACCACCGAGAACGCCGAGCAGGCGATGGATCGAGCGGGTGGCAAGACGGGCAACAAGGGTTTCGAGGCCGCTCTGGCCGCTCTCGAGATGGTGAACCTGTATTCCTCGCTGCCCAAGCCGGCAAGCGAGCTCTAGGAGGTGCTCAAGCTAGTCATCCCGAAGGGATCGCTCGAGCGGGCCACCTTCGATCTCTTCGAGGCCGCCGACCTGCGCGTAAGGCGGGCGTCCGAGCGCGAGTACCGAGGTTCCATCGACGACCCTCGCATCGACTCGGTTGCGATCCTCAGACCTCAGGAGATCCCCACCTACATCGAAGAGGGTTTCTTCGACATCGGCGTGACCGGTGAGGACTGGATCGCCGAGACCGAGGCCGACGTCGAGCACGTGAGCGCCTTGCCGTACTCTCGGCAGACGGATCTCCCCGTGAAGATCGTCCTGGCCGCTCCGCGCGACACGGGGATAACGAGCCCTCAGGACATCAAGCCCAATGCGCGCATCTCCACCGAATTCCCAAACCTCACGCGGCGGTACTTCGAGCGACTGGGCATCTCGGTTCGCATCTTCTTGTCCTATGGCGCCACGGAAGCGAAGGTCCCCGACATCGTCGACGCCATCGTCGACCTGACCGAGACCGGTTCTACGCTGCGTCGCCACGGCATGGAGATCATCGACGTGCTACTCGAGTCGCGCACCCAACTCATCGCCAACAAAGAATCTTTCGCGGAGCCCGGCAAGCGACGCGCCATCGACGAGCTCATGATCTTGCTGCGCGGGGCGCTCGACGCTCGCGGGCGGGTGCTCGTGAAGCTCAATGTGGGAGAGGAGACCTTGAAGGACGTCGTCACGGCTCTTCCAGCCATGCGCGCCCCGACGGTCTCGCAACTCGCCGAAACCGGCTTCTACGCGGTGGAGACCGTGGTCCCCAAGGCACAGATCAACGTCCTCATCCCGCAGCTGAAGACGCTGGGCGCGACCGACATCGTGGAGCTGCCCATAACCAAGATCGTGCCCTAGCCCACAAACGCCGGCCGTGTGACAATCCGGCCATGTCCACGACCTATCGGCCAGCAGGCCTCGTGCTGACCGAGCACGAGTTCACCGTCCCTCTCGATCATTCCGCGCCCGACGGCGAGAAGATCGTCGTCTTCGCCCGCGAGGTCGCCGATCCAGACGGCACCGACAAGCCGTTTCTCGTCTTCTTCCAGGGGGGGCCGGGCCATGAATCCCCGCGACCGACACGGGTCCCCACGGATCCCGGCTGGCTCGACAGAGCGCTCGAGGACTACCGCGTCCTCATGCTGGATCAGCGCGGCACCGGCCGCTCGACGCCGTTCGTGGGCAACGAGCGTGCCTCGGGTCGGGAGATGGCGGACTATCTGATCCATTTCCGCGCGGACTCGATCGTCCGGGACGCCGAGCTGATCCGGCGCGACATGGGCGTGGATCGCTGGAGCGTGCTCGGACAGAGCTTCGGCGGTTTCTGCGTGACGACCTATCTGTCCTTCGCCCCCGAGGGTCTCCGCGAGGCGTTCATCACGGGCGGCCTTCCTCCGGTCGGACGTCACACCGACGACGTCTACAAGGCCACCTTCGAGCGCACGCTCGTCCGCAACCGCCGCTTCTACGATCGCTATCCGGAAGACCTCGACCGCGTTCGCAGGATCCACGAACGACTGGAGGCCCACGATGTCCGGCTTCCTTCCGGAGACCGCCTCACGCCCCGGCGTTTCCAACAGGTCGGCAACATGCTCGGCATGAGCAACGGTGCTGAGCGTCTTCATTACCTGCTGGAGCTCCCCTACGACTCCCGCGCCTTCCTCTATGACGTCGACAACTGGATGTTCTTCAATCGCAACCCGATCTACGCCATCCTGCACGAGGCTTGCTACGCCGACGGGGGCGCCACGCGCTGGTCCGCCGATCGAGTGCTGCCGTCTGACTACGGCTCGGGCCACTTCTTCACCGGCGAGCACGTGTTCTCGTGGATGTTCGATGAGTTCTCCTCGCTGGCCTCCCTGAAGGAGGCGGCGGAGATACTGGCGCAGCACGAGTGGCCGCGCCTCTACGACGAGAGCCGGCTGGCGGCGAACGAGGTTCCGGCCGCCGCGGCCGTCTACGTGGAGGACATGTACGTCGAGAGCCGGTTCTCAGAGGAGACGGCCGAGGTGACGCCGAGCCTCCGACCCTGGATCACGAACGAGTACCACCACGACGCCCTCCGGGTGGACGGGGCGAAGGTATTGGATCGCCTCTTCGGCCTCGCCCGAGGCCGCCTCTGACTCCCGGCGGCCGGCGCTAGGGGGTCGCGGGCGGGGGCTGGACGCTCTGGGCGTAGGCGATCTGGAGCTGTGCCAGCGTCTGCCTGAGTGGGGCTTCGGCGCCACCGAGCTGGGTGGCCACCGAGTTCACGATCGCCTCGAGGGTGTCGATGGCTAGTCGGGCGTCCTCGGGGACCCCCACCTCGATCTTGGCTCCCGCCACGTTGGCGAGGGTGACGGCGATGTTGAGGACCCAGTCCGAGCTCGGGCGCTCGGCCAGCTCGCGGGCCATCTGCTGCGCGGCGGCCTCCTGCTCCGGCGTCCAGACCTCGCCTTCGCCTCCGGGTGCCGGCGTCTCGTCTGCTTGAGAAGTGGTTGGAGGGGGGAGGGGGCGGCGGGCCCGGAGGGCGCCGAACTGGGGCCCGGGTCAAAAGATGTCGAAGGGGTGCTCTCGGAGGGAGGCCTGGCAGATCGCCGCTTGTCGACGATCCGGGGTCTCTGTCGCTCGCCCTCTTCTTGTTCTCGATCGCTCATCTGGTCCGCCTCACCTATACTCTTGTGCGAATGTGTCGCCAAGAAGGGGCTGCTGCACCTGCCCCTCACCTCCCGGCGCACCGTTGCTCGAAAGGCGTGCACAGTGTAGTCGCGGGGGTTCGGAAGGGGCCGTCTGCGCGCGGCCAGAGCATCGACCCATGACGGTCGTCACGACGGTCGTCAGAAGAGAACGGGGGCCGGTGACGTCCGATCTTGGCGTCGCCGGCTTTTTCGCGTGGTGGCGTGGGGGTCTTGCTCTCTCGCCGGACATGTTGGTTGGAGAAAGGGGCTTCGTATCGCACAACAGGAACTGAGGATCAACGACCGCATCCGCATCCCACGGGTACGGGTGGTCGCCGCCGACGGGACGCAGGTCGGCATCCTCGAGACGAAAGATGCTCTCGAGATGGCGATGGAGCAGGACCTCGACCTGGTCGAGGTCGCCCCTCAGGCGGATCCTCCGGTCTGCCGGATCATGGATTACGGCAAGTACAAGTACGAACAAGACGTAAAGCAGCGGGAAGCCCGTAAGAAGCAGACCAACATCGTGGTCAAAGAGATGAAGATGCGTCCCAAGATCGACTCTCACGACTACGAGACTAAGAAGGGCCACGTCGTTCGGTTCCTGAGACAAGGGGCCAAGGTCAAGGTGACGATCATGTTCAGGGGGCGCGAGACGTCGAGGTCCGAATTGGGACAGCGATTGCTCGACCAGTTGGCAGAAGACGTCGCCGACATCGCCAAGGTCGACACGCCGGCCAAGCTCGACGGCAGGAACATGACGATGGTCCTCGGCCCCCACAAAGACGCGATCCAACACAAAGCTCGACCCGAAGCGCCCAAGCCTCACGGGCGCTCGGCGCGACCCTCCGAGGGAAACCAAGCGCCTCCTTCGGAGAGCGACCAGCCGGGCGAGAAGAAGGCACCTCGGCCTGTGAAGGTCACGAGAGCAGAAGGAGGTTGACGATATGCCGAAGATGAAGACCCATCGCGGAGCTGCAAAGCGGTTCAAGGTAGGTCCCAACGGCAAGATCCGCCGACGCAAGGCTTTCATGAACCACATGCTCGATAAGAAGAGCTCTCAGAGAAAGAGACGGCTCACGGTTCCCGACACCATCGCGCCCGCGGACCGCAAACGCGTGCGACGGATGCTCGGCGGATAAGCACTCGCTGAGACCACCACAGGAGGAAGTCACATGCCACGTGTCAAACGAGGCGTTGCCAGCAGGAAGAGGCGGCGCAAGGTCCTCAAGCAAGCCAAGGGTTACTACTCGTCGCGGGGAAAGCATTTCAAGGCGGCGCACGAGCAGGTCATGCACTCGGGCAACTACGCCTATCGGGACCGCCGTGCGCGCAAGAACGACTTCCGCCGCCTTTGGATCGTCCGGATCAACGCGGCCGCCCGCGACAACGGGCTCTCCTACAGCCGCTTTATCTCCGGCCTGCGTGAAGCGGAGGTCGAGGTGGACCGCAAGATGCTCGCCGAGCTGGCCGTGAACGACCCCGGCGCCTTCAAGCAGCTCGCCGAGATCGCTAAGCGGTCGCTCGAACCCGCGTCCTGACCCGGGCGCCGCTCACCAGCATCCGCAACCCGCGCGTCCAGGCGGCGCGCAAGCTCCACAAGCGCGCCGAGCGCGACAAGAGCGGGCTCTTCCTCGTCGAGGGGCTCAACGTCGTCTTGGAGGCCCTCCGTTCCGCCGTCGAGGTCCACGACGTCTTCGTGGCGGAGGGCGTAATGGGCGCCGTTCTCGAGCAGGACCTTCAGAGCTCCGGCGTCTCGCCCTGGGTCGTGACCGACGACGTGATCCAGGTCCTGTCCGACACGGTGACCCCTCAGGGGGTCGTGGCCGTGGTTGCCGACCCCAGCGTCGGGGTCGAGGCCCTGGCCGCCTCCGACCTCACGCTCGTGCTCGCCGACGTGCGCGATCCGGGGAACGCGGGGACCCTCGTACGCTCGGCCGCCGCCGCCAGGGCCGGAGCGGTCGTATTTGCCCACGGGAGCGTGGATCCCCTGCACCCCAAGGTCGTCCGGTCGGCCGCCGGGGCGCTGTTCGGGGTGCCGCTCGTCAGGGCCGCCCCCCTCGAAAAGGTCGCGACCGCGCTGCGTGAGGCCTCCGCCGCCATCATCGGGGCGGCTGCGGACGCGGACGACGATCTGTTCGATGTCGATCTCAGTGGTCGCTGCGCCATCGTCCTGGGGAACGAGGCCTGGGGGATGTCCCCAGACGTCGAGGCCCTCGTGGACCGCATGGTCAGAATCCCGATGCCGGGCCCGGTGGAATCTCTCAATGTCTCGACCGCCGGATCGATCTTGCTGTTCGAGGTCCTTCGCCAGCGACGCGCCGTCGGGGATCAATAGCCGCCGGTTTATCCTCGGGCACCAATGAGCGAGACCCAGTTCGCAGAGATGATCTCCAAGATCGCGCACGAATTGCGTTCGCCCCTGACCTCTATCAAGGGGTTCTCGGCCACGCTCGTGAAACGCTGGGACCGGTTCAACGAGGAGCAGAGGCTTCAATTCGTCGAAACGATCCTCGCCGACGCCGAGCGCATGAGCCGGATCATCAGCGAGGTCCTCGACCTCGCCCGTCTGGAGGCCGGTCGTCTCGAGCTGGATCCTCGCGACGCGAACGTGGCCGCGGTGGCCAACAAAGCGATCGCGCAGGTCACCCAGCTACCCGGCGGCGAGAGGGTGACGGTCGATATCCCCGACGATGTGACCGCCTGGGCCGACGCCGACCGGCTGGAGCGGGTCATAGCGAACCTGGTGGAGAACGCCGTCAAGTTCTCCGAGACGGGTCCGGTCGAGGTCTCCGCCCGAACGGACGGATCGTCGATGACGTTGACCGTGAGCGACAGGGGTGTCGGCATTGAGCCCGACAGGCTCGAAAGCGTCTTCGCCGGACCGGGCCCCACCGGGCAGATCGCGGGGCCTCGGGGGACCGGCCTGGGGTTGCACCTGAGCAAGCGACTCGCCGAGGCCTACGGAGGGACCCTCTCCGTCGAGAGCACGCTGAACGAGGGATCGACGTTCACGCTGGTTCTCCCGACCAAAGCTCGGCAGGGAGCAGCGTGAGCCTCACCCCGGAGGAATTGCTGTCGCAGCTCGAGGAGGCGCGTGCCCAGGGCCTGGATGCCATTGGTCGGAGCGCGGACATGGCGAGCCTCGAGGAGGCTCGGGTGCGCGCCATGGGCCGGAAGTCGCCCCTCTCCCGAGCCCGCTCGTCCCTCGGAAGCGTGCCCGATGAGCGTCGTAAAGACCTCGGTCAGCGGGCGAACGAGGTGCACGCGGAGCTCGAGGAGGCATTGGCTCGCAAGGCCGAGACGTTCCAGGCGCAGGAGCGGGCCAAGCGGTGGGAGTCCGAGCGGGTCGATGTCACCCTTCCCGGACGGCGTCCTCCAATCGGCGGGATCCACCCCCTGACGGGGACCGTCCAGCACATCGTCGACGTCTTCATCGGACTCGGCTACAGGGTGGCGGACGGCCCGGAGGTCGAGCTCACGCGCTACAACTTCGACGCCCTGAACA
>JALZBR010000215.1 GCA_030863485.1 Actinomycetota bacterium
CCACAATCCCGATGTTTTCGAGTGCGGGCGCAGCGGCTGGGAGCGCGAACCGATTCTGGGCATTCATAACTGCCCCCGACGTTGCCGCGATTCCGTACAGGACGACTTGAGGCATGAACAGGAGCAAGAAATACCATCCGATCCGTTGCTGAGCCTGTGCAATAGAGGGATCCTGTACTCCGGAAGACAAGATAGTGGTCACTATCCCGCCCGCAATCATCACTAGGGCCGCGACAAGGGAGAACACGATCAGCGCCATGCCAAGGAAGCCGCCCGCCAGCCGCTCAACGGCGCGCAGGTCCTTTAAGGAGATGTAACGGACTAATGGAGGAACGAGCACCGAGGCAAACAAGGAACCAGCAAGAAACCCAAAATAGACAAGGTTGGGTATGAGGTTAAGGGCTTGATAGAGATTGCCGAGATAGGTGGGCCCCAGTACCGCTGCGATTATGATTACCTTCGCGACCCCTGTTATGCGGCTGACGAGAGTCCATATCGCGACCGCAAGCGAGTTGCTCGCCACGCTGTCCCGGTCGGGAATGGATCGCGGCTCATGTCCGGAAGGCATTTGGGTGCCCATACGACGTGTCGGTCACTCGGGAGGCCTGTTGTCGTTTTAACGCGCTGGATCCAGCTCGACGTTTTTTTCATAAAGCGCTTCTGCTCTGAGTAGCGTCGTTGCCTTTTTCTTCACCTTTTGCATAGCAACGCCCTGATTACCGCCCGTTGGCGTCCGCCAGCTTGAGGAATGAAGGATACACTTGTTCCGAGAAAACACCTCGCGACTCGCCAAGCTACCGCAACGCGCCCGGCTCGTGTGGCCCCGCTCCAGCCCGGGACGGGGAACGGATCTTCTTGCCCTTTCGCGGTTGGAGCCAGCACGAGTCGTAATGGTAATGGTGCGCCGGGCATCACGGCCGGCCTCTGGTGCCAGGGGTGCTAACGCAGGAAGAAGTCGGCACCCGCAGAGTGCCAGCCGGCTGAGTAGCGCCGATATCCTCCAACGAGAAGCTGATGCGCGATCGGGAAAGCGCGACCAATGCGTGAGCCTTGAATGCGAGCGCGAAAAAGCACGTGCTCTTCCGCCTTGAGCAGGTGCTGACAGAATTCTGGATTTGCGGCAGGATTTGAGGATAGACGTTCGAAGGCGAGATGTAGGCGCCGTGCTCTTTCAGAGAACGTTTCTCCTGTATTCATCCCGGCCAGTCGGGCTCTGGTAGTGAAATCAATATTTCCCGCGCCCGACGTATTCCGCGAGTGCTGGCGATAGTGCATGAGCGGTTCGTTCACGACGGTAACTCTCGCCAAGCCCGCAACAACTACTCCAATCCAGGTGTCGTGCAGCCAGTCAGAAGGGATCGGGAGCAAGGTGCTGCTGAATTTCGACCGGAAGGCCATAGTGCCGCCGTAAGTCACCGACATGTTTCTCTTGAGTATTCGCTCGTTGGCCCCCCGCACCAGCATTATCCGGTCAAGGCTTCGGAAACAGCGTGCTTTCCATAAGGTCTTGCCAATACTCTTCCCGTCCTCATCGATTAGATTTGCATCGCTGAGCACGAGGCCGATGTCAGGGGACTGCGTGAGTGCGTCGATCAGTCGTTCTAGCTTCCGCGGCATCCATATATCGTCCCAATCTGAAAGCGTTATGACGTCGCCCTTACAAGCGGATATGGCCTTTTCGAAGTTCTTGGTCGGGCCTAGGTTGCTGTCATTGACTTGAAGGTGAACGGGGAAAGGTGCATCGTCTGAGAATTCCCTCATGATATCGACAGTAGCATCAGTAGAGCCATCGTCGCAGACCACAAGCTCGTCGGGAAGACGTGTTTGCACAAGGAAGCTTTCCAACTGGCCCCGAAGAAACCTTTGTCCGTTGAAGGTGCACATTGCGATTGAGACGCTCGGGTCATGCACCTTATCTTGCTCCCGCCTAGAGGGTTACCTTTTCAGACAGATTACGGGTGGAGTGTGAACCGAGATTGGGCTTTGAAGCAGGGAGCAGTAGGCAGGATTCCTCGATGACGAGCCGGACACTTCAACGGATGGGACCCCGGCTATTTTGGTGAAAGCCAATCCGAGTGGCAGCGGGTGACCGAACGGCATGGGAGGGTGATCAGAACGGGTAGGGTCTTGGCGATGCTGATCATCCCTTCTATTGAGTCCTGACGGAAACGGTGGAGTAGACGAGGGTTCGGAAGTTGCGGAATAGGTGGTTGGTTATCTAACGCCGCGGCGCATCAGGACGACCGGTAAGGTCTTTGCGAGGATTGCGAAATCGAGCCCCACGCTTTGTCGGCGGACGTACTCGACGTCGAGGTCCAGCGCTTGGCTCATGGTCAAGCTGTTTCGTCCGCTGACCTGCCAGAGCCCGGTCACACCCGGCTTCACCAAGAGCCTGGCACGGTGAGCAGGCTTGTACAGCTCGACTTCCCAGGGCAGGGCCGGTCGGGGTCCCACGAGCGACATCTCCCCCCGGACGACATTGACCAATTGCGGTAACTCGTCCAGGCTAGTTCTCCTGAGGAAGCCTCCGACTCGCGTGATGCGGGCATCATGGCTTAGCTTGTAGAGTCCCTCCTCACCGCCGTGGGGCGGTCGGTGCTCCGTTAGAAGACGGCTTACATACTCGCGGTGGGCGTTGTCGTCGGTGTCTTGATGCATCGTT
>JALZBR010000232.1 GCA_030863485.1 Actinomycetota bacterium
GACAGCTGCCATGGACCACGACCTCCCGGAGGGTTCCCCGATGAGGCGCAGCCTCCAACATCCGCCGACCATCCGCCGCATCCGGACGACCCGAACGCGGCACAAACAGGGCAAGCGATCCCATGGCGGGCAGCTAGCAACGTCCAGCAGCGGCTGCCTCAGGTCCCGAGGAGGTTGACGGTCTCGGTGAGCCCGTCGGTGTTGCCGGTGACGATCCTCTTGCCCTGGCCCGCCGTGAACGTGTGCTCCGCGATGGAGCCGTAGTCCACGACTGTGGGCTTGGCGTAGTCCATTGCACTCCCTTTCCGGCCCATCCTGATATAGGGGGGGCCAGGGACGAACAGTACGGAGCCCAGACGGCGCAGCCCTGAGCGCAACTGCGTAACCTGCCTACGCCATCCAAACGACCCCAATGCTCAAGAAAGGCTAGATGCAGCGACCAGCGGACGTAGCAGCGGCTGGATGCCTCGACGATTGGCTCCGGCAACGCTGAGACCAGCTTGTTCCGGGCCGGCTCAATTCACTTCGTAGTCACGTCAACGAGAGCGAACCAACCAGCGCGAGATACCGCGACGCGATGGTTTCAGCCGAAAACTGCTCGGCTCGCTGTCGCACCTGTTCGCTGCGGGCCTGCCAGTAATCGTCGTCAGACAACAATCGTTCCATCGCGGCCTGCAATCCTCCTGACCCGACTACATCCGAATCAGGAGAGGCTTCTCCCAGCAGATCCTTGCTAATTGATCCCGTCTCGAGGAACGGTGTCGCACTCGCCATAGCCTCGAGCGCCGTAGGTGATGCGACTGGTACATCATACTTCGATGGGATACTCACTGCCCGTACCGAGCCGAGGAGGCTGATGAGTTCGTCGGACGGAATGTAGCCCAACACTTCCACATTCTCTCGGAGCGTCGGGTGCAGAACTCGGATCGCTTCTCGCACATCCTCCGTGGGAGGGCCGGTTATCAGCAACGACGCGGCGCTATCCGAGATCTCACCAAAGGCTCTAATGCTGGCGCATGGGTTCTTGTACGCAGTGGTTCCAATGTGGAGGACGGTCCTGGTACGTGTGGCGAGCGCTTGGGGCTTGTATCGGGCGATTTTCACGCACGTCGGCAGGAGGCTGATGGCACCGCGGTTCATACCCAGTTGGGAGGCCAACCCGGCTTGTACCTCGCTGCACGTCGCTGCGACACAGGAAGCAGTCGCGTAGCTGACGCGCTTGTACAGAGATCGGGAGAGACGATTACCTCGTCCTCGCTCCTCGAGATCGTGAGAGACGAATATCGTCGGATAGCGAAGCCGCAACGGAAGCGCCCCGTTGACAACCACTGCATCAGGCCGGAGTTCGCTAAGAATGGTTGCGCCTCGGGTAAGCCAGGCGGCGACACTCTTCGGCCGCGTCGGCGCGTCACTCCGCGCGATTTCTATGATTTGCGGTAGAGGATCGACGCCGTAGGTTTGCGCGAGATCGACGGTCGAGCAGGATGGAAGAAGGCCCACTACATACGTTTCGTGCCCCTGCCCAATCAACTCGCTCGCAATCGAGAACACGCTTGTACCGATGCCACCCGGAATATCCAAACGCGCGTCTCTGACGGTGAACGCAAACCTCATTCCGCCCGTTCCTCCTGGGCTGGCGTCTTTGTCACCGGGAATCCTCTGAAGAGGCCTACTGGTGTTCGGTCAGCAGCACGGGAGGACGCCGCGTGATCTCGAGCAAGAACCGGGGGTTGTTGGAGAGGTAGCGCCTCCACAGGCGGCGCGGTTCGTGCGCGAGGCGATAGAGCCATTCGAAGCCTGTCCGCTGCATCCACATGGGCGCATGCGGCACGAGTCCGGCGTGCATGTCGAACGCAGCGCCGACGCCGAGGAGCGCAGGTGCGTGCACGCGCCCCAGGTGGCTGGCCATCCAGCGCTCCTGTTTCGGCACGCCCAGGCTCACCCATAGCAGATCCGGACGCGCCCCGTTGATCGTGGCCACGATTTCGCGATCCTCGTCCGGGCTCAGCGGGCGAAAGGGCGGAGACAGACATCCGGCGATTCGAAGACCGGGGAAACGCATGGTCAGACGTTGCGCGAGAAGTTCTGCGACCCCGACCGCACCGCCGTAGAAGTACGAGGACCAGCCATTTTCCACCGCAACCGCGCACAGCGAGAGCATGAGGTCCCGTCCGCAGACCCGCTGCATCTCTGCGGCGCCCGCCCGGTGACCAGCCCAAACCATTGGCATTCCATCCGGTGTGGTGAGGCCGGAGTCGTTGAAGATCCGACGCATTTCTGGATCGCGCTGCGATTCCATGACCCCGTGGACGCCGGTTACGCAGACGTAATGCTGTTCTCCGTCCCGCACCCATCTAGATATCTCGTCCACGGCCGTCGCCATGTTGATTGCGCTGATCCCTACGCCGAGGACGTCGATACGTGGGATGTGCGGATTGGAAGGGCGGTCGCTCAAACCTTCTGTCTTTGAAGTTCCTTCTCGATCCAGCGGTAGGTGCGCTCGAGTCCCCACTCGAGCGTAGTCTGTGGCTCCCACCCAAGTACCTCTCTGAGTCGAGTGTTGTCAGAGTTCCGCCCCCGAACTCCCTGGGGGCCCTCCACGTGGTGGAGAGTAAGGTCCTTCTTCCCAGACAGGGCAATGACGATGCCGGCAAGCTCGTCAATGCTCACCATACGGTCGGTACCGATGTTCAGTGGCTGCGGATAGTCCGAATGCATGAGACGGTAGATGCCTTCGAGGCAGTCATCGATGTAGCAGAAAGACCGGGTCTGCTGCCCATCCCCCCATATCTCTATCGAGTCCCCCGGCGCGGCCGCAGCCACCTTGCGGCACATCGCGGCAGGCACCTTCTCTCGTCCTCCGTCGTAGGTGCCGTATGGGCCATAGATGTTATGAAAGCGGGCTACTCGCGTATCGAGAGCATGTTCCCAAGAGTAGTACTCGCAGAGGCGCTCCCCGAAGAGCTTTTCCCAACCGTAGGCATCCTGAGGGTTGGCAGGGTAGGCGTCTTCTTCCCGTAGGGCTGCGACTGAAGAGACGCCTTGGAGGTGTTCGGGGTAAACGCAGGCGGATGAGCTGAAGAAGTACCTGGAGACTCCGCTCCGATGAGCAGCTTCGATCGTATTCACGTTGATCAGTGCGTTGTTGTGAAAGATAGTGGCATGGTTTGAGGAAATAAACCCCATTCCGCCCATGTCTGCAGCCAGAGCATAGACGTGGTCAACCCCCTCCGTGGCGGCGAGCGCGTCCTCCGGCCGCCGGAGGTCTAAGATGGCATATTCGTCCGCATCTACTCGGCTGTACTCCGGGTACTTCAAATCAACACCCCGAACCCAGAATCCCTGCTCCTTCAGGTAAGACGCGAGATGGTGTCCGATGAATCCCCCCGCCCCGGTCACCAGCGCTCGTTTACCGTTCGAGGTCGGCATGCAAAGTCCTCGCTGAACAGGCTCTAAGTTGAGTGATGGGCGTGGGGGCTTTCGCAACTCAAGGTTACGCCCCTCCCTCTTTCGTCCTGCTGACCGTACTGATGACAGGTGGGGGGGCCATGGAGCCAACTGCGTATCGTGTCTACGCCGTCCCAGGGACCCACGCATGGGGTGCGCTCAGGTCCACGGGGTGAAGGGCGTTCTTGGCGATATGGGCGGGAGTTAACTCGTGGTTGAACGAATCGATCGTCCTCCAGTTCTTCGGCGCGTCTATGGTCGGAAGGAAGATCGGCATCCCTTAGTAGGCCGGGCCTACTGATACACGACCGTACCGACAACCTTGGTCCCGACGCGGCTGAGGTCCCTTTCGGCCCGCGTGAGCATTTCTCGGCCAGTCCGACCAGCGCGCGCGACGAGTAACACCCCGTCGACGGCACTGGCGAGGATGGTGGCGTCCACGCCTGCCGGAAGTGGTGGACCGTCGAGGATCACGAACTCGGCCCTTGTGCGCAGATCCGCGATGACCTTGGGCAGGATGTCAGAGGCCAAGAGGTCTCCAGGAGACGAACAAAGCCCTTCAGGTATCGTCGGGTCACCCGCCTGCACCTCTCCTACAGGCAAGGCGCTGGCTAGGCGGAAGAACTGTCCCCACTCCCTGGTCGAGCTGACGTTGTCAACACGGCTGGGAGTCATGAGCGTC
The DNA here is from genome assembly GCA_030863485.1 of Actinomycetota bacterium. The sequence continues at coordinate 4,130 of JALZBR010000232.1, forward strand.
CGGGCCACGCGCTCAACACGTTCGGCGCCGTGGAGAAGAACAGCCAACTCGAACAGCTGGACCGCGCCAGCCAGTTCCGGACGCTCCTCGAAGAGGCTGTGGAGCTGCCGCGGCCTGCTCAGATCAGCGGCAACGATCGCGGTCTTGAGCCCCGCCAGCGCCAGGACGATAGCGAGATTCGCGCAGGCCACCGTCGACGCGTGGGTGGCGTCCACGCTGGTGACGAGCAGGGTTCGGACCGGTTCCTCACTCTTGTTCAAGAGAATGCTCGTGCGCAAAGCCCGGTAAGCCTCTGCGGCGGCAGACTGCGGCGCAGTCAAAGTCACCAGAGGACTGCCATTGCGCCAGGGTGAAACCGTGGGTACGGCAGCCAAGACCGGAGCGCCGAGAGCGGCTTCCAGTTCCTCGCGACCGCGCACGCGCCCGTCGAGCCGGTCGATGAGGATCGCCAGGCCGGCGGCGAGGGCCGTTCCCACCAAGAGGGCGAGTAGGAGGTCTCCCCTGCGGTTGGGACCGGACGGCGCGACCGGCACGTCCGCCGGACGGATGATCGAACCGAACTGCAGGTCCCCAGGGGGCAGAAGTTGCTGCAACCGTTCCTGCAGCGAAAGCAGCTGACTCGACAGCGTCTGAGCCTCCGCCACCAGCATCTGTCGCTCATTGGGATCGGCGGTCGCTCGGGAGCGTTGATAGAGCTCCGATAGGCGCGTCCTCAGGACCTGGGACTGCTCGCGCAGCGGCATCGCCACGTTGTCCAGCTCCGTCAGCAGTTCGTCGCTGCGATACTCCAAGTACGCGGTGGCGAAGGTCTGTGCCCTGCGTTGAGCCACGACCGGGTCCCGGGCGGTGTAGCTGAACCTGAGGACGGAAGCTCCGGGCTGGACGGGAGCAACCGACAGTCCAGACAACAGGTCAGCCGGGGGGGCCGGGTCACCGAGAAGACGACCCGCGCGCTCGGCCACCGGCACCGACCGAGCCAAGAGCGCCTCCTCTTCCAGGTTCGGCTTTTGCGACTCGCCCAGAGCAGACAACAGGGGGGGCCGTAGATGGACCTCCGTGGCGGACTGGTAAATGGCCGGTTGACGAAAGGAGTAGTAGGCAGCGGCGGCGATGGTGACGGCCAGTGTGACGAGTACGAGGCCCTTCCGGCGCCATAGCACCGCTAGGTAATGCCCGAGTGGGGAATCGGTGGGCGCCCCGTTGAGATGGGTCACAGGGAAAACCCCGCCGCCCCCTCGCGGCCGCAGGGAAGCGGGATCGATCGTGGGTCCACGGTCTCCCCCCGGCCTTTCCTGCCTTGGACGTAGTCGATATTCGGGGTCCGCTACCGCGTGTGTGCGGCTTGGCGTTCTCCCTGCGTGCAGTGTGGCTTCGGGCGGGCGCCGTGCCGTCACACATCCGCGGTAGGCGAGCTACGTCTCGCCGAGAGGGTGCCCCTCGTCGCGGATCCTTAGAGTGGCCTCGGGTTCCCCCTGGCCAGGATCGGTTCGAGGTGAGGCGGTCTGTAGTCCCGACCTGACGTGCCCCGGGACGTGCTCCGGGGCGACTGGAGCATCGCCATCGACGGGGCCGCGGGCTGAAGTTGACCGCAAATCAGAACGATCCCGCTTCCGGGTGGCCGGCATCGCAACCGCATAATGGCAAGGTCCCACTGATCGCGAAGGGTGCCCAGGGACAGCCACACTGCTTCGGTGAGGTCAATCTATGCGAGAGTCCCGAGAGGCGCCGAAATCTGTGCCACCCGTGGAAGTGTTCGCGGCGGCGCGCACCCTGCTGGCCGACTCGGTTACGCCCGAGGTCGTCGTGGCCTTACGCAGTGCGGGGC
>JALZBR010000237.1 GCA_030863485.1 Actinomycetota bacterium
AAGGACGGGACACCTCAGGGAGGTTTGTCCGCTTTTGGCCGACAGTCACAATGACGCGGTTCTGCGGCGTGCCGTGACTCAACACGCCGTATGCGCCTCGTAGAACGAAGCGCGAGAACGGCGAACAAGGGGTTCACAGGAACAACAGAACGCTTCGACCGGCTCCGGCTCCTCAGCCTCGCCTGTCCGTCGAATGTCGCGCTGGCAAAGCGTCGCTCGGCGTCAGCCATGTGAAGACGCTCTGGGGCTGAAGCGTCTCGCTCACGGTCGCCTCGAGATCCCGGACGACGGCGGTGAGATCCACCTGCTGTCGAAGCCGGGCGGCGAACGCTTCCAGAGTCCGAGCGGCGTCGTAGCGTCGACGGTAGAAGTGTCGATCCACCCACTCCTGAATGCGAGCTCGCGCGGGGCGGAACAGGCCCGCCACGGCGAGCGTCGATGCCGCCACCGCGATGTCGTTGCCTCCCGCCGTCGCGCTGAGCAGCTGGCCCAGCACCAGGACACCGACGGCGTAGACGGCCGCCAGGAACGCGGTCAGGCCTGCATAGACGAGCGTCCGGTTGATCACGACGTCGATGTCGTAAAGGCGGTGGCGCAGGATGGCGATCGCCACGGCCGCGGGGATCAGCAAGCCCGCCAGCCCGTTCAGAACCGACAGCAACGCGTTGTCCCGGCCGAGCTCGAAGACGTTGAACGTAAGCTCGGCAGCCAAGAAGACTGTCGCCGCGTAGGCGAACCACTTGATCTGCGCCCGTCCCACAGTCCCCGCCCTGCGGTAACGGACGACGACCGCGCTGAGGGCGAGCAGCACGGTCGGCAGGAGGATCAGGCCCCCGACAGTCCCGAGCACCGCGAGCACGCTTTCGGAGAGCACGCCGGCCAGGGGGGCCCGAACGTCCTCATGGGCATAGAGGGTCGGCGCGAAGAGGATGCTTGCTTCGAGCAGGAGCACTCCGGCCACCCCGAGGTAGGCGACGGAGCGCCAGCGCCGCGACGGAAGCCTCCCCTCCGGAAACAGCAAGAACAGGAACATGGTCGCCACGACGAGCTGGGGAAGCCAGACGACTTCGCCGAGCCATGTGACCACGACCGCGCCGGGGAGCGCTCCCGGCCTCTCGACCAGGCCGTACTCGCCGTACCCCGATGAAAACGCCTGCATGGCGAGGCCCAGCCCGGCGGCCAGGAACACCCAGCCCACTCGGTTCCTGGTAACCCGCACGATGAACCAGCCGACCGCGGGGAACGCGATCTCGACGCCGAAGAAGACCGCGAGCGGCCACGCCATCTCTCCGGACGCCACCATCAGGGCCAGCCCGGAGACGAACAAGAGGACCGTGGCGGCAAGCACGACGTCCGCCACCCTGACCTCGCGGCTCATCGTCCAACCCCGGCGGGCGCGCGCCCGTGCAGCCCCATGCAGACCATTGTCGACGCCCCTCGTCTCAGAAGCGTTACGGGGGAGCACGGCGGGCGCAGTTGGGGGCCTGCTGAGGCCGGGCCCGGAAGCGTGGTGCAATCCACCCGCGAGTCTTAGAGTGCCTTCCTCGGAAGTCGAACGGGGAGGAGACATGCACGCTCGGGTGAGCTTCTATGACATGGGCGCTGCGTCCAGCGACGACGCGGTGCGCGCCTTCGACCAGGCGACGGGCGCGATCGACCAGATGGAAGGCAACGAAGGCGGGATGCTGCTCGTCAGCACCGACGGAGACAAGGCGATCACCATCACGTTCTGGGAGAGCGAGCAGGCGCTGCGCGCCTCGGAGGAACAGGCCGGCCAGACGCGCCAGCAGGCGGCGGCCGGAGCCGGCATGACGATCAGGGACGTTGAAGCCTACGAGGTCGGGCTCACCTTCGGAGGCGCGCCCGGGGCCTCCTAGCAGCTTGTCGCTGGACGAAGAAGCCGAGCAGAATCATTCGCGATCCATCTGACACCGGCACAGCAGCTCGACGGCTGCCTCGAACTTGTCTCGAGCTAGCGAGAGCGCACAAGCCTGTAGATCGCGTCCTGACCGCTGAAATAGAGAGCCCCATTGGGAGCCGCCTCCATTGAGAACACCCCGGATCGGTGGGTGTAGACGACGCTGTGAGAGCGCACGCTACGCCGCTTTGGGCCAAGCGTTACGCGGCGTATCTCCCGCGTCCTCCATGTCCCCAAGAACAACCTGCCGGCGCTGCTCCTACCGAGCCCGCACGACCTGCAAAACGCGGTTCCTGTGGGAGCGAGCCTCTGCCCGTACCAAAGCTGCGGCAAGGTCGGACGTTGCCCGTCGCGATTCGTGTTCCTGGGGGGATTGGGCGGAGAGGAGCAGGTTGCCGACGCACCCCATCCGTAGTTTGCCCCAGGCGTGATCCGATTGACCTCATCGTTGCACTCGGGTCCGTTGTCGCTCAGCCACAGCCCGCCTGTCTTGCGGTCGAAGGCAAAGCCGAACGAGTTGCGAATGCCATAGGCGTAGACATAGCTGCCGGGGACGGGGTTTGTTCGCGGGACCGCGCCTGCGGCCGTCATCCGCAAGACCTTCCCCGAAGGGCTGTTCAAATCCTGTGAGGTCCAGGGCGCGCCTGCGTCGCCGATCACGACGTAGAGATTTCGATCTGGTCCGAACGCGATGCGACCACCATTGTGCACCTCCCGCGCAGGGGCGCTAAAGAGGACCCTCAACTCAGATCCGCGTCCGCCGCGGTCGGCTATGCGCAAGATCTCGTTACGTGCAAAGCCGGACGAAGCGCGCGTCGCAAAGGCATAGACGTAGGGAGCCGACGGGTATCGGGGGTGAAGAGCGATCCCCAACAGGCCCTGCTCGCCCCGTTGGCTGATTTCCGGAACGTTGAAAAACAACGAGTCGGCCCCCGTCCGAGGATCGAGGAGGTGGATCTCGCCGCTCAAGAGCTCGCCGTAAAAGATCTTGCCGTTGGGAGCGAAGGTGAAGGTCGCCGGAAGGTCCAGGCCTGTGGCTACCGGCCGCGCCGCGATCGACGACCTTGCCGGCGCCGGCGCGCTCCAGAGCAAAACCGGCGCTAATAGCCAGAGAAACAGCGCACCGCGCATGAATGCAGAGCGTCGGGTGCTCACCCGCGTATCGACCGCGAGTCGGTTTGCATCAGTCGCCTTCCTGATCCGCGCGCAGATAGCGTCTTCTCTCCAGGAGATCCTATTCGTGCGGCTAACGTACAGCCCTGTCGAGCGTCTGACCTGAGGTGCCGGCTCTACGACCGATGGCTCATGTGTTCCGCGTCTCCATCCTCCTGCCCCAACGAGTCCTACGGGCCCTATCTCGCCGGGAGGACGAGTACCGCTTGCTGGCAGAGGGTAGGTAGTTTCTCCGACGATTCGACCAGCTGAAGGAGGCAGCCGTGGCTCAAAGCATTCGTGACATCATGGCTCGAGCACCCCAGACCGTTAGCAAAGATGCATCTTTGATCGAAGCAGCCCGGTTGATGCGCGACGCAGACGTAGGCGATGTGTTGGTCGTAGATCGCTCGAGCAACCTCGTCGGGATCGTGACCGACCGCGACATCGTGATCCGGGCAGTCGCCGAGGGCCGGGACGCCGCCGCTACGCCCGTCATGGAAGTCGCGAGCGAAGACCTAGTAGTGGCGTCCCCGAGAGACACTTTGGACGACGCCGAACGTCTCCTTAGGGACAACGCCCTGCGACGCCTTCCCGTGGTCGAAAACGGCAAGGTGATTGGGGTCGTCTCGATCGGAGATCTCGCCATAGAGCGCGATGCGGACTCGGCCTTGGCCGACGTCAGTGCCGCACCCGGGAACCAATAAGCGGGCAACGATCCGGGCCGTCGTCGTCCGCTCCCGGTCCGCTACTGTTGCCGCCAGCCCCGGCGATCTGGACAGAAGGCGAGATGGGAGACCTTCCGACGGGCACGGTCACCTTCCTGTTCACCGATGTGGAGGGGTCGACCCGGATGCTGGAGCGGCTCCGGGAGCGGTACCAGGACGTGCAGCGGCGCCACGACGCGATCGTGCGAGCCGCCATCGCCGACGGCGACGGGCATGAGGTGAGCACCGAGGGCGACTCCTTCTTCGCCGTGTTTCCCACGCCGACCGCGGCCGTCCGCGCCGCGGTTCGCATCCAGCGCGAGCTGGTGGAGACCGCGTGGCCGGAGGGGGGCGCCCTTCGCGTCCGGATGGGACTCCACAGCGGCGAGGGGGTGTTGGGCGGCGCCAACTACGTCGGGCTGGACGTCAATCGAGCGGCGCGGATCGCCGCGGCCGCACACGGCGGTCAGGTGTTGCTCTCGGACGCCACGCGCGTTCTGGTCGAGCGGAGCCTGCCCCCTGCAACCCGCTTGCGCGATCTCGGCCCCCATCGACTCAAGGACCTGACGCAGCCGGAGCGCCTGTACCAGGTGATGATCGAGGGGCTGGAGCAGGACTTCCCTCCGCCGCGGACCCTCGACGCCCGGCCTAACAACCTGCCGGCGCAGCTCACGAGGTTTATCGGCCGGGGGGCGGAGATAGCCCGCGTGCGCGAGCTCCTGGCAGAAAACCGACTCGTGACGTTGACCGGGCCGGGCGGCACGGGCAAGACGCGTCTGGCGTTGCAGGTCGCTACCCAGGCGCTCGCCAGCTTTGACGACGGCGCGTTCTTGGTCGACCTCTCCTCGGTGACCGACCCCGAGCTGGTTCCGGCCGCGATCGCGGACCCCCTCTCCGTGCGCGAGGAGGTGGGGCGCCGGCTGATCGATACGCTGGCGGATCACCTGGCAGACAAGGACCTCCTGCTGCTGCTGGACAACTTCGAGCATGTCGTCGAGTCCGCGCCGCGGGTCCTCGAGCCGCTGCTGCGCGCCGGCCCCCGAGTCAAGGCTCTCGTGACGAGCCGCGTCCCGCTGCACGTCTACGGAGAGCAAGAGTTCCCCGTCCCTCCGCTCTTGTTGCCGGACCCCCAAGAGCTTCCGGACTTGGAGTCGCTCGCGCAGTTCGAGGCGGTCGCGCTGTTCGCCGAGCGCGCCGCGGCCGCCAGACCGGACTTCGCGCTCACTAGGGAGAACGCGCCCGCGGTCGCGGAGATCACCGCTCGCCTCGACGGGCTTCCGCTCGCCATCGAGCTCGCCGCCAGCCGCGTGAAGCTCCTGTCTCCCGAGGGGCTGCTGGCGCGCCTGGAACAGCGGCTCCCGCTCCTGGCCGCGACCGACCGGAACGTGCCGGAGCGACAGCGGACCCTCCGGCGGACGATCGAGTGGAGTTACGAGCTGCTCGATCCGCCTAGCGCACGCATGTTCTCTCGCATGGCGGTGTTTGCCGGAGGGGCCGACCTCGAAACGGTGGAGGCGGTGACAAACCCCGAGGGCGAGCTCGGGCTCGACACGCTGAACGCTCTCGCCACGCTCGTGGACTACAACCTCGTGCGCATGGTCGTCGCGCCCGGGGGCGAGCGCTTCGGCATGCTCGAGACGGTCCGCGAGTACGCCCTCGAGCGACTCTCCGAAGGGGGAGAGGAGCCGGCCGTGCGCCGGCGGCACGTCGAGCACTT
>JALZBR010000245.1 GCA_030863485.1 Actinomycetota bacterium
CCCACAGACATCCCGAGCTATGGCCCGACCCGGAGGCTTTCGATCCCAGACGCTTCATGGGCTCAGCGCGCGACGGGCGGCCCCCGTTCTCGTACTTCCCCTTCGGAGGTGGCCGCCGCCAGTGCATCGGTGCCGGTTTTGCCATGCTCGAGGCGGTCGTCATAGCGAGCATGGTCGCCCGTCGCTACCGGTTCGAGTTGGTGTCCGGACAGAAGATCGAACCCGACCCGCGAGTGACCCTCGGGGCGAAAAACGGGATCTTGATGAAGGTTTCTCCGCGCCGCGCTCAGCCCGTCCGGTCGGTGCGCCAGAAGGTTCAGCCCTCGACGCGGCGGAGCTCGGCTCCGAGATGATGCTGCAAAGGCACTTCTCCGTAGGCCATCTTCACCTCGTAGGTCATCAGGTCGCGCTCGACGTCAAAGGTGCGAGCCAAGCTGCGGACGGCCTTTGCCGTGGTCGTGGCGCCGAGTTGGGTGCTGATCACCTCGATGTGGCCTCCTCGGAAGGTCCCCTCCTGCACCTCCGTTACCCCTAGCGAATGCGCGAGGACGATCTCCAGGCCACCGTCCGGCTGGGGGCGCCAGTAACCCATCTCGGTGTGCATCGGCAAATCGGAATCAAGCGACCACGTCCGCTGCATGTAGCCGAGCCACGGCTTTCCGACGTGCCAGAACGTCGACTCTTCTCGGTAGACGAAATCGTCGACGTTCGGATACTCGCCCTTGCCCTGCCCACGCCAGGTCCCGAGTAAGAACGCGAGAGGTTCGATCGCCTGGTGGACCTTTTCACCCTCCACCACATGACCTTAGCGCGCTACCCTTTTTGCCGTGGAGTTCAGGTTCTCCGAGGAACAGCTCGACTTCTATAAATCCGTCAAGGACTTTGCCGCCCGCGTGGTCGAGCCCGGCGCGCACGCTCGCGATGTCGAGGGGCGCTTCGACAGAGAGGTCTGGGACGCCCTCGGAGAGTTCGGGTTGTTGGGCTTGCCGATACCGGAGGAACACGGTGGCTCCGGGGCGGACATCATCACGACCTGTCTCGCACTCGAGGCCCTCGCCGAAGGAGGTCACGACGCGGGTCTTGGACTCTCGGTGGGAGCCCATCTCACGATCGGCACCGTCCCTATTTGGCTGCATGGCTCGGAGGAACAGAAACGACGCTATCTCCCGAAGCTTTGTTCGGGTGCGAGCATCGGCGCGATGGCAATCACCGAACCCGAGGCGGGATCGGATGCCGCCGCGATCAAGACTCGGGCTCGGCGAGACGGCAGCGACTGGATCATCAACGGCTCGAAGATCTTCATCACCAACGGGTCGATCGCCGACACCATCATCGTGGTAGCCGTGACCGACCCGGAGGCGGGGCCGGGACAGGGTGTTACGGCCTTCATCGTGGAGTCCGACAACCCGGGGTTCTCCGTCGAGAAGGACCTCGACAAGATGGGGACCCGGTCATCACCTCTTTCGTTGCTGCACTTCGACGACTGTCGGGTGAGCAACCATGACGTCCTGGGCCGCGAAGGCACGGCTTTGTGGCAGGTCGCGTTCGAATGCTTCGACTGGGAGCGCTGCGTGATGATCGCCTCTTCGGTGGGGGGTATGCGGGCGTCGTTGGACGCTTCGATCGACTACATGAAAGAGCGCAAAGCGTTCGGTAAGCCTTTGGCGAAGCATCAGGCGATGCAGCACAAGATCGCTGAGATGAAGGCAAACCTCGACGCGGCCGGTCTGTTGCTGTACAGGGCTGCCTGGATGAAGCAGGAGGGTCTACCGCATCAAGCCGAGGCGAGCGTCGCGAAGCTATTCGTGGCCGAGGCGGCGATGCGCAACGCCATCGAGGCCACACAGGTGTTCGGCGGCTATGGATACATCAAGGAATATCCGGTGGAACGCTCGATGCGCGATGCAAAGCTCATCTCGATCGGCGGTGGCACCTCCGAGATCCAGAAGATGATCATCGCCCGGGAGCTATTGGGCGACTAGATCAGTCGGCGAGGACGATGTCGCATTCCTTCTGGGTGAACTTGTCGAGAGCGAGCGTTGCGCCCACGGCCTCGAACGCCTCCGGGCTCTGAAGGAGCTTGTCTACGTTTTTGAGCTCCTCAGGGGTCAACTGCGCCAGCTGTTCCGTGAACGTCACCGTGAAGTCGCGCAAGGTCTCGGCGTCGTCGCTCAGGTCGGGCGGGAGACTTGCAGCAAAGTCGTCGTAGGCGGCGACGAGATCCGGGACCTTTTCCTCCACCACCGTCTGGACCTGAGTCAGGAACGCCTGGAACTCTTCGTCCGATGGGGGCTGACCGCTTCCCGCCGCAGCCAAGAGCTTCGTCAGCTCCTGGGTGAGGGTGTTCGTCACCTCGTCGTCGAGGTCGCTGATGCGTTGCGCGGGCTCGCAGGCGGGGTGGTCGCCTTCGGTAGCAGTCGAGGGCGAGGCTGCCGTGGTGGGACTAGCTTCCTCGGTAGGGCTTTCCGCCGTAGTCGGCGAGGGGGACGCCGCGCTCGTCTCAGGCTCGTCGTCTTCGCCTCCGCAGGCCGAGAGCGTAGCGGCAAGGGCCAGCGCGAGAGCGATCACGGTCCAACGGAAGGGTCCTGTGCGACCATTTTTATCTGCAGTCATGCGCCGCAGTGTACGAGGCGAGTTGCGCCGAAGCTGTCATCCAGCCGACACGGTCTCCGGGACGGGTGTCAGACCTCTTGCTCGATGAGGCCCTTCAGAGACTCGTAGGTGATCTCGCCCTCGATGCGGTTCGCAATCCCACCGTCGGCCCCTATGACGACCGTGACCGGCTGGTACGGGACGTCGAATGCCTCCCATACGTCGGGTGCGTTTGCGAGATGGTAGGGAACGTCGAATTCCTCGGCGTAGGACCGGCCGGCTTCGACGGTGTCGTTGTTGGACACTCCGATGAAGGTGACCTCTCCTTCGTATTCCTCAGCCAACTGGTTGAGGTGCGGCTGCTCCGCTTGGCACTGCAGTCACCAGGACTCCCAGAAGTTCAACACCACGGGAGTTCCTCGTTGCTCTGCGAGCGAGAACGTCTCGCCCTCGAAAGTAGTTGCCTCGAACTCGGGGGCCGGATCCTCGACGGGCTCGGTCGGTGAGGTGCGAGCGTTCTTGCCATCGGATGGGGTCTTCGTCGTCCCTGCCGAGGTGTTTCCGGGCGAGGCCCCCGTTGTGGTCCTGCCTGCGTCTCCGCCACAGGCCGACGCGACGAGGAGGATCGCGAAGGCGAGGATTGCAGAGCGGATCGATCCCATCACTCCATGATGCCCTTTGTTCGTAGTTAGGCTGCAACACATGAGCGACTGGCCCTTCCAACCCGAGCACGATGAGCTCAGGGCCTCCATCCGTGCGTTCGTGGAAAGCGAGCTCGCCCCCCACGCGAACGAATGGGAAGAGGCCCAGGACTTCCCCGACTGGGTCTTCAAGAGAATGGGCGACCTCGGTTTCCTCGGGCTCACATATCCGGAGGAGTACGGCGGGGGCGGGGGCGACTACCTGTGCAACATCGTGCTGGCCGAGGAGATCACTCGGTGCAACTCCGGTGGCGTCGCCATGGCGCTTGCCGTCCAGACCGATATGGCTGTGCCGCCGGTCTTCAAGTTCGGGACCGAGGAGCAAAAGCAGCGCTATCTCGTGCCGGCGATAAAGGGGGAAAAGATCTTCTGTCTCGGCATCACCGAGCCGAATGCCGGATCGGACGTAGAGGCCATCGAGACGGTCGCATCCAAGGTCGAGGGAGGATGGCTCATCAACGGTCGCAAGATCTTCATCACAAACGGCAGACGTGCGCAGGCGATGATGCTGGTGGCCAAGACCGACCGGTCGCTGAGCCACAAGGGGGTATCGCTGTTCCTGGTCGACACCGACACCGAGGGTTTCGAGGTCGC
>JALZBR010000262.1 GCA_030863485.1 Actinomycetota bacterium
ATACAGTAGCAGACAGATCCTGGTGGGTCGGTCGTCTCCCCCCTGAGCGCGGACTGATCAGGAAGGGAATACCAATCCAACACGCTCCGTTTACCTACAATAGGAACTGGAAATAAAAGAGTCGGCTTTACGACCCGCTATGGGGCGGGGGAAATAGAGGAGGTTCGTCTGTCCGTCGCCGAGTCCCTCGAGAAGTTGGACTGGCAAGAGCTTGCCGCCTGTCGCGACTACGACAATTCCTTGTTCTTTGGCCCAGAGCAGGGCGAATCGGAGCTCGAGCGACAGCAGCGCGAGGCCGAGGCCAAGTCGGTCTGTCAGGAATGCCAGGTGATCGAGTCGTGCCTCGAGTTCGCCATGGAGACCAACCAGAAGTATGGGATCTGGGGCGGGCTCAACGAGAAGGAAAGGGCCTCCCTCAAGCGGCGTCGGGCGCGCTCCCGCCGCGCCTCCTAGCAGCCTCTCGCTAACCTGCTTTCAGGCGCTCGGCGACTTCTCTGTAGCGTCTCGCGGGCACGAGGTGGACACCGTCGAACGCCCCCGACTGCCTGATGATCTCCATCTGTTCACAGGCCAGGTCGATACCGACGTTGCTGTCTCGGTCGAGCTCAGCGATGACGTGCTCGGGAACTCGGACGTCGGGAAGCGCAGCGTTGACGCGCTGTGCCATCTTGCTGCTCGCAAGCACGAGCACGCCTACGTACACGCGCCCCTCGAAATCGAACGACTCCCTCCATCGCAGCAACTCCTCGAGGGAGTAGGTGATCTGGATGAAGATGAAGTCGGCAGCGGCGCGCCATCCCAGCCGCCTGCCCAGTTTGGCCGTCGTTCCGATCCTGAAGTCGGGGAAACCCTGGAACAGGGGCCCCGTACCAAACGACCGAACTTCGTCGATCATCCCCCGCACGGTGAGGTCCTCCGTCCGGCGTCCTTCCTGCGGAGGGTCGCCGTAGACGAACAAGAAGTGGTCGACGCCGTACGCCGCCGCGGTTAGGAGGTCTCGCCGAAAGCCGAGCACGTTCCGGTCGCGCGCGTTGATGCACGCGATGGCTCGTCCGCCCATGTAGGCGACTTCGTGAGCGACTGCGACGCTCGAGACCGTGGCGCGTCCAAGGTGATTGTCCGGGATGAGGAAGGCGTCGGAGACGGGGGCGAGAGTCTCTATCTGTTGTCGGACGTGATGTATGTCCGGCGTACGCGGAGGCTCGATCTCAGAAAGAACGGCGAAGCCGTCCTTTTCGAGGAACGAGATCGGAGGCTCGGGAGGAGGCGGGACGTCTCGGCTTGACACGTTCACATTCCCCATATACCAAGCCGGCCCGGTTTACGCGCGAAGACGAGGGCGGGGGCGTTGCAAGCGAACCACCCATTGGCGCCGCTCACCAAGCGGCTGTCTTAGAGCATTCACGTTCTCGCCTGGTTCGACGAGCGCCCAGCATCACCGCCGGGCGAGCCCTGCGGGATCGTGGAAGCTGAACCAGAGGATCGCCCGCCGGTTCTGCTCTTGACCAGAGCCTGCAATCGCCCGGTCTTGTAGGCGAAGTAGACGCCCGACGCGGCTCCGGCGAGCAGGACCGCCCGGACAAGACCGGGGGCTTTGCGCCTCTTGGCCTGCCTGCGCTCCTGGACTCTGTCCACCACCTGTTTGATCGCTATAGCAGTCAGTATCTTCTTGAGCGCAGGCTTCATCGGCATCCTCCTGGTGACTCGGCGGCCTGGTGTCGCTTCATACCCCTGGAGCTGCGCTTGCAAGCCTTGAACAGTTGTTCAGAGCGCTCGAACGTTCAACCAATGGCTTCGGCCCCGGCATGGGCCAAAATGATCGGCATGATTCTCTTTCGGGAATTCGAAATCAAGACCGGGGGTTGCCTCGACGCAGTCGACCTTACCGAGGACGTCGCCGAGGTCGTGAGCGCTTCAGGCGTGGTCAACGGCAGCGTCCTGGTCTGCTCTCCGCACACCACCTGCTGCGTGCTTCTCGCCACCCCGGGCCCGGACACAACGGAGGCGCTCGAGCGCACGATGAAGGCGCTCGCATCCCCGGACGACTACTACTTCCACGACGACCTCACGATTCGGACTGAGAACCTGGTAGAGGACGAACCTGCCAACGCTCCCGCCCACATCGCCCACGCGTTTCTCGGCCGATCCTCGGAGTGTGTGCCGATCCTGCAGGGCAAGGTGCTTTTAGGTGAAGATCAGCGCGTGCTGTTGCTCGAGCTCGATTGCTCCCGCGTCCGGCGCTACTACGTCCAGGTGACGGGAGAGTGATAGGCCCCTCGTGGTTGGTCGACGACATGGTGAGAGTCGAGGACCTGCTCATGGAGACCGCCGGGGCCTCGCAACACCCGCTCGTCAGCGAACCTTCTCTGCACCTCCTCAAGGCGGGCGGTAAACGCCTTCGTCCGGCCCTTGTGATGCTCGCGTCGCGCGCGGGCCGGCCGGGCGCGCGCTCGACTGAGCTGGCCGCGGCCGCGGTCGAGCTCGTCCACCTCGCGACGCTGTACCACGACGACGTGATCGACGGAACCGACACGCGCCGGGGCGTTCCCACGGCGCATGCGAAGTGGGGGACCGACGTTGCCGTGCTCGCGGGCGATTACTTGTTCGCTTGTGG
>JALZBR010000268.1 GCA_030863485.1 Actinomycetota bacterium
CCACAAGCCCGACGACTACTAGCGGGGTGATGCCACCACGCGTAAGGCGCGAGAGACGCGAGCGCGTCTTCGCTCTATGTCCGCACAGGGGGCAAAACGACGAGTCCTTCGGAATAGCTTTCCCGCAGTTGTTACACAACATGGCCGAGCCTTCTAACCGGGAAAGCGCCTACCGCACTGATTACAGAACTCCGCCTGTGGCAAGCGCAGCGTTCCGCATTTTCGGCAGTACGAGTGTGGCGATGCTGAACCTGGCGACAACTCTTCTCGTTTTCGGCGTCCTTCTTCCCTACGGTTAAGGCGTTCATCCTTCCGATCTCGGTACCACTCTGCGGCCCGGTTCCGAGTCTCTCGGACCTCGTCCTTTAGGCGCATTCGGACGCGCGTTCCGGCCTGATCGACGTGCTCTTTCAGGTCCTTCGCCACTTCGGTGACCCGCTCCAACCGTGCACTTATCCCGTCCCGGAGCGACACGTCCTGAGCCGTATCGTCGTCCCTCCTGGGGTCATCCGGGATACGAATCGTCTCGCGGCTCCGCCGCACACTGGACGCCATGGGCCCCAGTGGGCCGGCGATGAGTTCGAACTCCACCGGCTGGCCCTCCTTGAGGGACCGTGGGCCATCCCCCTCGATGGCTGAGACATCGACAAACACGTCTTCGCTGCCCGGTACGGAGATGTACCCGTAGCCCTGCTCGTCGTGGAACCAGTTCACGGTTCCCGAGATTCTGTCCTGCGCCGCCACCTCGCCCACCCAGCGTCCCGCTCCAAGGGCCACGGCGGCCTTGGGGTGGTCGATGGCTAGCGGCTGGAAGCCCACTCCTTTCCAGACCAGTTCTTCGACCAGGGGGATGCGGCTGGAGCCTCCGGTCAGGTAGACCGCAGCCAGATCTCGCGGGGCCAGTCCGGCGGCAGCGATGGTGGCTATCAGGGCCTCGACGCTGCGCTCCACATCGGGGCGGATGAGTTCTTTCAGCTCGTCCTGACTGAGCTGGGCGTCGACGTTTGGCCCGGGAATGAAGAGCTCATACACCGCCGAGGACGACAGGGCCTCCTTGGCCTGTCGAATCTCACTGCGGAACTTCCCGGCGTTCCATCGCCAAGCCTGGTCTGGGGGGTCACAGAGCTTGGCCCAGGCCTGCGATGTCTCGCCCAGGCGGGCCTGGCCCACGTAGTGGAACAGGCGGTGGTCGAAGTCCTCCCCGCCCAGGGGATCGATGCCCCCTGGGGGGCCGGCCACTTCGAAGCCGGTTGCCGTCCGCTCCAGGACGGCGGCGTCGAAAGTGCCCCCGCCCAGGTCGTAGACGGCGATGTGGCGTCTCTCCTCGACCGGGTACGTCGTGGCGAAGTGCAAGGCAGCCGCAACCGGCTCGGGCACGAACGCAACCGGGCTGAGCCCCGCGAGCTGCGCGGCTTGGGCCAACGCCTGGAGCTTGGGTCCGGCCCAGACCGCAGGGTGGGTGAGGCGGACGCCGGCGGGACGGGTGTCGCCCTGCAGGCTGCAGGCCTGGTCTGCCACCACCTTCAACACGGCGGCCACCAGCTCGACCGGCGACATGGCCCGCTCGCCAAGCAGGACTTCGGCCTCTCCCAGTCGGCGCTTGGGCGTGGGCTCGTAGCGGGCCAGGTCGAAGACCGACTGGTTCTCCGCCGCCGTTCCCACGACGAGTTGGCCCTCCTTGTTCATGAACACCGCTGAGGCAAGACGGTGGGCCCCCTCTACCTCCACCAAATTGACGGTGATCTCGAGTTCGTTCAGACCCATGCCGCGAACACGGTCCTCGACGACAGTCATCGAGGCCATGGTGTTCGTAGTGCCGAAGTCGACTGAGAGAATCCAGGGAGTCATGGGAGGTACTCCAAGTGGGCGAGAGCACTGCGGTCGCCGGAGTCGAGCTGGCCAAGCCTCGCCACAGCGTGGGGATGAGGATCTTGCTTCGGAGTTGGCAGTGCGCGGGCCTCCCGCACCCTTCCCCCTAGACCTTCGTGGTCAAGCTCCATCGCTCGGCTGGCTGACCCAAATGCCTCCTCGAAGCGGCCAGCGCTGCTGAAGATGGCGGCGACAGTGGTCCAGTAGGACGCTGCACTCTGGTCGGTAGCCAAGGCCAGACAATATGCCGCCTGGATCGGCTCCCGCATGCTCGGTTTCCCCATTTAGGCGGGGTTGGGAACGGGAACCGCAGGCCGGCCGGTCCGCAGCACGGTGAGGAGTTCCTCTGCGGCGGCGGTGAGCTTGCGCACGCCAGCGAGGCGTTGCTCGGCGATCGCTTTGGTCCGGGCTCGGGTCTCTTGGTCTTCGGCCAAGGCCCGCTTGTGGGCGTCAAGCGCCGCTTGGATCTCCTCGCTGCGACGCGTGATGTAGGCCCGCATGGCTTCGCTCAGGAGGAACTGGGCTTCGCTGACACTCACTTCGAGCGCGCTGCGCAGCTCGGCGATCACCTCCTCCATCCTGGTGCGGACCCATGTCCGCAGGTCCACCTTGGCGACATCCACCTGGCCGTTGTGACTTTTGACCGCGCCCAGGCCCAAGCCGATCAAGGGGCCTATCCAGGGCAGAACTGAGTTGAGCATATTGCCCAGCATTAACCCCGATGACAGATTGAAGAGGCCCCGCAGCAGAGTCTGAGATCTCTCCTCTTGCAGGCCGGCGTACTGGCCGCTCCTCACGGGGTTTAGATCCTCGGCGATGTCATCCCAGGACAGCGGACTCTGCTCTATGGCGTCGCCTGCCAGGGACGCTGCGAGGGCCTTGAAGCGAGTGGCGAGGCCTTCACCGATCCGCACGGACAAGCCGTTGAGGTCGCCATCCAGTTCGCTGGCGATAAGGGCCAAATCCTTCCGCGACGATGCTTTGGCGATGCGAGCCTCGTACAGGCGGCGCATCTCGGCCACTGAGCGGTTGATCTCTGCCACCAGCTCCAGACGAGTCTTGCTGAACTCGTGGTTCAGCCTGGGCGCCCAGGTCTTGTCCTCCCTGGACAGTTCCTTGAGTCGAGCCTGCTCCTGCTCGAGAGCGGTACGCAGCGCTGGGTCGGCCGCCGCCACCCGAACTTGCTCGGCGAGACGTTGGTGGACGACACCGAGCACCGCGCGGCTGGCGCGGGCGGCGTTGGCTAGTCCGAGGATCTCGGCCCGCCCCGTCACGGTGGACATCAGAACCTGCTCCAGCTTGGGAATCCCCGAGCTGGTGCGTACTCTTGCGGCGCGTGTCGGATCCGGCATCTCGGCGGCCTTCAGGGCCTTGGTGCTGCTCACCCCGAGCATGGGGCAGCTGGCGTAGCGGGGGGCGTGGGCGGCGAGCAGGTCCCGGTTGTGCTCGATGATGCGCGACCAGCCGGGGAAGAGGTCGATCTTGGTGACCGCGAACACCACGGTTTCGATGCGCTCGGTGGCACGCTGCAGGAAGGTCAGTTCCGGCCCGCTGAGCGGAGCGTTGGCGTCAAGCACGAACAGCAGCGCGGCGGCCCGTCTCAGCGTTGCCAGCACCACGTCGGCGTGGCCCGCGAGCAGCCCCCCCACACCTGGCGTGTCGACCAGCACCATGCCGTGCAGGAGGGGGGCAGGCAGCATGATCTCGACCTTCTGTACGCCGGCCTGGTTGCCGGGGTTGCCGGCCACCGTGGCCCACCCGCCCACCTCGTCGAGTGGTACCACTCGCGGCGGCTCATCTGCCAGGAGATGCACCCGCGCCGCGGTGGCGGGGCCGTGGCGGAACTGGAGCTGGGTGCTGGTGGCGATGTCGACATCGACGGGAGAGGCATCAGGTTGGCCCAGCAGGGCGTTGATCAGCGAACTCTTGCCCCGCTTCGTCTCCCCGGCCACCACGACGGTCGGCGGGCCCTCGAGCGGGCGCATGGCGTCGGCTTTGAGCCTGTCCGCGAGGTCCGTCATGTCCGCCTGTGTGGCAGTGGCCCACACAGCGCGCACCAAGTCCTGGACTTGAATCCCGACGGGGCGTGAACTGGGCGGCGTGGTGATGGGCATGGTCGTCATGGTCGCCGCAGCCGATAAACGGAGACGTCCGGTGGTCGCAGGATGCGACCATCGTCGCGGTAGCCCCTGCGCACCACCGATGCGACGACATCGTCGAGCGAGGCGTCGTCCGTCTCCAATGTCTCCACGGCCCGATGTAGGTTGGCGTCGAAACGGGTGCCTGACGGGTCGATCTCGCTGACGCCAGCGGCGGCCAGGGCCCGGCCAAGGCGGGAGCGGAGGCTGGCACTGGGGACGAGGTCTCGCACCTCGATGCAGGCATCGACCAGAGTCCGTCGCTGTGAGATGAGCGTCGACTCGGGCTCGCAACCGGTTGCGAGCGAGGCAGCCGATGGCAGCGCTGGCGGGGGCGATGGCGGCGGCGGTGAGGCGGCGATCTCCGGCCGGTTATCCATCTTGTTTGTCCTTTTCAGCACCCAGCCCGTGGCCATGCCCACCCCGAAGATGAGGATGCCAGCGGCCAGTGCAGCGGGCAGCGTGACCCTGGAGTCAGGCCCTTGCCCGGCTGCTTCGTCGTTGACGTTGCTCTCCTCGGCGACAGTGGCGCCGGATGATCGCGCCTCGGCTGAGCCGTCCTTCTCCCGTGGAGGGTCGCCAAGCGCCGGCCGCACGCCGAAGGCCAGGAAAAGGACGGCCGCTACTGGCAGAAGTAGTTGACATCTGGGCCACGGGGGAGGCTTACGCCCCTTCATCGTCTGTCCCCCACCTCGCACCGGAGTTGGCTCCACAGCAACTCGTAGGAGCGGATGACAACCCGTGCGACCTGGGCTTGCATGGGGCTGGCCTGGGTGTGGGCGTAACGCTTCCAGCGCCCGGCACTCTCGACGGCGGACTCGGCAAGCTTGAGTGCGGAGGACCAGGGAACGCCGAGCCTGGCCGCTGGCTCTCTCTCCGATGTGAGCCGATCAAACTCCTCGCGCAAGCGTTCCGGGAGCAGGACTTCTCCCGAGCGGACCTTCTTCACCGCCTGCAACTCGGCCAGTTCGTGCATCCCGGGGTCGAGGCGCAGTGCCTCCACCCGATCGCGCAGCTCGCGCAGCACATCGCGGTCGCCGTTACGGCGGTAGCTCAACTGCTCGAGAGCGGTCAAGGCAAAGTCTGCCTTCAGGGCGTCGGCGCGCCTGGCCAGCCACCGCTCGCAGGCTTCCTCGACTACAGACATGCCCGATACCTGATCAAGGGCACGCCGCAAGGCCGCAGCCCCTTCCAGGCCGCTCCGGGCCAACTCCAGCGCCCGCTCCAACCCGTAGAGGCCGAGCAGCCTCAAAAGACGGGCCCGGGCCTCGACCGGCACGGACGAGTCGTAGTCGACGAAGTCATCGACAGAGAGCAGCATGTCTTCTTGGGCGTCCTTGCCCAGTTGGGCGAGAGTGAGCAGGTAAGCAGCGTCGGACTCCCTCAACCCCCCGCTGGCGACGGTCTCTGCTAGCAGCCCCACCAAGGGCACGACGGTGGCTGCCTCGCCCCGCAGGCTTTGGGCGTGGCGAGCGGCGAGGTGACGCGCCGCCTTGACAGGGTCCCCCCTGGAGCCGACGAGGTCGGCCTTGTTCAGGATTCCCACGGCGTTGACAGCTGAGTTGTTTATCCCGCCAGAGAGGGAACGAAAGGCTCGCAAGATCTTGAGGTCGTCGTCTTTCACCATCTGATTGAGCAGGAAAACGATGGCCTCTGCTCGCGACGCTGCCAGCTGCGAGTCCGCGTCGATGCCCAGCAGCTCCTCGGTGGCGTCGCTGTATGGCATGTTCAACGACGCCAGCCCGGGGGTGTCGATGATCGTCATCGACCGCAGCCGGTCGATCGACAGCCAGACGTTCAGGTGCGCCACGGCTGACGGCTCGACACCAAAAGACGTTGGCAGCAGGCCATCGGCCTGCAGCTGCAGTGGCCAGGTCGCGCCGTTGCGGCACACTACTTCCAACCGTTCCGGGTGCCCATAGCGGAACCAGGTGACGACCCGGGTGCACTCCGTCTCGTCTGTCGGAGCCACCCTCTTGCCGACAAGCGCGTTGACCAAGGTCGACTTACCGGTGTTCACACGCCCGACCACCGCGACTCGCAGCGGTTCAGTCAGTCCACTCCGCAGCCGCCGAAGCTCCTCGTTAATCACGCCACTCAGGCGGGGCAGCACATCGTCACAAAGGGCGAGGACACGCTGGGTGAGGGGTCCGCAGGACAGTGGATCCTTCACGCTGGACTGCCGTGGGAACGTTGTCCGCCTGGCATTTCTCGACTGCTCGGACTTCTCATGTTGTCGAGTGGAGTGCGAGCGTCCCCGCCCGGCTACCGCCGCTCCCAAAACCAGCGGGAGAATGACCAGCGCGGATCCTCCCAGGCCGACGCCGGGCCGGTCCGCCTGTGCGCCGTCGCTGCGAGTTGATGCCAGGGCGTCCGTAGAGCTCGACTCGGCCGGGCACTGTCCCCCACCGGTCTCGGGATGTGCCGGCTGTGAGATGATCAGCATCTCATTGGGAGGATGGCCGTCGGCCCAGGCGTCCTCGAGTACCGACAAGGGGACGGCGGCTATGCCTGCCGTGCCAGGCTCGCTGAAATAGGCCACCCCTCGATCGAGGTTGACGCCGATGAGGAGCAAGAATCGGTCCGCGCGCGGATCGTCTCCGCCTGTCTCATCGTCCAGTCCCGACCAAACCTCATCGGAGTCGATGAAGACGAGTACGTCGTGCCCACGCTCAACGTATTCCTCCAGGTCGGCGATGGTGCCCGCGGACGTCGCGGCGGTAACACCATGCGACTCGAGAAGTCGCGCTGTGCCCGCCAGGGTCATGCCGGCCCAATCGGCGGTGGCGTGATCACGGCTGCCCTTGTCCAAGCCGATGGCCCGGCTGACGAGTGCACTTTCGTCACCGATCTCCTGGCCGCTGTACTCGGCCACCAGGCGCGCGATGAAACCCGGACCGCACAGGCCGCTCTCGGCCACGGCGAACCAGTACTCGGCCTCCGACGCCGGGTATTCGGACACCCGCTCGGTCGGGAATGGGACCTCGTCGGTCTCTGGAGAACCGCCTTTCTGCGGATCAACGGCGTCGTATTCGAACGCCCCCACATCCGGCACTGGGATGGAATCTTGAACCGTACCGCCGAACTCGAAGTTCATGCCCCAGGGAGTCAAGTCTCCGTCGAGCCTCGGACTCGCATCAGTCATTACGTCATCCGCGTTGAAATCCGTCCCCACGACACCCTCTTGTTTGCCCCTTACCGCCCTGCCAACCGCGACACACGGCTCGAGGCCTGCTGAAGACGCTGTCTTTTCGCTTCTGCCGGGGCTTCTGCCGGGGCAGCATCTTCAACAGGCCAGCCGCGCAAGCGCGAGTTACCGGACCTCAGCTTTACGCGTCATCATCGTCCGAGATGTAGGGGTTGCCCCAGGAAGGGTCTTCTCCCTTGCGCCGGATCTGCTCCAGCTGTTCTTGGTGTGCCGATTCCCTCAGCCGCTCCGAGGTGGCCTCAAGCTCCGGGTCCGTGCCGATTGCGTCGCTGGTGGGCGGGCTGCCTACACCAGCCGTCCCCGAGGGTGTCTCGGAGAAGGCGGACTCGAATTCAGCCTGGCGCTGCGACTGTTGCTGCGCTGCCCACTCTGTTGATTGGTTGAAGCTCTCGGCCAGGTTGCGCTTGGTCTGCTCGAAGGCCGCCTCCTGTTGAGCCTCGGATCGGGCCATGGCCTGGGCCAGCGCGTCGTCTCCGGACATCTGTGGTTGCGTCCTCGACCCCGGGCCGGTCTCTGTGTACGGGGAGGACCCGGATTGAGCGGGCATCGGCCCGTAGGGGTTCATCCCCGGGTCGGTCCCAGTCATCGGGGCTGGAACGGACTGCCCTGTCTCTTCGATCTCCACATCCGCTCCCGGGATAACCAGTGACTCCCCCTCTGCCAGCCCGCCGCCGCCCGGTTCAGAAGTGAACGCGGCATCGATGGCACCGTCGCCGTCCACGTCGACCGCGCCCCTGTCGATGAAGCCATCACCGTTGTCGTCGACCGCGATCGTGGTGGTCCCTGACGGGTCTTCCACCATCACGACGTCGGGAACGGCGTCGGCATTCAAGTCGACCACCGCAGTGTCGATGACGCTGTCGTCGTTCGTATCGACAAGCACGGCGATGCCCTCCTCGGACCCGATCACGGATCCGTCGGCTGCGCCGTCGAGATCGATGTCGATAGGGGTCTCCGTCCACGAGCCCTCGTCGATCTCTCCGACGGCGACGTCACCCGAAGGCTCGTCCATACCAAAATCCTCGTTCACGATGTCATCTCCCCTCTCTTGGATGTAGCAGCTGCTACAGGACCTGTGCATCCCCTCCGGATACCCCTGATGGCCCGACGGACGGTGATCGACCGATCGTTGTCCAGATGGCCAGTCTTCGCTTCAAGCTCGCCGGCGTCAATCGGCGTGAGCGCTCTCCGCGCGCGCGTTCCTGGTGATGGCACCTCGGGACAGTTCGCCGGTCAGCCCAGCTTCTGGAAGCCTCCGTTCGACTCGGGCCACCGCCAGCAGGCCACGAAAGTCCGCGCGGTCTAGACAATCGACCTAAGCGCATCCGCGCCGGTCCGCCACCGGGATGACAGACACGCCAAGCCGCCTCCTCCGCCACTCCGATGGAACCGAAGGCCCGAAAGGGGCCATCTGCGCTCGAGACGCCGCCTCGGTACGGCGTAGCGCCCGCACCCTTTCCGGATGAGAACAGCCCCTTGCCAGCGGCCAGCCCGACCTCCGCTGATGCGTTCCGACTGGGCCCCGCTGAAGGTGGCAGGCTCTGTCACCGAGCCCGGCTGGCAGGTGAGCACTGAACTCCGCAGGGACCGCGAGGATCTCTACGGCTAGAGCGTGCCCCTGCC
>JALZBR010000273.1 GCA_030863485.1 Actinomycetota bacterium
AGGAGACGTGGTGCGCGCCTGGGGGCCGAGGGCTCCCGTCCACATCATCGCAACGCTGCCCGACGACCTCGACGAACGTATGAACGAGAAACCGCGGGTCGGCCTGGTGCGGTCCTCGGTGTCCGACACCGGTCTGGTGGGAGGGAACTGGTACGTGGAGGTGGACCGGGACGAGGTCGTGACCGAGAAAGACCAGCCCGCGGCCGAGGTCCGGCGCATGATCCGCTCGGGTTTCGGCGAGGACGAGGTCCCCGATGTCCTGGCCGTGGCCCTCGAGGGAGAGCCCCGCGCGGTGGACGGACAGCTCGGACGCATCGCGGCCGCGGCCGAGAGGGCGTCGGCGACGCTGGTCGTGGCGGGATCGGGTTCGATCCCGGCCCCGGGCCCCCGGGACCTGGATGCTTCCTCTCTCGTTCGTCGCCTCGAGAGAGCCGTGCCGGGCGCGGATCCGGCCGTGGCCGCCGCGACCCCGGGGGGCATCTATCTCGATCAGGAGACACTGGTCGAGGGCGAGACGACGGAGGATGATGTGCTCAGGGCATTCGCGGCTCTCCGCGGTCCCGATGGAGGTCGTTTGATGGCAGACGCGTTCCCGGCCATAGCGGTCTCTTTTGCGAGGTATTGCTGATGGCTCAGGCAGCGGCACCCAGAACGAGCGAATCATGGCGCCTCGGCGGGCTCATGCTCGCGGGGCTCGTGGCGCTCGGGTTCGCCCTGAGCGTGTTCGAGCCCACACAGATCCCCGGGCTGCAGAACTTCCTTCTCGTGTTCGGCTCGCTGTTGATCGAAGCCGTGCCCTTCGTGCTCCTGGGAGCGGTTGTCTCGGCGGCCATCGAGGTCTTCGTGCCCCCGCGGGTGTTCGAGCGACTCACTGCGCTTCCCCGCCCGTTCCAGCTCCCCGCCGCCGGCCTCGCGGGGTTTGCCTTCCCGGTCTGCGAATGCGGCTCGGTGCCCGTGGCCCGTCGACTTGCCTCCAAGGGACTGAGTCCCGCCGCCGCGGTCACCTTCATGCTCGCGGCTCCGATCCTCAACCCGGTGGTCGTCGTCTCGACCGTTGTCGCCTACCGGGGGCGCGACACGCTGCTTCCGATGGTGCTGGGCCGGTTGGGCCTCGGCCTCCTCGCCGCGATGGCCGTCGGCTGGGTCGTGTCGAACCGGCGGCCCGAAGAGTTACTGCGCGCTCGGCCGGAAGACGACCACTCCCACGAGCACGGGGACGACTCGAAGGCCCGCAGCTTCTTTGGGCACCTCGCCGGCGACTTCGTCTTCATGGGTCGCTTCCTGGTGATCGGAGCGATCGTCGCAGCCGCGCTGCAGACCTTCGTCCCTCAGTCGGTGATCGGTTCCGTAGCGGAGACGCCGGTCGTGGCGCTGGTGGCCATGATGGCGCTCGCGTTCGTGCTGTCGCTGTGCTCCGAGTCCGACGCATTCGTAGCCGCATCCTTCGTGCAGTTCGGCGTGGGGGCCCAGCTCGCATTCCTCGTGTTCGGACCGATGGTCGACACGAAGCTGGGGATCCTCTACTCGGCGACATTCTCTAAGGGGTTCTTCCGCACGGTTGTCATCGCGGTGGCGGCGGTCACCTTGGCGGGAACGCTGTGGATCGAGGTGCTCGTCGGATGAGCGCCCGCGCCGAAGCCGCAGTCACGAGAGCCGATGCAGGACGCGAGAGATCGTGGAGCCCCGCGCGCGTGCTGAGCGCGCTGGCGCTCGCCGCCTGGGCCGCGCTCTTCTGGTTCCTCATCGCGACCGACCGCACCTCTCTCTACCTCTCGAGCAGAACCGCCTGGGTAGTGCCTATGGGAGCGATCGTGCTCACCGTGGCCGCGCTGGGTCGGATCGCCTCTAGCCGCGTCAAGGAGCCCGAACCGATGACTCGCAGGGAGATCGCCGGGCTGGCCCTCATCATGGTCCCGGTCGTGACGGTCTTGTCGCTGCCGCCCGGCGCCCTCGGCAGTTTTGCTGCATCTCGCCGCTCGAGCCTGACCAGTGGATCGTTCGTCTCCTCGGCCGAGGACATCGCCTCGGGGGAGCTGAGCCTCGTAGACGTCTCCGGCGCCACGCGCTCGCGCGAGGCGATGAGAGCTCTAGTGCAGCGAGCCGGCGAGACGGTTTCCTTCACGGGTTTCGTAACACGTGACGGCACGACACCGCCGAACGAGTTCGTGCTGACGCGCTTTCTGATCTCGTGTTGTGTAGCCGACGCTCTGAGCGCCGACGTCCGGGTCGTGGGCGCGCCGCCGGGGAGGTTCAAAGAGGATCAGTGGGTGCGCGTCGAAGGCGCGATGTACCCGGTGGGACGCGAAGTCATCGTCGACGCGACCCATGTCGTCGGAGTCGAGCGCCCGAAACGCCCTTACCTCAATCCCTGAGCCTCTGGTGGGCTATTGCTCCACCAGGGCACCGAGCATGATGCCCATCGCGTCTTCCCATCTGCGCGAGCTGTCGTAGACGGCGGTGAGCTCCAGCTCGTCACCCGCGGCAACCTCGGGACCCTCGATGTCGTAGAAGGAGGTCATCCGGGTGAGGAACCAGGGATGGTCGGGATCGTCGTAGCGGGCTCTCGCTGTAAAGACCCCTTCGCCGGTGGTGTTGTTCCTCAAGATCAAACGCCGGCCCCCGTCGTGCAGATGCCCCGACATCCCGATGAACCTTCCGGCTCGAGGCATGGCGCGCGTGGCGGAGATCCGGAAGCGGTTGTCCTCCCCGCTGCCCCGGGGGACGTCGAAGGTCGGATCGATGCTGCATGACCCGTTGACGTCGAGCCACACCGGACGGATCCGCTCCAGGGTTTGCTGGGACTCCGGGGTGAAGCCCATCCGGAGCCTGATGAAGATGCCGCCGTGGGTCATGTCGTGCATCCCGTCGAGGTGCGCCGTCAACCCCCACCCTTTGCGTCCGCCGTAGGGCCACTCCGACGAAGCCTGATTGCGCCAGAGGTAGCCGTATCCGTCGGGCAGACGCATCGGTGTGCGCTCCTTGCCCGAGCCGAAGAACCTCTCGCCGGGAGACATCGCACAAGTCAGGTCCTCTTCGATTGGGTTGACCCAGACGGCGTGGTGGAGGTGCACCATGTGCGGAGGCACCTGGTCGTTGTCCCGGTTCACGAGAGTCGCACGAGCATCCGTGATGTAGCCGGCTCGGTTCGGGGCTTGGACGAGCTTCAGGACCTCCTTACCCTCTGGTCCGACCTGGAAGGGACCGTAGAAGCAGGTATAGCCCGACGCGGTCCGGTGACAACCCCGCTCCGACTCCATCGGCTCCCCCACGGGGTCGCCACCGGCGGCCGGAAGGAAGCCCGTCATCATGCTGAGGCCCAACGCAAGGGTCTTGAAGAGCATCGCTTAAAACTACAGGCCGCAGGGAGTTCTCCTGCCGGATCCGAAGTCACGCACACGGGGCCGTGCTACCCTCGCCCGGTACTCGATCCTGCCCGCGACCTGCGGTTTTACGACCTCGAGGATCGGCGGCGACCACCGCGTGAGGAAGACGACACCATGGCACTAAGGATCTTCGGAGCAATCGTTGCCGTCCTGCTCGCGGCGTTCGTCGTCCTCCGCTACCGCAAGGGACAGCTCCGCCGCGGCGAGCTCTTCGCTGCGCTACTCATCGTGACGAGCCTCCTCGTTGCGGCGGTCACTCCGGACGTGTTCGACTTCGTGCTGTCGCCCCTGGGCTTCGATCCCGGAGGCGAACGGCGGATCGTCGGCCTCCTCGTCCTGTCGAATCTGCTGACGATGGCGCTCGTGTTCCGCAGCTTCTCGCGGGAGGACCAGCTCAGCGACGAGCTCGGCGAGCTCGTCGACTACATGGCCTTGAGGCGCTGGGAACGTGAGGAGCAGAGCCCCGCGTTCGGAGCCTGCGCGGTGGTCCTTCCCGCCTACAACGAGGCGGACAACCTCCCCTCGGTCCTCAACGAGATGCCCGACCGCGTCCTCGGTCTTCCCGTCGTCCCCATCGTCATCGCCGACGGATCGACGGACGACACCGAGGCCACCGCACGACAGCTCGGCGCGATCGTCATCCGGCGAGATCTGCGCCGGGGCTCCGGAGCCGCCGTGAGACTCGGCTACCAGGTTGCACTTCGGTCGGGGGCCCAGGTGGTCGTCACAATCGACGCCGACGGCCAACACGACCCCGGGGAGATGGAGAGGGTGGTCGCTCCGATTCTCGACGGGACCGCGGACATGGTCCAGGGGTCGCGTGTGCTCGGCGACTTCGAGGTCGAATCCAAGGCGCGCAAACACGGAGTGGTGTTCTTCTCCAAGTTATTGAGCGCGTTGAGCCGCACGAAGATCACCGACCCATCGAACGGATACAGGGCCGTCACCTCCGATGCGCTCATGCGCCTGGATCTGCGCCAGGACCAGTTCTACGTGTCCGAGATGATCCTGGAGGCCGCTCGGGCGGGCGTGCGGGTGACCGAGGTCCCCATCACGGTTCGTCGACGCGCCTCGGGCACGACCAAGAAACCGACGACGATGCGCTACGCGTGGGGCTTCAGCAGGGCCATCGTGCGCACCTGGCTGAGACACCCGCCGGGAGGGAAACCGCTGGCTCCCAAGCCGCGCTGGATCTCGAACTCGGGCATAGGCATCGTGCGCGGCGCAGCCGACGAAGAGATCCGACTGGAGGACGCCCCCGGCCGATCGGGAGGCTCTACGAGCTGAGGGGCGAGCTCTCCTGCTCCTCATCGAGGTAGCGGACCTTTTCGCGCCGCCCGTCCCAGCGGACGTCGGGGATCAGCGATTCACGCTTGGCCTCGATGCGGTCACTATGTCTCAGCAGGTCCGCGATCATGATCCTTAGCTCTGCCTCGACGTCGTGCGTCGGCCGGTATCCCAGGTCAAAGAGGTTCTGATGATCGGGGTTGTAGTAATGGTCCTCGAGCTCACGGCGGGGGTTCGACAGGTTGCGGACGACGGGGTCCAGATCGAACTCTGCAGCGACACGTTGGACCTTTAGAGCGAGCTCCGTCACTTCGTAGACCTCGGCGAACTGGTTGAACACCCGGTACTCGCCGGCCTCGGGTGGGTTCTCGAGGGCAAGGGTCAGACACTGCATGGAATCGCGCAGCGGCAAGAAGCCGCGTCGCTGATGGCCTCGTCCGAACGGCGTCAGCGGATGGCCGATCACCGCCTGACAGCAGAAGCGGTTGATCGCCGTGCCGAAGGCCTGATCGAAATCGACGCGGGTGAGCAGCCGGTCGTCATCGAGATCCTCCACCCGGGTGCCGAACACAACGCCTTGCATGATGTCGGTCGCCTGAAGGCCCCAGAGCTTGCAGGCGAACATGACGTTGTTGGAACCATGGACCTTGCTCCAGTGGTACCAGGAACCTGCCTGTCTCGGGAACGGCATCACCTCTTTACGCCCGCGGAATTCGACCTCGAAGAAACCCTCCGGGATGTCGACGCCCGGGGTCCCGTACTCCCCCATGGTCCCCAGCTTGACGAGGTGCGCATCGGGCCTGTGCTCCTTGATCGACCCCAGGAGGTTGAAGGTCCCAACGAGGTTGTTCATCTGCACGAAGGTTGCGTGCTTGACGTCCATCATCGAGTAGGGGGCCGACGGGCATTCACCGAGGTGGACCACCGCGTCCGGTCGGAAGTCCGACATGATGTCGTCCACGAAGTCCGCATCGCAGAGATCGCCTTCCCAGAACCGGAGATCCCGGTCGTAGTGCTCCTTGAAGGCGAGCAGGCGATCATCTATCTCGGCAACCGGCGTGGCGCTCCAGCTCCCCATCTCGTCGACCCACTTCCGACGCAGGAAACCGTCTGCGCCGCCGACTTCATGACCTCGTGCCGTCAGGTACTGCGCCAGGGACCAGCCCAGGTAACCGTCCACTCCGGCGATGAGCACTCGCACTGCAAGACCTCTTTCCAGTCGCGTGAAGAAGGGCTGTCAAGCCTCAGCGGTCGCCCACCCCCAGACGCGTCCTCGCGCCGGAGCGGGCTCCGGGAAGGGTATCGCCTCGTCCGCCGGGCCGGCCTCCCCCGACGGCTCAGGCGAGCCCCTTCGTGTAACCCCTCGCGGTCGAATGGGTGCATAGCGTCATGGAATGTGGGTAACGCACCTCGAGACGGACCCCCGACGAGGAGGAGGAGCAATGCGAGAAGCGAAGCGAGGCGGGCGCCTTGCGGCCGGTGCCCTGGCGGCCACGCTGCTACTGGGCGCGGGCGGCCTGACCGCATGCGACAACGAGGACCAGAAAGACGTCCAGGAGATCGGCGAGGAAACCGACAAGCAGATCGACAACCTCGACAACGACGGCAAAGACGATTGACCTATTCGAAGCTTCTCTCCCCGGGGGCAGGGCCGCTCAACATGGCTCATCGGGGGGCCTCGGCCTATGCCCCCGAGAACACCCTCGAGGCCTACGATCTGGCGCTGGCCCTGGGAGCAACCGGGATCGAGCTCGACGTGCACGAGACGAAGGACGGCGTCCTGGTCGTCGTCCACGACGAGACGGTCTCGCGAACGCTGCGTGGGTGCGATTCGATATCCCAGCACATCGCCGAGCTCACCTGGGCCGAGCTCTCCGAGCTCGACGCCGGGAGTTGGTTCAACGAGACCCGGCCCGAGCAAGCGCGCGCCGAGTACTCGGCCGCCCGGGTGCTGCGGCTGGACGACGTCTTCCGCCGTTATGGCAATGAGATCTCTTACTTCATCGAGTTGAAGCACCGGCCGGGGACCCGCTGCATGGAGCGCGAGCTGATCCGCCTCATCCGCTGGCATGGGCTGGATCGCGGCGAGTCTCCGGCGGTCGTGGTCGGAACCTTCAGTCGCGAGTGCTTGCAGAAGATCCACAGGCTCGAACCGGCGGTGCCCTTGGTCCAGCTCTATCGCTCCGGCACGAGCAGCGACGCCATCCGGTCGAGTTTCGAAGAGGTCCCGTCCTACTGCGAGGGGGTCGGTCCCTGTAAGGACAGCGTGCAGGAGCCCCTGGTCGAAGCGGCCGACAGACGGGGGCTCGAGATCTACACGTGGACGGTCAACGACCGAGATGAGATGACACCCCTAGTCGAGTTGGGCGTGAAGGCGATCGTCACCGATTTCCCCGACAGACTCGACGACGTCCTCGCCAAGACCTTGCGAGGGGCCGCCTGACCGAAACGTCCCAAGGATTCACCTGGGATGTCGCGTAGATCCATCCGACGTTCACATCTCTCGCTTAACTTCCGAGCAGATGCACCCGCTCACCGACGGCCCGACGACGCGGGTCTCCCTACCCCCCAAGAGGGGTTTCTTGGTTCCTTGAGGCTCCCTTTGAACGTGGCCCATCGAGGCGCCTCGGCCTATGCGCCGGAGAACACGATCGAGGCCTACGACCTCGCCATCGCTCTCGGAGCCACCACGATCGAGCTCGACGTCCACGAGACGCTCGACGGCGTGCTCGTCGTCACGCACGACGACACGATCGATCGAACGCTGCGCGGCCCCCTCTCCGCCGCTAAGAAGGTGAGCTCGTATACATGGGCCGAGCTCTCCGCACTCGACGCAGGGACTTGGTTCAACGAAACACACCCGGAGCGCGCCCGCCCCGAATACGAAGGGGCGCGAGTTGTCCGTCTAATCGATGTGTTCGAGCGATACGGCAGCGAAGTCTCCTACTTCATCGAGCTGAAGCACCCCCCGTGCTCGATGGGCATGGAGGATGAGATCGTCGAGCACGTACGGCGACTCGAGCTGTCTTCTTTCTCCCGCTCGAAAGTATTCGTCGGGGCCTTTAGCCAGAAGTGCCTCCACAAGATCAACGACCTGGATCCCGGCATCGGCCTCGTCCAGCTGTTCCATTCCTACGCCACGAGCTCGGCGATACGCGCCTACCTCGCCGCCCTTCCCGGCTATTGCACGGGGATCGGTCCCTGCAAGACGGCGGTCGAGGAAAGGTTGGTGGCGGCCGCGCGGCGGCGCGGGCTAGGGGTTTTCGTCTGGACCGTCAACGACCCCCACGAGATGGCCGACATGATCGAGCTCGGAGTCGAGGGCATCCTGACCGACTTCCCGGACCTCCTCGACGAACAGTTCGCAAGGTCTCAGGTGGGCCGCGCGAGAACTCGCTCGCCCGTCTAGGGGACGGCTCCACCTCTTCGACCGTTCGAGGCATTTGTCCGATTCTCCGTGTGCCCTGACGACCCAGGGCCCGGGAGTTCATCCAAAGTTCATCCAGCGGATGCAGCCAGGAAAGGTCCCGTTGCTAGCGTGCGCGGCAATGAGTGACCTATCCCGGTGGGACCGAACCGAAAGCGGCGAGCCGGCGGTCAACGAGACCTCAGAGGACCCGGCCGGGTCCAAAAGACCTCGAAGGAGGAAGGCTAGATGAGCAGATCCATGTCCAAGGGGTGGCGCTATATAGGTGTCGCCCTTGCCCTCGGGGCCTTACTGGGAGCCTGTGCGCCAACCGAGGACGACGGCGGAACGGCTTCGGGGGGTTCGGGTGAGCTGAGCGGTGAGATCACGATCTCCGGTTCGTCCACCGTCGAGCCGATCAGCAGCCTCGTGGCGGAGAACTTCCGCAGCGAGAACGCCGGGGTCAACATCTCCGTCAACGGACCGGGGACCAGCGACGGGTTCGAGTTGTTCTGCAATGGGGAGATCGACGTGGCCGACGCGTCCAGGCCCATCGAGGCTGAGGAGGTCGACGCCTGTAAGGAAAAGGGCATCGATTTCATCGAGCTGCAGATCGCGATCGACGGCATCTCGGTGATCACCTCCGCCGACAACACCGAGATCGAGTGCCTCGACTTCAAAGACCTGTATTCGCTTCTCGGTCCGGAGTCCGAAGGTTTCGAGCAGTGGTCGGACGCGAACGATCTTGCGAAAGACGTCGGCGCCGCTCACGCGCCATATCCGGACGTCCCCCTAGAGGTCACCGCCCCGGGTGAGGAGTCCGGCACATACGACTCGTTCGCGGAGATCGTCCTCGAAGGCATCGCATATGACGAGCGCGGGATCAAAGAAGACGACCCGGTCATACGACCGGACTACCAATCGTCTGCGGACGACAACGTCATCATCCAGGGGATACAGGGCTCGGAGAGCTCTCTTGGTTGGGTCGGGTTCTCCTTCTACGAAGAGAACCAGGACACGGTGCGCGCGATCCCCGTGGCCGAGGAAGGCGACGAGTGCGTGGAGCCCACCGTGGAAACGATCGGCGACGGCAGCTACCCGATCGCCCGAGACCTCTTCGTGTACGTCAACGCCGCGACGGTCGAAGAGAACGCAGCCCTCGAAGCCTTCGTCGACTACTACCTCAGCGATGAAGGCCTTGCCGCAGTGTCCGAGACGGGCTACGTCGAGCAGCCCGAAGAGGACATCCAGGTCACGCAGGACGCCTGGGAGTCGAAGGAGACGGGAACACGAGAGACCGAATAGGCACCCCTAACGCGCGCACAGGAGGCCGGGCGACCCCCGGCCTCCTACCCATTACCGCGCGGGGATCGATCGAGGTGAAGAGCTAGATGAACCAAACAACCACAACGGGGGCGCGGGCGATCGCACTCGACGATCTGGTGGGCGACGCCCGCCGTCGTCGTCGTGAAACGATCGTGCGCAACCTCTTCAAGGGAGCCGCTGTCGCTTCGGTGATCATCAGCGCTGCGATCGTCGCCTCCCTCGTAGGCAAGGCAATGACGTTCGTAACGGCCGTCGACCTCTCCGCGCTGTGGAGCAGCGGGTGGTTCCCACGCCGAGATCTCTTCGACATCAAGACCATCGTCGCCGGCACCTTGATCATCACCGCGATAGCGATGTTGGTGGCGACTCCGTTGGGGCTCGGCGCGGCTCTCTATCTCTCCGAATACGCGAAGCCGCGGGTGCGAAGGGTGCTGAAGCCAACCCTCGAGATCCTGGCCAGCATCCCGAGCGTCGTGCTCGGGGTGTTCGCGCTCACGTTCATCAGCCCAGACATCGTCCAGGCCCTCTTCTCGAAAGCCGGGGTCTTCAATCTGCTCGCGGCGGGCCTGGCGGTTGGCGTCCTCGTCACCCCTTTGGTGGCCTCCATCTCGGAAGACGCCATGCGGTCTGTGCCGTCGGCGCTGCGAGAGGCTTCCTACGGACTCGGTGCCCGCAAGCGTTCGACGGTGCTGAAGGTGGTCTTTCCCGCCGCGCTGTCGGGCATCGTTGCAAGCCTGATCATCGGGATCTCCCGGGCCATTGGCGAAACCATGGTCGTCGCCATAGTCGCCGGAGGCACCGGCGGATCGGAGCTCACCCTCGATCCGACCCAGTCCGGTCAGACGATGACGGGGGCCATGACGGCCTTGGCCATCGGCAGCGATCAGGTGCGCGGCTCGGGCAATGCCTTCCCAAGCCTCTTCTTCGTGGGACTGCTGCTCTTCTTGATGACGCTCGGGTTGAACGTCCTCAGCGAGCGGGTAGTGCGCAGGTTCAGGCAGAGGTACTGATGGCTACCCGCCTTGGATCGCCGACCACAACCGACCTCGTCCGTCAGAGCCTGATCGGGCGCAAGAGGGACTGGAAGAGCCTGTTGTTCGAGGGCGCCTTGCTGTTCACCCTGTTGTTCTCGCTCCTGATACTCGTCACCCTGCTGACCGAGGTAGTGAGCGGCGGCATCTCGGTCCTCAGCGAGCGCGGCGCAGAGTTCCTGGGCCGCGGGTTGTCCTCGCTTCCGGAGCGCGCGGGGGTCCTTCAAGGCATCGTCGGATCGTTTCTCATGCTGGTATTCGTGGTCCTGGTTGCCTTTCCCTTGGGAATCGGAGCGGCGGTGTATCTCGAGGAATACGCTCCGAACACGCGCCTCACGAGGTTCTTGAGCGTCAACATCCGCAACCTCGCCGGGGTGCCCTCAGTCGTCTACGGTCTCCTCGGTCTGGCGATCTTCGTGCAGTTGCTCGCTCGCAACACGGGGGGCCGGAGCATCATCTCGGGTGGGCTGACACTCGCCATCCTGGCCCTGCCGATCGTGATCATCACGGCCTCGGAAGCGATCAGGGCAGTGCCTCAGAGCATCCGTGAGGCGGGGTTCGGTGTCGGTGCCACCAGGTGGGAGGTCATCCGCAGCCACGTCCTTCCCTCGGCGGCCCCGGGGATCCTCACGGGATGCGTGCTATCGATCTCCCGCGCGCTCGGCGAGACCGCGCCGCTGCTGCTGGTGGGCGCCACCACCGGCTTCCTCGCCACGGGCGGCGTCTACGAGCAGCTCTACAGCGAGTTCACGTCCTTGCCGACGATCATCTTCGCGTGGGCCAAGGAACCCGACCCGGGCTTCAGAGATCTGACGTCGGCCGCGATCATCGTTCTCCTATTGCTCATCATGGTTGCAAACGCGGCCGCGATATTCCTGCGGAACAGGTACGAGCGGAAGTGGTGACGACGACACTGGGCGGCGAGCCCACAAGAACGAGACAAGCGATCGTCTCGACGGTCGCGAGGAAAAACAGGCGATCGTCTCGACGGTCGCGAGTAGAAGTCCAATCAGGGAAGAGGTCGAATGAATAAGTCAGAGAGCATCACGCCCGCGGACACCTTCGTGAGCACCGAGGTCGCCGATCGAAGATCACCCGTCAGCATGAACGATCCGGTCTTCGAGATCACCAGCCTCAACGTGTACTACGGAGCCTTCCGCGCGGTGCGAGACGTCTCGCTGCCCGTGCCCTCCAAGCACATCACGGCCCTCATCGGACCGTCTGGCTGCGGGAAGACCACGGTCCTCCGCTGTTTCAACCGGATGAACGACCTCATCGAAACAGCAAGGGTCGAGGGCACCATCCTCTATCACGGAGTGGATCTCTACGAACAGCGAGTCGACCCCGTCGAGGTGCGCCGCCGTATCGGGATGGTCTTTCAGAAGCCAAACCCCTTCCCCAAGTCGATATACGACAACATCGCGTTCGGTCCGAAGATCGCGGGCTTCAAAGGCAACATGGACGAGCTCGTCGAGGAATCGCTGCGTAAGGCGGCCCTCTTCGACGAGGTGAAGGACCGTCTGAAAGAGTCGGCGATGTCGTTGTCCGGCGGCCAGCAGCAGAGACTGTGCATTGCGCGCTGTATTGCCGTGCAGCCCGACGTGATCCTCATGGACGAACCGTGCTCTGCCCTCGACCCCATCGCTACCGGGCGCATCGAGGATCTCATGCAGGACCTCAAGGAGGACTACACGATCGTGATCGTGACCCACAACATGCAGCAGGCGGCACGGGTATCCGACATGACCGCTTTCTTCACGGCCGAGGTCAAAGAGGATCAGGATCGGCGGACGGGCGTGCTCGTCGAGTTCGACCGGACCGAGCAGATCTTCACCAACCCTCACGATGAGCGAACCGAGAACTACGTCACGGGTCGTTTTGGCTAGCACGCAAGCCCAGCCCCTCAGGACCGCGTTCATGCGCGATCTCGAGGAGCTTCAACACCAGGTCGGAGTCATGAGCGACCTCGTGGACGTCGCGCTCAGTCGGGCGACCGAGGTCCTCGTGACCGGGGACCTCGAGCTCGCTCGGGAGGTCGTCGAAGGAGACGACCGCATCGATGCGATGCTCGTGTCGCTCACCGAGCGCTGCTATGAGCTCCTCGTCCGTCAATCCCCCGTTGCCTCCGACCTCCGCTTGGTCGTCTCCGTCCTCCGCATCCTCAGCGACCTCGAGAGGACCGGAGACCTCTGTTTACGGATCGTGAAGCTGGCGCCCTACCAACCGCTGCTCCGGACGAACGCCGACACGTTTGGCATCCTGCAGGCGATGACTCACGAAGCGCAGGATCTCTTCCGAGCCGCTTGCAGGGCGTGGACCTTCCAGGACCTCCGGCTGGCTCACACGCTCGAAAAGCGCGACGACGCGCTGGACGCCCACTACACCCAACTGATGGCTCGAGTGCTGGAGCTCGACGGTCCGGAGGCGGTCCCTCTTGCCGTTCAGAGCCTTTCCGTGGGTCGCGCCCTAGAGCGCATAGCGGATCACTCCGTAACGATCGGCGAGCGCCTGAGATACATGCTCACAGGAGACCTCGAGTCGCTGTCCAAGGAGATCGGTCCCTAGGCTAGTTTCTGGCTCTATGGGCAGCCACTACGAGCTCATCGTGATCGGATCCGGTCCGGCGGGAGAGAAAGCAGCCGCCCAGGCGGCCTATCACGGCCACAGCGTTGCGCTCGTCGAGCGATCGGATTGGGTCGGGGGCGCCGCCGTCGGGAATGCCGGCATCCCTACGAAGACGTTGAGGGAGACCGCGCTATACGTGACGGGCTTCCGCCGAAGGGACGTTTACGGGATCGCTCCTGAACTCGATGCGATGGGGATCGTGCAGCACATGCGCGACCGGACTATCGAGGTGGCGACGATGATGGAGCGTTCCGTCCGCGCCAACATCGAACGCCACGGGATCGATCTGGTCCACGGCACGGCCCGCCTCCTGCCGGGGCACCGCGTTTCGGTAGCCAAGGCCGATGGATCCGCGGAAGAGCTCGAGGCCGACGTCATCCTGATAGCCACCGGTTCACGCCCGCGCCGGCCCCCCAACGTGCCCTTCGACGATCCCGACGTGATGGACTCCGAGGAGATCTTCGATCTGAGGGAGCCAGTCGACAGCCTCGTGGTCATCGGAGGATCGACGATCGGGTGCGAGTACGCGTCGATCTTTGCAGCCGCCGGTGTCGACGTGACGCTCGTCGACCGCTCCGACCGGTTGCTAAAGGCCCTCGACGCGGAGATGTCGCGCGCCCTGGCGGAGGCCTTCTCGAACGGCGGCATCCGCGTGGTCCTGGGAGGCGGCGTCCGTCCCGTTATCGAGCGCGACGACCGAGGGCTGAGCGTCACTCTCGGCAGCGGCGAGGTCCTGCGCCCGGCAAAGGTCGTGTATTCCGCAGGGCGCACGGGGAACACCGAAGAGCTGGGTCTCGATGAGGTCGGGGTCGAGCTCGACGACAAGGGTCGGATCGTGGTCGACGACCGATTCGAGACCACATCAGCGCGCATCTATGCGGCCGGAGACGTGATCGGGCCCCCTTCCCTGGCGTCGGTGTCGATGGAACAGGGCCGGGTCGCGATCTGCCATGCCTTCGGGATCGACTTCAAGGACACGGTGGATCCGCTCGCCCCCTTTGGCATCTACTCGTTCCCCGAGGTGGCGATGGTGGGTCTCACCGAGGAGGCAGCCAGGTCCCAGGGCGTCGACTACGAAGTCGGCCGCGGGTCCTTCGAACGCAACGCGAGAGCCACGATCGCGGGAGCAACGGAAGGTCTGGTCAAGCTCGTTTTCGAACGCACTACTCTGGAGCTGCTCGGGGTCCACATCCTGTCGGAAAACGCCTCCGAGCTGATCCACGTGGGCCAGGCCGTCATGCAGTTCGGCGGCACCGTCGAGCACTTCATCCACGCGACGTTCGCCGTCCCAACGCTGGCGGACGCGTACAAGTACGCCGCCTACGACGGGCTGACCAAAGTAGGACGCTAGAGCGCAGCGAGCAGCCCGAGGCCGCCCGCAAGCGCCCAGGGCGACTCCCTAAAAAGGGTGTAGAACCTCTCCATGCGCAAACTCGTGATCTTCCTGGTGGTGCTAGTCATCCTCCTGGGCATCGGCGAGTTCTTTGCGACGAACCTGGCCGAAGAGGAGATAGAGCAGCGCATCGGCAAAAAGGTCGGGGCCAGGACGCAGGCAGAGATCGACTCGTTCCCACTTGTCACCCGCACTCTCCTCACGGAGGAGATCGACCGACTCACGGTAACGCTCACGGACGTCGACTACGAGGAGATCCACTTCGACACGCTCCGGATCGAGGCGTCGGGGATAGAGGTCCCGAGGGCTCGTCTTCTCGACCGCAAGCTGCGCCCCAAGCGCATTGATTCGGGCACCGTCTCCGCGTTCATCTCTACGACTTCCTTGGAGGAAGCGACCGGGATCGCGATCCCGGCCCTCGACCCCGGCAACGTCTCGGCCCGACTGGACGGGGGGACACTGACGCTCGAGGTGAGTGGCGTCCCGCCCTTCAACGTGAGCGTCCCCCAGGAAGCGCTGCCGTGCTCCGCGACCGGTCGAGTCGTCGAGAACGGCGTGCGGCTGGCCTGCAACGTGGACGGCATCCCCGACATCGTCCTGCAGAACATCCCCGACTGATAACGCCGGCCCTCGGTGCTCGGCATGCCGGGCATGCTCGGACCTTCAGATTCAGGGGACGAACTTGTAGCCCAGGCCTCTGATCGTCACCAGGTGGCGTGGCGAGTGGGGATCCACCTCACACTTCGTCCTGAGCCGTTTCATGTGGACGTCGAGAGTGCGCGAGTCACCGAAATACTCCGGGCCCCAGATCCGATCGATCAAGGTCTCGCGCGAGAGAACCCTCCCGAGGTTCTCCATCAACAGCTCGAGGAGCTCGAATTCTTTCCGCGGGAGATGCACGGGCTCGCCGCGCACCGTGACCTCAAAGCGGTCGGGATCGAGTCGGATGCCCCCCGCCTCGATGACTCCGTCGGAGGAGGAGCCATCCGGTGACGTGCGACGCAGGACCGATTTCATCCGCGCGATGAGCTCCCGCGTGCTGAAGGGCTTGGTCACGTAATCATCCGCGCCGAGCTCGAGACCCAGCACCTTGTCGAGCTCCGCGTCCTTCGCGGTCAGCATGATCACGGGCACCCGGGAAGAGCGCCTGATCTCTTTGCAGACGTCCTCCCCGGCCATACCCGGGAGCATGAGATCGAGAAGGACGAGGTCCGCGCCGGAGGACCTGAACTTCTGCAATCCGGCAGCGCCATCGGTTACACGGTCGACCTCGTATCCCTCGCGCTTCAGTTGATAGGCGAGGGCTTCCCCGAAGCTCTCCTCGTCCTCGATCAGCAACACCCTGGACAAACGGATCCTCCTCTTCTTGTCTAGCCGGCGAGCGACCGGACGGATGCTTCGGCAGGGTCGCCTGCTGCCGTCGGTAAGCGAACGGTGAAGATCGATCCCTCCCCGAGATCGCTGCTCAACGTGACGCTCCCCCCGTGCATCTCGGCGACGTGCTTCACTATCGCAAGACCGAGACCCGTTCCCCCCATGTCGCGCGAACGAGCCCGGTCGACCCGGTAGAACCTTTCGAACACACGAGCGTGCGCCTCGCGAGGGATGCCGATACCGTCATCACTCACTCGGATGTACGCGTCGTTGTCTTTGCGGAACACCTCGAGCGACACGGTCCCCGCCCTCGGGGTGTACCTGATGGCGTTCTCTAGCAGGTTCCGAACCAGCAAGCTCAGCTGGTGGCTGTCACCCTTCAGCCAGATGCCGGGCGCGATCTTCTCCTCCAGGGTGACGCCCTTCGAACCGGCGTCATCGCGCACGCTCTCGACCTCGCTCGATGCGACCTCCGACAGGTCGGCGGGCTCCCGCTGGATGACGGTTGGATCCTCGAGGCGGGAGAGGTCCAGGAGATCGCTCACGAGACGGCCGAGACGATCGGCTTCTTGCGCCATACGTTTCGAAAAATGGGCCACCATCGAAGGATCGTCCTCCACTGCCTGCTGGATAGCCTCGGCCAGCGTCTGCAAGCCCGCAACGGGGCTCTTCAACTCGTGCGAGGCGTGCGACACGAACTCGCGGCGGACCCGCTGCGTCATCACCTCCTGGGTCACGTCTTGCAAGACGATCAGCACGCCGGCTCCGTCTTCCAACATCGTGGCTCTGACGCGCAGATCGATGGGCCGCGGGAACCACAGATGAAGGACGTCCTCGACCTCTTGGTCGACGGTTGCTTTCCGGGCAACCTCGACGATCTCCTCGTTCGGGAGACGCTGGGTCGCCCCCAACCTCTGAAAGCCGAGCATCGCCCGTGCCACGGAGTTGGTGAAGACCGGGCTCATGGCCCGATCGAGCAGCAGAACGCCCTCGCCCATGCGCTCCAGGATGTGCGCGGTCCCCGGGCCCGGCCCCGGAAGAGGCCCGTGAGCCTCAGTTCGTGCCGGGCTCTGATCGCCCCGGGTCCTCGAGGCGCCCCGGAGTCGCAAAACGAGGATCACGATCACACCCAGCAGCGCCAGGCACAGCGCGGACCAGAACAAGTCACTCATTCATGCTCATCTCTCTGTTGGAATCCTACGGGTCCGCAAGGCCCCGGAGCGCTCCTTTAGGGCGATATGGAGCTGTGTTCATCCAATGTTCAAGTCGTCGTAACGCGGCGTCCGAACAGCGGGACCAACGAGCCATACACTCGTTCCAACATGGGCCGGATGAACTTCCACGACGAGCTCGAGGCAGCCGAAGGAGATCTCCTGAGGCAGGGGGCCGTCGTGCGCAATCAACTGGACAAGATCCTGAAGGCGCTGGATGGTCGGGACACCCAGTTGGCTGAGGAAGTGATCGCGGGCGACGACGAGGTGGACGCCCTCTACATGCAGACCCAGACCAAGGTCCTCAACCTTCTTGCTCTTCAGGCCCCCGTGGCGGGCGACCTGCGGCTCGTGAGCGCGATCCTGCACTCGAACCTGCACGTCGAGCGCATGGGTGACCTCTGCGTGAACATCGCGAAGTTCGTCTTGAACCGCCACACCTATCCCCAGGACTCTCCGATGTTGAATCGCCTCATGGAGATGGGCTCGAGGGCGACGGAGATGCTGGAGCTCGCGATGTCCGCCTTCGCCCAGCGAAGCGACGAGCTCGCCGAGCAACTTCCGGTAAAGGACGAGGCCATCGATCGACTCAACCGGGGGATGCTCGAAGATCTCAAGCAATACGTGAATGACGAAGAGAGCTTCGAGTGGGCGAGCAAGCTGATCCTCGTCGCGCGCTACCTCGAGAGGTTCGGAGACCACGCCGTCGACGTCGGCGAGCAGATCTCTTTCATGGTGACGGGGGTCTTCCGCGAGTTCACCGACGCCTCGCACCCGGAAGGGCCCTAGCCCCGCCGTCTACAATCACGCCCCATGTGCGAGAGCGTGTTCCCGTGGAGATCCCTGGTGGGCCCGGCCGGGCTCATCCGACGGGCCTTGCCGGCGGGGGCCGTCTACACCTATAGGTCCGGGCGGGGTTCCTGATGGATCTCTGGGTCGTCCTCCTCATCGCGTACCTCTTCGAGTTCGCCAACGGTTGGACGGACGCACCCAACTCCATCGCCACGGCCGTATCGACACGCGTCCTCCGTCCTCTTCAGGCCGTCCTGATGGCCGGCGTCCTCAACCTCCTGGGCGCATTGGCGGGCGTGCAGGTAGCGAAGGCGATCGCATCCGGGATTGTGGATCCCGAGTTCGTCGACCTCACGACGATCGCGGCGGCCGTTCTCGGAGCGACTCTGTGGGCACTGGGAGCCCAATACTTCGGCCTCCCTTCGAGCGAGTCGCACGCGCTGGTTGCCGGATTGCTCGGCGCCGGCTATGCCGCCGCCGGGACCGCCGGGCTCGAGTGGGACGGAACCCGCAAGTCGTTGATCGGGCTCGTGACCTCCCCGGTGGGCGGATTCTTCCTCGCTCTTCTCTTGATGGTCGCTATCTATTGGGGATTCAGGAGGTACCGGCCGTCGGCCATCCGCAGGATCTTCGGCAAGGCCCAGATCGTCTCGGCCGCCTTCATGGCCTTCAGTCACGGGACGAACGACGCACAGAAAACGATGGGCATCGTGGCGCTCGCTATCTACCTCAACGAAAACCCGGGGCAGGCTCCCCCGGAAGAGTTCCCGATAGCGACGTGGATCATCGTTTCGTGCGCGATCGTCATGGGGCTCGGCACGATGGTCGGCGGGTGGCGCGTCATCAGGACTCTGGGCCTGCGCTTGACGAGGCTGGAGCCGGTCCAGGGGTTCGCCGCCGAGACCGGTGCCGCCGCCGTGATCTTCGGAGCCGCACAAGTCGGGGTCCCCGTCTCGACCACGCACGCGATCGGCTCAGCCATCATGGGCGTCGGGGCCACCGAGCGATTATCTGCCGTGCGGTGGGGCGTCGCCCGCGATGTCGTGACCGCCTGGATCCTGACGTGGCCGTCGTGCGCGTTATTGGGTTACGTGTTGCAGAAGCTCTTCGACGTGCTCTACCCGCCGCTCGTGCTCGTGGTCGTCCTCTCGGGCGCGTTCGCTTTGCTCGGTCTTGCGTTCTTCCGGCAACGACGCGAATCCTCGAGCTCCCTTGCCGCGGGCCCGACCACCGCCCCCTCGCAGACCTCCCGCGTCTAACTGTGCTTCAGGTAGATGCTCTCGACGGTGTTTGCGACGTCTTCGAGGCGATCGACGGCGTGCTCGATCTCCTCGATGATCTCCTTGTACTTGAGGACATCCATCGCCTTGAAGTCACCCGAGAAGAGCTCGGCGATAGTGCGGCGATAGGCGCGGTCGCTTTCGTTCTCGAGCCGGTTGATCTCGACCCAGTACTCGGATAGCTCCTTCATCTTCCGCAACCCGGGCATGGCGCCCGCCGTTTCGCTCGCCCCCTCCGAGAGGATCCTCGCTATGGAGATCATCTGCGGCAGCGGCTGGTCGATTCTGTAGAGCTGCAGATACTCCGCCGCGGCCTCGATGTGGTCGAGGACGTCGTCGAGGTTCGACGCGAGCTGGTGGATGTCCTCGCGGTCGAATGGGGTGACGAAGGTCGTGTTCAGACGCCTGATGATCTCGTGCGTTATCTCGTCGCCCTCGTGCTCGATGTCGAGCACACGTCCCGCCTTGCGGTCGAGATCACTGTAGTTCTCGAGCAGGTCCAGCAGCGCATCGGCGCCATGCTGCACCTTGGTCGCCATCTGCTCGAAGAGGTCGAAGAACGACCCATCGGTTGGAAGAAGTCGCAGCCGCATACAGCTCCTCGCTCGTCGTCGTGGGATCTGAACTCAAGATGAACGTCGCAGCAGCGAAGCTACACCGTCTGAACGGTGCCCGCCCGGGCGGCGCATAATGAGATCGTGAAGCACAAGTACTGCCCGAGTTGCGGCGCAGAGTATCGCGAGGCTTTCGAGATGTGCTCGGACTGCGAGGTCCTTCTGGTCGAGGAGGTCGCTCCGGACCGGGCCCCCGGAGAACACTCCACGCCCGCACTGAACCCCCAGTCGGCCGTGCTCGTCACGGGGCGCCGGAGCGAGGCCGATCTGGCGCTCTCGTTCCTGAAGGCGCACGGGATCGAGGCTCAGGTGTGGTCGACGGGGCTGTCCCCCTGGAGCATGGCGGGAAGCCTTCCCGAGATGACGGGGATCGCGAGCGAGTTCGGGTCGCATCGGGTCATGGTGGCGGATCCCGAGGCCGACGCGGCCAGGGATCTGCTCGCCGAGATCTCCTCCGACGAGGACCCCGCGTCTTCGATGGAGAACGTCGAGGAGAACGAGGCGCCACGGACTTTCTTGGAGGCCCTGCGCAATCGCTGGGCTCTGACCGCCTTCGCGATCGTTCTGTTGGTGATCATCCTGCTCGTAGGGACGCCCGGGTACTGACCCGGCAACACGGCTACTGGGGGGCGTAGAGGTAGTACTCCTCGGATTCCTCGTCCCACTCCAGGTCGATGATGCCTTTGGCGGCGGCGGCCTTGACGAACTGCAAGAAGCCTCCGTAGCCATAGTTCTTCTCCGAGAACCCCGCCTGGCGCCTCCGCAAGACGTCCTTGAGACCCGACAGAGGCGGGCCCCCCTCCTCTTTGTCCTCCAGCTCGGCAACGACCTCTTTCAGCAGGTCGAAGGCCTTTTGTTGACCGCCCCCGTTCGAAGGGAAGTCGACGACGGGATCTCCCTGGGCGCTGCCCGACTGGAGCGTGATGACGCCCTGATCGGCGAGATGACGCATGAGCTCCCCCCACGCGCGGAAACCGTAGTCGCCCTCGCTGAAGGTCGAGTCCTTGCGAAGCAACGCTCTCTTGATCGTCGACGAGAGCACGGGCCCGTCGCTCGAGCGCTGGAGGCCGGACAGGGTCTGGGTGACCAGGCGAGCGATATCGGCGGTGTCCGGGATCTCCGGGGCGGCCGAGTCGTCCGCTCCTCTCTTCCGGGGTACGGCGCTGGCCGTTCCCGGACCCAGCAAGCGCTCGTAGAAGAGGAACTCGTCGCACGCGCCCGGCAGGAGCTGCGAGGTCGACCCCTCGACCCCCACGCCGATCACCCTCTTGTTCAGCTCACGGAGCTTCAGGACCAGGGGCGTGAAGTCGGAATCGCCCGACGCGATGACGAACGTGGTGATGAAATCCCTTTGGAAGGCGAGCTCGAGCGCGTCCACCGCCAGCTTGATGTCGGCCGCGTTCTTGCGAACCGTGCCGGTGCGCTGGGGCACCTCGATCATCTCGATGCGCTGATTGAGCAACGATTGGCGGTGCTCCGAGAAGAGGTTCCAGTCCGCGTACGCGCGGCGAGCCACGACGCGCCCTCGTTCGGATAGAGCGTCCATCACCACGGCCATGTCGAGTTGCTCGCGCCGGTCCCGTGCGCCCAGGGCAAGGTTCTCGAAGTCGACGAAGAGAGCTATGCGCTCCTCATCTGCGGCCATCAAACCTGCACCTCCTCGACGTACGGTGGGTCTTCGATGCTCCTGACACCGACACGGCCCTCGGCGAGCGCAACCACCGCGTCACCGGCGAGCTCCTTGCGCCACCCTTTCAAGAGCCGGTGATCGAGGGGCCCGTTGGGGCTCCTACGTCGGCTGGCAAAGAGCTGAAGCAACAACGACTCTATGTCTCCTCTGGTCGCGACGAGCTCGGGAGCGACGCCGGCTGCCTCTGCCCGGGTCCGCACGACCACGTCGGCAAGCCCGCCGATGAGCCGAGTCCGTATCTGGTCCTCGCGCGGCGGGGGGGCCGCGCTCTGCGGAGCCTCGGTGGACTTCGCTCTCTCGACGGCCTGCAGGACGTCTCTTCCCGAGCGATCCACCTCTTTTGGGTTCAGGCCGCGGATGCGCCCCAGAGCCTCTAGCGACGTTGGTTGCCGCCGAGCGATGTCGACGAGCGTTGCATCCTTCATCACCCAGCCGCGCGGCAGGTTCCGCCGGATGGCGGCTTCCTCACGCCAGCGCGCTAGCTCGCGAAGAGCGGCGAGCTGGCGACCGGAGAGCCCTCCCCGGCCCGAGACCCGTCTCCACACCTCGTCGAGATCGGCGCTATAGGTATCGGCTTTTCCCAGCGGGGCCATCTCCTCTATCGCCCACTTCAGACGCCCCATCTG
Organism: Actinomycetota bacterium; assembly: GCA_030863485.1. The sequence goes on from JALZBR010000273.1 coordinate 22,039, forward strand.
TGAAAGCCTCTCTTTCAGGGCGGCCGCGGCCTGAAGGAGCCAGCGAACGTCATCGGCCGCGTAGTCCTTCTGCTTCGTCGTAAGAGGTCTGCGGCACCAATCGGTGTAGGACTCGCCCTTGGTCAAGGTCACATCGACGACGTTCTTCACCAGAGCACCGTAGGAGAGAGACGCGCCGTACCCCGCGAACCCCGCGGCGACCTGGACGTCGAACACCTTCGTCGGAACGACCGAGAACTCGTCGTGGAACAGCTCGAGGTCTTGCCGTCCGGCGTGCACCACCACCTCGACGTCCGGGTCGGCAAGGAGCTCGGCGATCGGAGCGAAATCCACGCCCGCCAGGGGATCCACGATCGAGATGCTCTCCCCCGACGCGATCTGCACCAGGCACAGCTGCGCCCGGTAGGTGCGCTCGCGCATGAACTCGGTGTCGATGCCGAACGCGCCGGTGCGCTTTGCCTCGCCTGCGATATCGGCGAGGGCGCTGCTCGAGGTGATTACCTCAGGCGTCGTCAATCGGAGAAGGGCAACCCGAGCTCGCGGGCGATGAGGATGCGCATGACCTCGGAGGTGCCCTCACCTATCTCGAGGATCTTCGAGTCCCGGAAGTGGCGGCACACGGGGAACTCCTCGACATAGCCGTAACCGCCATGCACCTGAACGGCGTCGCGCGCGACGTCGACCGCGATCTCGGATGCGTACAGCTTCGCGATCGCCGCTTCCTTCTTGTAAGAACGTTCCTTGGACTTGAGCCATGCCGCCCGGTAGTAGGCCTGGCGCGCCAGCTCGGTCTTCATGGCCATGTCGGCGATCTTGAACTGCAGACCCTGGAACGCACCGATGGGCTTGCCGAATGCGGACCGCTCCTGGGCATACTTGACGCTCTCGTCGACGCATCCCTGGGCCAGACCGACGGCCAGAGCGGCAATTGCTATACGCCCGTCGTCGAGGATGTTGAGGAAGTTCTTGAATCCCTCCCCCCGGTTGCCCAGCAGGTTCTCCTCGGGCACGCGACAGTCGCTGAAGGCAAGCTCGCGCGTATCGGAGTGATGCCAGCCCATCTTCCTGTAGGGGCGAGCGACCTCGAAGCCCGGCGTCCCGCTCGGGACGACGATCGCCGAGATCTCCTTGCGCCCGCCGTCCTTCGTGCCCGTCACCGCGGTAACCGTGACGAAGGAGGTGATCGCCGTGCCGGCGTTGGTGATGAAGGCCTTCGAGCCGTTGATGACCCACTCGCCGTCCTCGACGACCGCGGAGGTCTTGGTCGCTCCCGCGTCCGATCCCCCGCCGGGCTCGGTGAGCCCGAAACCGGCGAGAGCCTCGCCCGTCGCAAGCGGCCGCAACCAGCGCCTCCGCTGGTCTTCGTTGCCGAACTTGTAGATGGGCATCGCGCCCAGACCGACCGCCGCCTCGAGAGTGATGGCCAGCGAGGAATCGACGCGAGCTATCTCCTCGATCGCCAGACAAAGGGTGAGGAAGTCCGATCCCGAGCCCCCGTACTCCTCGGGGAAGGGAAGGCCGAACAGGCCGAGCTCGGCCATCTGTTTCACGGCGTCGAGGGGGAGCTCTCCCTCCTCGTCCCAGCGCTCCGCATTGGGTTTGATCTCACCGTCCACGAAGTCGCGGATGGCAGAGACGAAGTCCTGTTGCTCGGGGGCCAGATCAAAATCCATCGAGTCACCTTATTCCGTGCGACATCGACCCTGCCCAGGTGTCCTACCTGCTCCCGAACAGCTTCGACAGCTTCGACTTCGCCTGCCAGTTCCCGTGCACCTTCAGCCGCCTCTTCAGCAGGGCCCAGCGGGCATCCGCCCTCCCGACGGCGACGCGCGCCCAGTCCGCAGCCGAGATCTCGAGGGTCAGAGCTGCATCGCCTACCCGGCCGGGCTTGGCTTCCGCATGTCCGTCCGTCACCACGACGTGCCAGGGCTCGGCGTCTGTGAAGTCCCACTGGATCGGCCCGTCGAGCGAGCGCGCGACGTCTAGATCGATTGCTCGGACCGTGCCCTCGAAGAGGATCTCGAGGGCCTCCTGATTCGGTCGCGGGTCCTTCGTGTCGTCTCCCAGCACACGTGTCTCGATCAGGGTCACCATCCGCAAGGCTCTCTGCTCGTGTGAAAGCGACCGATCGTCCAGGCGCAGCAACGTCAGCTCCTCTGGCGGGATCCCGACCTCCTCGAGCTTGCTCTCGAAGGAACGCATCCCGAATGCGTAGATCTCCTCGAGGGTGAAGTCGAAGCACTCCACGTAGCGCCGGTCGAAATCGGGTGGGACGAAGACGCCGACCATCCACGGCAGCGCCCGGTTCCATGTCTTGATCGCAGCGGTTCGATTGTCGGATGACGCGCCCACGAGCCGTCCGAGCAGGGTCATGCCGAACGCGACGTGACGAGCTTCGTCTTTGGCGATGTGACCGATGCCCTCGGCGAGGCCGGGCATGATGCCCCGGTTGGTTGCGTAGCGATGGATGAAGTGCTCGGCCGGCACGGCGAGCACACCCTCCACGATCACGTGACACAGCGCCACGACGCTCGTCAGCAAGGTCCGGTCGTCGGGGTGGCGCCTCAGCGCCGACGCGGTCGATTCGAGCTCCTCGACGAGCTTCTTGAATCCCCACGTGAGGTAGTGCTCCAAAGCCTCGGAGGTCGAGGTCGGATCGTGGCCCTTGCCGGCCACCTCTCTCATGAACCGCTCGAGGAACACCCGGTTCCGGGCTTCATCGGCTATCTGCGTGGATACGAAAAGCGACTGGACGGGGCTGGGGGCGGCGTCCATGACGGCGGTGAGCGCTCGGGAGACCACGCCCACCCCCTTGAGGAACATCGAGTAGTTCCACAGGGCGGCCTCACGCTGCTGTTCGTCGAGGACCTCCCGCCAGTGGACCGCGTCCGTGTCGAAATCGATGGCGGTGGCGCTCCAGTTGGACTCCTCCCACTCGCGATAGAGCCGCTCGTAGACGAGCTCCCGCTTCCTTCTTGCGTCCTCCGGCACCGGTCCTCCTCGTGATCTCAGAAGCGCCCATCCTGCCCCCTAGAAACTTGACCGGTCAGTCAAGTAAACTAAACGCCCGGGCCCAGACGCGCCCGGCCGCTGCGGCGTCGTCGCCCTAACGGGTGCCCCGCCCGCGTCATTCGAGGCGATCGCCACGTTCGCCGGCTGAAAGGAGCAGTGACGTTGGAGTTCATGCTGACCGAGGAGCACGTCGAGCTCAAGAAGTGGGCCCACGAGTTCGCTGAGAAAGAGATCCGGCCCGTCGCCGCGCACTACGACGAGACCGAGGAATTCCCTTGGCCCGTGCTCAAGAAGGCCGCCGAGGCGGGGCTCTACGGCCCCGACATCTTCATGCAGCAGCAATCCGATCCCACGGGGCTCACGCTGCCCGTGATCGTCGAGGAGATCTTCTGGGGCTGCGCCGGAATCGGCCTGTCGCTTCTCGGGACCGGTCTGCCGCTGTCGGCGCTGGCCTCGGTGGGCACGCCGGAGCAGCTGTTCGAGTGGGCGCCGCGCATGTTCGGCACTCCCGAGGACCCGAAGGTCGCCGCCTTTGCAGTGACGGAGCCCCAGGCCGGCTCCGACGTGCGCTCCCTTCGGACCAAGGCCGTGCGAGAGGGCGATGAGTGGGTCCTCAACGGGACCAAGGTCTTCATCACCAACGGCACGGTCGCAGACGTCTACGTCGTCGTTGCGACCGTCGATCCCGAGCTCGGTCACCGCGGCCAGGCCTCGTTCGTCATCACGAAGGACGACCCCGGCATCCGACCGGGCAAGAAAGAGAAGAAGCTCGGCATCCGCGCCTCCGACACGTCTGAGGTCATCCTCGAGGACTGCCGCATCCCGGTCGATCGCGTGCTCGGTGGCATCGACAAGCTCGACGCCAAGCTCCAAAAAGCTCGCGCCGGGGAGTCCTCCGGACGATCGTCGGCCGCACTGAGGACGTTCGAGGTCACCCGCCCGGCGGTGGCGATCCAGGCCGTCGGCGTCGCTCGGGCGGCGCTCGAATTCGCGATCGATTACGCCAAGGACCGCAAGGCGTTCGGGGTCTCGATCAGCCAGCACCAGTCGATACAGAACAAGCTCGCCGAGATGGCGACCGAGGTCGAGTGCTCTCGTCTCCTCGTTTACAAGGCGGCCTGGCTTGCGGCGAGCGGCCAGCCCTTCACCAGAGCCGAAGGCTCGATGTCGAAGATGAAGGCCAGCGAGGCCGCCGTTTGGGTGACCGAACAGGCCGTGCAGATCCTCGGGGGCTACGGCTACATCAAGGACTTCCCGGTCGAGAAGTGGTACCGGGATTCGAAGATCTACACGATCTTCGAGGGCACCTCTGAGATCCAGCGAATGGTCATCGCCCGGGCGCTGCTGACCTAGGGAGCAACCACGTCGCCGGTCGCTCTGAGGTCCCAGGAGCGGCCGGCGAATACTCCCGTCTCGAGAGCTTCCGGGCCCCCGGAAGAGGGAACTATCTCGTAGTCGGCGTCGAATCCGGCGCCAACTATCCGTTCGTCCCAGCGCTCCGCTAGATCGTGGAAACGGATCCGAAGGTCGTTGCCGGTGAGCTTCGGATCGTCGTAGGCGCCGAGGCGCGCGCCCGAGAACGAGAAGACATGAAATGCAAGCTCGTTTGCTTCGAGGCCGGTGTCGCGCACGATGAGCGTGTCCTCGGGGCCGAGCCGGGCGGCCACCCTTCGCATGAAAGATCCCTCGTCCAGATCGCTGCTTCGGTACGCGTAGCCACCTTCATGGGCAATCATCGTCCGGCTCAAGTCGATCGAGGCCAGGGCGGGGGACGCGGCCCCCACGACGAGCAGAGATCCGACGGCCACACGAGCAATGCCCGCCCGCCGCGCATACAGCGCGCGCCACAAGTGCCACAGCCCGATGCCGGCAACTGCGGCCGCCAGGAGATGCGCGATCGGCCATATGCGTCCCTGGTGCAAGACGGTTGCGTTTCCCGCCAACGCCCAGTCGAAAGCTCCTCGGGCCATCGAAAGACCCAGAAGCACCACAGTCGCCGCGGCAAAGGACCCTGCGATGCGAGATCCGGGGCGGCCTAGCGCCGCGGCCGCACCGAGCAGGATCAAGGGCAGGAGCAAGCCCCAGGATCCCAGCGCGCTCAGCACCGGCCACTCTCGTCCGAGACTTGGAGAGACGTTGACCAGGCCACCCTCGATCACCATGCCGCGTATGACCGGGCCCGCCCAGAGAAGGAAGACGACCGCCGCGGGAACGAGGATACGAGCGAGATCCGCCAGCCGCGAGCGAGAGCCTCCTACGAGGACGGCCGCCGCCAACCACACGATGCCGGCGACCAGAGCCGGGACGCTCACGAGACCTGCACAACCGAGGCACACGCCGCAGACGATCAGGCTCCGCTTGCTTCGGCGGGCGAACGCGGCTGCCGCAACGACCGCGGCCGCGGCGAGCAAGACCAGGCCGAGCTCGCGTGGAAGCGGCGGGGGGAAGAGACCGTAGACCGCATTGGGCGAAGCCACTACCAGGTCGGCACCGAAGCTTGCCTGCGGGGGACTCGTCTCGAACGCGGGCTCTCGAGCGAGGAGCCAGCCGAACCCCCCGATCAAAGAGGTCACGCATGCGGCCGCCCACCCCGCGGCGGGCACGACCCGGCGTGCAAGACAGGCAGCAGCAAGAGGGACGGACGCCATGAGGAGAAGTTGCAACGCGATCAGTGCCGAGGCCGGATCGCTCCCGGGCACCAACCGGACGAGGGTCGCGAGAACCGCATGGAAGCCCCACGGATATGCGTTCTCCGCGAGCTCGGCGGGTGCGGGACCCTCGGGGACCGGCTCTCCCGCAAGGAGCTGTTCGGTCCATCCGAGGTGCCAGGGGATGTCACCGCTGCGCGCCGCGGTCCCCGACAGAAGCGTCGGTGCGCTCCACAAGACGGTCACGACCAGCAAGAAGAGCGTCAGCATCCTCCAGGGCACTTCCCGAGGGGGCCGGATCCCACGGCGGCGTACGAACAAGAGAACGAGAGCCGTCGCCGGGACGACCCCGGCAACCCCGAAGACGAGCCCGCCGAGAACGAGATTGCCCACCATGAGCGCCACCGACAGGGCGACGAAACCCGCCGCTCCCAGCAGGGCTCGCTCGGGCCACTCGAGCTCGGCGGAGTCTTCTGCATCGTCTGGCGCCGCGGAGCCACGCTTCCGGAAGGCCGAGCCGGCCAGCCAGTCGCCCGCAACCCAGCCCAAGATGACGAACAGCGCGACCTGGGTCAGGCTCGCCGCCGCGAGGGCCGGCGTCACTCGATGCGCGCGAGGGCCTGACCGGCCTGCGCATTTGCGCCGGGCGTGGCGTGGAGCTCGACCACCTTCCCCGATACCTGCGCGGTCAGGCTCGTCTCCATCTTCATTGCCTCGAGGACGACGATCGCATCGCCCGCTTCCACTTCGTCGCCCTCCTCGACGAGGACCTTCACGATCGTCCCCTGCATGGGGGCCACGAGCTCGCCGCTGGTAGGGGCGCCCGAATGGACCGCGGCCGAGGCCGACGGCGCCATCGACGGGTGCCACAACCTCACGGGTCGGCCCGCAACGAGCAGGACGTCCTCCTCCGGACCCTCGTCGACCTCCGGTGTCAGGCCGGAGAGGACACCCGAGTCCTCGACGGTGCGCGTCGTATGTGTTCCCGACACGAAGGATTCGTGTTGCAGCAAGAGGAGGTGGGCCGGGATCGTCGTGCTCGGCCCCTCGAGCACGAAGTCTTCCAGAGCCCTGATCATCCGAGTGCGGGCTTCCTCTCGATCCGCGCCTCGAACGATGACCTTTGCGATCAACGAGTCGTATGCGTCGGGGATGACGTCGCCGGCGGCGTAGCCGGAATCGACCCGGACCCCCAGCCCGGCCGGTTCCTCGTATCTGTCGATGCGGCCCGAGGCGGGAAGGAAACCGCGCGCGGGGTCTTCGGCGTTGATGCGGCATTCGATCGCATGTCCGCTCATGTGGGTCTCGACGTCGGCTTGCGTGACGCCCAGCGGATCGCCGGCCGCGATCTGCAGCTGGCAAGCGACCAAATCGAGTCCAAGTACCTCCTCGGTGACGGTGTGCTCCACCTGCAAGCGGGCGTTGACTTCGAGGAAGTAGAAGTCACCGGCTTCGTCGACGAGCATCTCGACCGTTCCCGCGTTGACGTAGCCACACGCCTTGGAGAGGGCCACCGCCGCCTGGCCCATCTCGGCCATGCGCTCCTTCCACAGGGGCGGAGGGGTCTCCTCGATGAGCTTCTGGTGCCGGCGCTGCAGCGAACAGTCACGGACGCCGAGCCACAACGCCTCGTCCGGGTTGGGAGCCAGGATCTGGACCTCGAGGTGCTTGGGAGCCTCCAGATAGCGCTCGACGTAGACGTCGGACGAGCCGAAGTACGCCTCGGCTTCGCGGCGGGCCGAGGAAAACGCCTCTTCAACCTCGTCGGGGGCCCGGGCGATCTTCAGGCCTCTGCCCCCGCCGCCCCCGGCCGCCTTGATCGCAAGGGGATAGCCGTGCTCGTCGCCGAAGGCTCGCAGGACGTCGGTCGAGATCACGGGCTCCAGGACGCCCGGCACGAGAGGTACTGCGGCGGAGCTCGCTATGTTGCGCGCCCTGACCTTGTCGCCCACGGCTCGGGTGGCCTCGGGCGGCGGTCCGATCCAGACGAGGCCCGCATCCATGACGGCCTGGGCGAACTCCGCGCTCTCGGACAAGAACCCGTAGCCCGGATGGACCGCCTGGGCACCGGTCGACAGGGCCGCCTCGAGCAGAGCCCCGATGTTGAGATAGGTGTCCACCGGAGCGGCCCCCGGGAGATAAACGGACTCGTCGGCTGCCCGGGCATGACGGGCCTCCCGATCGGGATCCGAGTAGACGGCCACCGCGCCGACGCCCCGCTCGCGACAGGTCCGGATGACGCGGACCGCTATCTCACCGCGGTTCGCGATGAGGATCTTGTCAAACACCTGCTATTGCTCCAGCGGTCGCGCTGCGGGGCCCGGCCTTCAACACCTTCGAAGGCAATTCGCCCTCGACGAGGGTCTGTGCCAGCCCGGCCGCCTCGAGCAAGCGTCCGAGATCGATACCGGTTTCGATGTCCATATCCTCCAGCATATGGACGAGGTCCTCGGTGACGACGTTGCCGGTAGCTCCCGCCGCATACGGGCTCCCGCCCATGCCCCCCACCGAAGCATCGAAGTAGTCGATGCCGAGCTCCAACGCCCGCAGGACATTGGCCAGCGCCGTTCCTCGCGTGTCGTGGAAGTGCATGTTGATATCGAGGTCGCCGAGGTCGCTCCGTAACGCTTCGATGAGGTCGCCGACCCGTCGCGGAGTTGCCATACCCGTCGTGTCACCGAAGGAGATCGCACGGATGCCGAGTTCGCTCATGGCCGCGGCCACACGCACCACCTGGCCCGGGTCGACGTCGCCCTCGTAGGGGTCGCCGAACGCGGTGGAGATGGTTCCCTCGACCGGGATGCCTGCCGATGACCCGACCTCGACCACCGCCGCGACGTCTTCCAGTGAGTCAACGACTTTCTTCTTCACGTTCTTGAGGTTGTACGAGTCGGTCGCCGCAACGAAGACCTGCAGGCCGTCGACGCCCACCTCGGCCGCGATCTCGGCCCCCTTCTTGTTCGGCACGAGCGCGGAGTAGAAGACACCGGGGTCCTTGTCGATGCCCGCCCAGACCTCCCTCGCGTCCGCCATCTGTGGGATGGCCTTGGGCGACACGAAGGAGACGGCCTCGATCCGTTGCAGACCCGCTCGCTGCAGGGCATGGATGAGCGCGACCTTGTCCTCCGTCGAGACCTGTGCCCGTTCACTTTGGATGCCATCGCGCGGCCCGACCTCGCGGATGCGCAAGCTCTTCGGAATCGTCATCGGTTGCTCCACCGCGGCTCCCGCTTCTCGTTGAAGGCCGCTATGCCCTCCGTGCGGTCGGCGCTCGTCGTGACCTCCCGCCAGGCGTCGTTCTCGATCTCCATGCCCTGCTCGACGGGATGGCCGATCGCGGCGTCGAGAGCTTTCTTGGCCTGACGCGCGGCAACCGGCGAACCCTTGCAGATGTCCTCCGCCAGGCTGAACGCGGCATCGTCGAGCTCGAGGCGCGGGACGACCCGGTTCACCACGCCTATGTCGTGGGCGTGCTCGGCGCTGAATCGCTGAGCGGTGTAGATGAGCTCTTTGGCGCGCGCGAGTCCGATCCGGCGAGCGAGCAGCTGCGTTCCGCCGCCCGCGGGGAGCAACCCGACACGAAGCTCGGGCAACCCCAGCTTCGTCCCCTCCGCGGCAACGATGAGGTCGCACGAGAGCGCGAGCTCGAAACCACCCCCCAGCGCGAACCCGAACACGGCCGCGATGCTCGGCTGCGGAAGGGAACGGACGGAGGCGAACATCGCCCGCATGTCCTCACGGTTGGCATAGAAGTCGTCCTGTGTGAACGAGGCTCGCTCTTTGAGATCCGCGCCCACGCAAAACGCCTTCTCCCCCACCGCCCCCAACATGACGACCCACGCCTCTTGATCGCGCGCCGCCGACTCGCACACATGGGTCAGCTCGCGTGCCAGAGCCCCCGAGATCGCGTTGAGCGAGTCGGCGCGATTGAGCGTGATGACGCCGATGTGGTCCTTGCGTTCGTAGGTGACGAGGCCAACGTCGCTCAAACGGGCGGCACCCCGTGCCGACGCTCGGAGAAGGTGCGGTCCTTGCGAGCGGCCCGATCGAGCCGCCGGCCGAGCTCGGCCCGCAGGTCGTCGGGCTGGACGACCGCGTCGACGACGTTCTCCGAGGCGAGGTGGACGATGTCGATGTCCTCTTCGTACTCCGCGCGCTTGGCGTCGATAAACGCTTGGCGTTCCTCCGGATCCTCTATCGCCTGGATCTTGTTGAAGAACACGGCGTTGATCGCGGGCTCGGGCCCCATGACGGCGATGCGGGCGCTCGGCAGGGCGATCGTCGCGTCGGGCTCAAAGCCGGGGCCGGCCATCGCATACAGTCCCGCTCCGTATGCCTTGCGCACGACGACGCAGAACTTCGGCACCGTTGCCTCCGACACGGCCGTGATTAGCTTGGCGCCGTGGCGGATGATCCCTTGTCGTTCGACGGCCGTCCCGATCATGAATCCCGGTATGTCGGCGAGGAAGACGAGAGGGATGTTGAACGCATCACACAGCCAGATGAAGCGCGCGGCCTTGTCGGACGAATCGACGAAGAGCACGCCTCCTTTCTCGGCCGGCTGGTTGGCGACGATCCCCACGGCCCGGCCATCGATACGGGCCAAGCCCGTTATGACCTCTTTGGCGAAGTCCGGCTTTATCTCGAACAGTGAAGCCTCGTCGACGATCCCGGCGATGAACGCGTACATGTCGAAGGCCTGTCCTTCGTCCGAGGGAACGAGAGTGTCAAGCCCGCTCCGTAATCCGGGTTCACGTGCCTGCTCCAGCGGCGGCAAATCCTTGAAGCTCTGACCGAAGTAGGAGAGGTATCCCTTGGCGGCTTCGATCGCAGCCTTATCGTCCTGGACGAGCAGATCGCCGACCCCAGACACCTCGCAGTGCATGCGAGCTCCACCCATCTCCTCGAGAGTCACCCGTTCGCCGATGACCTCCTCTGCCATCCGGGGGGAGCCCAGGTACATCGAAGCGTTGCCATCGACCATGAAGACGATGTCGCAGAAGGCAGGGATGTACGCGCCGCCCGCAGCCGAGGGGCCGAAGAGGCAGCAGACCTGGGGGATGCGTCCCGAGGCCTGGACCTGGTTGTAGAAGATCTTTCCCGCTCCCCTGCGGCCGGGGAACAGATCCACCTGATCGGTGATGCGCGCGCCCGCGGAGTCGACGAGATAGACGATCGGATGCTCGTTCTTGCGAGCGAGCTCGATGAGCCGGATGATCTTCTCGACCGTCCGGGCTCCCCACGACCCGGCTTTCACCGTCGAGTCGTTCGCCATGACGGCGACCGGCCGCCCGTCGATCGTCCCGATACCGGTGACGACGCCGTCCGCCGGCAGGTCACCGGCCAGGGCGTTCACGAGCAGACCGTCCTCCACGAAGTCCTCCGCCGAGTCGAGCAGGAGCGAAAGCCGCTCGCGCACGAAGAGCTTTCCCTGCTCGGCAAGCTTGGCGTGATACTTCGGCGCTCCGCCGGCCCGGGCGCGTTCCATCGCCTGTGCCAGTTCCTCGGTGCGATAACCCTCGCTGCTCATCGCTCCCCCGTCGAGCAGTCCGGCGGACAAAAGACTTCTGTTGTCGTGCGCCGGACCCTCAGGTATGCCGGCCCCTGTGGGGGCCGGGGATCAACGTTCCGGGTCAAAGGTTACGGCGGAAGCCTCGAAGACCCCGATCCGGCCGCGGGTCCTGGGATCGGGACGGGCTGCCGGGGCCTCTTCGCCCCATGCGGAGGGAGCCCGCCCCCGGCCATCCGATGACGTCGCCCGGGCCGCGGCTCGGCCCCACGCCGACCTCCGACGCCACCATCCGGATCTCTGACGAGAAGAGCTTCTTTCGAGCTGCGCGACCCGCAGCTTCTCGACCTGGTCGGCCACTCAAGCGAGGTGCGAGATGTAAGACAGGTTCACGCTTCCTCCTGAGGGTCGTCGAGCGTCGGATCGGTTCACCGATTCTATTCCGGCCCCCCGGCTACGCCGGCGCCCGTCCGGCCGTGCCCTGGCCGATCTTGATCAAACCTTGGGTCCCGCTAGGCCACCGACAGGTCAGAGACGCGCACCTGCTCACTCAATAGGTAGGGGTCTCCCGGCCTGTCAGACAACCGTCAGACAACTGTCAGACGGGCCAGACGGAGACATATAGGAGCGGGGCGACGGTCCTCCAAATCGAGGGAAACTCCGGCCACGGATGGCCCCGAAAATTTGGGGAGGTGGGCCTTAAGGATCACGTGTGGTGGGCCTTAAGGATCTCGAGAGGTCGGGCCATGATGGCGGGCGGCCCGACGGAGCTCCGCGAACAGCTTTCCGAGCTCTGGGAGCTGGTAGTGCGCGTTCAGCCCGCTCGGATTCGGCAGCAACCAGACCCTCGTGTCGCCGATTCGATCGGCCTGCGGACCGACGCCACTTCCCGGCTTGCCGAAGGCGATGCGATACGACGTGAGACCGAGAACGGCGAGATAGCGCGGCCGGTAGCGCAGCACCTTTCTCCTCAGGTTCGCCGCCCCCCGCTTCAGCTCCTCGGGGTCCAGCTCGTCGGCCCGCGCGGTCGTGCGCGCGACGAGGTTCGTGATCCCGGCCCCCACGTCGAGCAGCTCCCGTTCGTCGTACGGCGACAGCTGTCGCTCGGTGAATCCGCCGATGTGCAGGGAAGGCCAGAAACGGTTCCCGGGGCGAGCGAAGTGGTGGCCGGTGGCCCCGGAGTAAAGACCGGGATTGATGCCACAGAACAAGACGTCCAGACCGGGTGCGATGACGTCCTTGATCTTCTTGTCGCGCGCCGCCTCGAGGTCCTCCTTGGTGGGCCGAGGGCGCTTTCCCGGCGGGAGCCTGAAAGCGGGAGGCTTCATCCCGGACGCACTCGTTCGATCTCGCCGACGCCGAGGATGACCGTTGCGCCCCCTCTGTCGAGCACCAGCGCGCCCGACGCGGTCAGCTGCTCCGCACGGCCCTCGGCCACGGAGCCATCGGCAAAGCGCACGGACACCCTCTTGCCCAGGATCGTCGAGCGATCCGTGGCGCGACGCCGGACCTCCTCCCTGAGGTCGAGCTCTCCCAGACCGAGGTACAGGGCCTCGAACGAAGAGATCACTGCCCCTAAAAGCTCGGCGCGGGACGGAACGGACGCATCCGGCACCCCAGCGGCGGCGATGCTCGTCGCAGGCGTCGAAAAAGCTTGACCGGCGTCGTCGGGGGCCCCGCGGACGTTGATGCCGATCCCCGCCACCGCGCCACCCATCGAACCACCGGTGACCCGGCTCTCGACCAGGATGCCGGCAAGCTTTTGCTCTCCGACCATGACGTCGTTGGGCCACTTCAGACCCACCTCCAGGTTGCATACGTCCTCGATGGCGTCTGCGCAGGCGACACCTAGCGTCGTGGTGAGCAGCTCGATCACCTCCGAGGGACCTCGAGGCCGCAACACGAGAGAGAACAACAGCGCCTCGCCGGGCCGGGACTCCCAGACCCGCCCTCGTCGCCCCCGACCGGCGGTCTGCTGGTCGGCCACCACCAGCGCCCCCTCGGGGGCCCCCTCTTTGAGCCACCCGAGGGCGTGCTCGTTTGTCGACTCGATCACCTCGAACAAACGGAACGGACGGCCGAATCCACCGGCCAGGGAGGCGTCGATCAGGGCGTCGCTCAGGTCTGATGCCATGGCAAACGTAGGATACGGAGCCATGTTCAAGAAACTGCTCATCGCCAACCGTGGAGAGATCGCCGTACGAGTCATCCGCGCCTGTCGCGATCTCGACATCACACCGGTCGCGGTCTACTCGGACCTCGACGCGCAGGCCGTCCACGTGCAACTTGCATCCGAGGCCTACAACGTCGGCCCGGGGCCCGCGTCCGAGTCGTACCTGAACATCCCGGCCATCATCGATGCCGCCAAGCGGTCGGGCGCGGAGGCCGTCCACCCCGGCTACGGCTTCCTCGCCGAGAACGCCGGCTTTGCGCAGGCCGTAGGCGACGCAGGCCTTCGCTGGGTCGGCCCGGCCCCCGAAGTGATCGAGGGCATGGGCGAGAAGACCGCAGCCCGACGAGCCGCCAGTGAAGCCGGGGTGGCCACCGTTCCCGGGACGAAAGACCCCGTGACGACGGCGGAAGAGGTCCGGGCCTTCGTGGCGGAGAACGGGCTGCCGCTCGCGATCAAGGCATCAGCCGGAGGCGGCGGCAAGGGTTTTCGTGTCGTGAACACCGAGGACGAGATCGAAGACGCCCTCGCGGGGGCCGCGCGCGAGGCACAGGCGTACTTCTCCAATCCCGAGGTGTACCTCGAGCGCTATCTCCAGCGGCCCCGCCACATCGAGGTCCAGGTGCTGGGGGACACATCGGGCAACGTGCTCTCGTTCCCCGAGCGTGACTGCTCGCTGCAGCGGCGCCACCAGAAACTCGTCGAGGAATCGCCGTCCCCGGCGCTGAGACCTCACGTGCGCGAGGCGATCATGGAGGCGGCGGCGCGTGTGTCCAAACAAGTGGGTTACGAGAACGCCGGGACGTGCGAGTTCCTCCTCGACTCCGACGGGGAAACCTTCTACTTCCTCGAGATGAACACCCGACTGCAGGTGGAGCATCCCGTCACCGAGCTCGTCACCGGGATCGATCTCGTGCGCGGACAGCTTCTCGTTGCGGCCGGCGAGCCCCTCGACTTCGCGCAGGAAGACATCTCGCTGCACGGCCACGCGATCGAGTGCCGAGTAAATGCGGAGAACCCGGCAAAGAACTTCATGCCGGCCCCCGGGACGATCGGCGACTACCGGGAGCCCTCGGGGCCCGGTGTGCGCGTGGATTCGGGAACCGAGCCCTATGCGGTCATCCCGCAGGCTTACGACCCTCTGGTCTCGAAGCTGATCACCTACGGAGCCGATCGCGACGAGGCTCGCCGCCGGATGTTGCGCGCGCTGAGCGAATACCGCATCGAGGGCATCAAGACGACGATCCCCTTCCACTCGCTGATGCTCGCCGACGAGCGTTTCGTCACGGGCGACTACCACACGGGCACCGTCGAGCGGGAGATGGATCTTTCGGTTCTCAAAGAAGAGTCCACTCCGAAACCCAAGGTCGGCGAGCCCGAGGTGCTCGAGCGACACGTGACGCTCGAGGTCAACGGCAAGCGCTTCGAGGTCAAGGCACTCGAGAAGCTCGACACCGTCGTCCAGCCCCGCAAGCCAAAGCCTCCCAAGTCGGCGGGGACGCTCGGCGGCGGCGGGAGCGACACCCTCGCCGCGCCGATGCAGGGAACGATCGTGAAGGTGCTCGTCAAAGAGGGCCAGGAGGTCAAGGCGGGCGAGCCGATCGTGGTGCTCGAGGCCATGAAGATGGAGAACTCGATCCTCGCCCAGGCCCCCGGGAAGGTCGAATCGATCAAGGTCGAGCCCGGCCAGTCGGTCCAGGGCGGCGCCCCCATTGCGGTGATCCGCTAAACGACCTTAACGACCGCCGCGTCACCCGAGCCATGAGAAGCAGGGCCGAGAACGCTACCCCGGGAGGCCCGTGATCCGAATGCCTGCTCCGTGGGTCTTGTAGCGGCGGTTGAGACCGATGAGCAACACCGTTATGGGCTCGATGATGCGAGCGTTTTCCAGGGCGCCCGCATCGACGTAGCGCAATCTCGGTATCGCCTCCACGAGATCCTTCACTCGCTCGCGGGCCGACTTCTTGAGGCCGCACACGAGCACGTCTCCGTCTAGCTCCTGAGTCAGGTCGTTGAGGATCGCCGCCGGCAGCGAGTGGAAAGCCGCGCACATGGTTCCCTTGTCAAGGAACGACTTCGCTTGCTGCGCAGCCGAGCCCTCCCACACACCGAGGGTGTGCGTGACCTTCGCCCCCACGGCGGCCGCAACGGGAACCGTGCAGTCGACCACGACGGCATCGTCCCGAACGTGCTCCGCGATCGACTGGTAGATCGCCGCCTGCCCCGAGAAGGGGACCGTTACCACCACGAGGTCGGAGCCCGCCACGGCGTCCTGATTGGTCGCCCCCGACACACGAGCATCGGGGACCTGCTCACGTAAGCGATCAGCCGCGGTCTCGGCTTTGCCCGCGTCGCGGGAGCCGATCACGACCTCGATGCCGGCCTGAGCCCACCGAAGGGCCAGACCGAAACCCTCGTCTCCCGTACCTCCAATGACCGCGACCACTAGATGACGGCCGGCTCGTACACGCCAAAGACCTTTCGGAGCGTGTCGGAAACCTCGCCAAGGGTCGCGTATGCCGCCAGTGCCTCGCGCATCGGGTAGAGAAGGTTGTCGGTCCCTCGGGCCGCCTCCTCGAGAGACTTGAGAGCCACGTCCACGGCCCCCTGGTCGCGCTCGTTGCGAACCCTCTGCACTCTTTCGACCTGGCGGCGAACGAGCTCGGGATCGAGCTGGGAGATCTCCGCCGGCTCTTCCTCACCGCGGGTGAACTTGTTCACTCCGACGACCACCCGCTCCTCGGTCTCAATGCCTCTGGCGATCCTGTACGCGGACTCCTCGATCTCCTGTTTCATCCACTGTGCCTCGATCGCCTCGACCGCCCCTCCCATGTCCTCAATGCGTTCGAGATATTCCGTTGCTTTCGTCTCGATCTCGTTGGTCAACGCCTCGACGAACCAGGACCCTCCGAGCGGATCGGCGGTATCGGCCACGCCCGCCTCGTAGCCCAGCAGCTGCTGCGTGCGCAACGCGATGGTCGCCGCCTTCTCCGTTGGGAGTGCTAGCGCTTCATCGAAACCGTTCGTGTGCAGTGACTGGGTGCCACCCAGCACGGCAGCAAGAGCCTCTACGGCGGTGCGGACGATGTTGTTCTCCGGTTGCTGCGCGGTCAGGGTGGCGCCGCCGGTCTGAGTGTGAAAGCGGAGCATCATCGACTTCGGATTCTTCGCCCCGAAGCGATCCCGCATGATGCGTGCCCACATCCTTCTCGCGGCCCGGAACTTGGCCACCTCCTCGAAGAAGTTCATGTGGCACGCGAAGAAGAACGAGAGCCGCGGCCCGAACTCGTCGACGGCCAGGCCGGCCTCCGTGGCCGCCTCGACATACGCGATGGCGTCGGCAAGCGTGAAAGCGACCTCTTGGACCGCCGTGCTCCCTGCCTCGCGCATGTGATAGCCCGATATGGAGATGGTGTTCCAGCGTGGGAGCCGGTCCTGACAGTAAGAGAAGAGGTCGGTGATGATCCGCATCGACGGCTTCGGCGGATAGATGTAGGTGCCCCTGGCGGTGTACTCCTTCAGGAT
>JALZBR010000276.1 GCA_030863485.1 Actinomycetota bacterium
GCCCCCTCCTGTAAGGGTCCTCCTTACTCGTGCCGATAAGTGACGTGAGGAGTGTCTGCTAACTGATAGACAGGCTGCTTCCTCGGTGCTGGGATCGAGATAACGAGCACGCCCCGCCCGTAAGGGCGAAGTGCGCGGAGAGGGTTTTGAGATGGCAAATGTCAAGCTGACCAGGGAGGGCATCAACTGGATCGTGTGGCTCGATGAGGCCGCCGTCGGCCGTTTCCCAATCGCCGGCGACGCACTCGATTACGCACAGCTTTTGGAGTGCGACCCAAGGGTGCGTGCAGAAGCCACAGCCGGACGTTCTTTCCTCGTTTTCTAGCTCCTCTCCATCGCTCTCAGCCGACGGGCTCCGGCGGCAGGCCCCACACCTCCGGTAGGCATGGCGTTGGCGCGCAGCTGGCCGCGCGCGTCGCCTCCGCTATATGCGCCGTGCACGTATTGCTCCGCGAATACGTGCTCTTTATTCTGAGACGTCCCGCCGCAGGGGGGAGGGCGGACGGAGGGTTCACGAACACGTGCTTCAGAAGATGATTCTCACCAAGCTCACGCGACTTCGACTCACGGCCGCGATTGCCGTCGTCGTCACGGTCGCTCTGACAGCAGCGGTTCCGGCCCAAACGCCACAAGGAGCGAGCTCCGATCAGTACGCAGAGGCATCGGTGACGCCTGAAGATGATGTCTATGTGGCCCAAGATCAGCCCGATAGCAATTTCAACTCCCGCGCCGAGAACTCATGGCTCGAGCTGAACGACAGGACGCTAGGCCTCCTCAAGTTCACCCTCGACGCCGCCCCCTCGCCCGTGACCAGCGTCAAGCTGCGGGTCGTCACGGCGAGCAACGGAGGAACTCTCACTCTGTACGACGTCCCATCCGATTCGTGGGATGAGCGAAGCGTCACTTGGATTACGCGACCAAATTTAGGTCGCGCGCTGACCTCCATCCACGATGTGAGGAGCGGTACGCTGCGTATCGACCTCCCCGCCGGTCACGTGCCTGGAAGCGGCACCTATTCGCTCGCTCTAAAGGCGACACAGGCCTCTGTGCGCGTCAGAGACAAGGAAACCCGCTTGGGGTGGCGCAAGCCGAGACTTAGCGTAAGCGACTACAACGGGACCGGGCCGCTTGGATCTCCTGCCGTCCATGTCGATGCATGTCGCCGCGTCGGGCGGGTGAGCGACGGGTTGTTCTCCAACAACCACCGCTACCCGAATGGGGGATTCGGCATTCTCGAGCCGTCTACCCACACAATCAAAGAGGCGATGGTCATCGCTGGGCGCGACCTCGGCGTGACCGGGCTTCGGTTTCCCGGCGGAACTGTCTCCGAGACCTATGACTGGAGAGAAGGCATCGGACCCGTATCGAGCCGGCCTCCTGGATACGAGTACGGGATCATGGAGCACATGGCCTACGTCGAGGCGCTGGGGCGGGATGCCGTGGCGTGGACGCCGATCACGCTAGGACGTGGCCGGGACGCGTTGACGGTAGAAGAAGCTGCTGGTTTCGTCGAGTTCATGAACAGTCCCAATGACGGTTCCAATCCCAATGGCGGCACGGATTGGGCGCGCGTTCGGGCGGATCTTGGGCACCCACGCCCCTACCGGATCAGATACTGGGCGCTGGGCAACGAATTGCGGTCACATCTGAACGCGTGGCTGGACGGCGGAGATCCGCCGAGGTGGGTGGGTCTGCTCGCCATCAGAGATGCGATGAAAGCGGTCGATCCCACGATCGAGGTTGGGATCGGATGGGAGCTAGGGTTCGACAAGTTGTTTGCCGCGCTCGCCGCTCGCGACACGAGGTTCGATTTCGTCGACGTTCACGGTCTGGAAGCGAGCGACGAGGGTTCGTTTTCCGCCCAGCAGCAGCATTACCTCGGGATCGACGCGGCGAGTCACGTCGAAGACTATTACCGCCAAGCCAAGGCTGAGATTGCTCGTTATCCACAGCTGCGCGGGATGGACGTTTACTCTTTCGAGAACGACGCCGGCTCGCATGCGCTCAGAAGGGCGCTGCACCACAGTCTCGCAAATGCCGTCCAGCTGATCCAGCTCGTGCAGGCCAAGGTCCAGTTCCAAAGCCATAGCCCCTACACGTCAGGGCCGACCAATCCGTTTGCCGCTCCCATCAGGACCGAACACATACAGTTTGACGCCGGTTTCCAACGATGGTTCTTTACCGCTCCTTCGTACGCGTACCGTCTTTTCGCCCATCGCCTGCACAAGCAGCTCGTGGACACATTCATTACGGGAAACCCTCTCGCCGAGGTTGCGGGATGGAATGGGTTGCCGATCAGAAAGCTGTACGCGGTCGCAGGCAGAAACGGGTCCGGCAACATGCTCGATCTGCTGCTCGTGAACGCGGACGACGCGCGAGACCACGAGGTGAGAATTCGCATCTCCGGCTTCTCTCCGCAGCCCCGACCACAGGTTCATGAGGTGAACGGGCGCGATATCACGGCAGAGAACAGCCTCGCCGATCCTCACGCCGTCACCATCGTCGCCCACAGCCCCATCCAGAACGCCGCCAGCAGCTTCGACTACACCTTCCCTGCCCATTCGGTGACGGCGATACGGTTGAAGGCGGAGCGGCGCGCCGGCAGAGCGCCGCGCTGTTGATCGTATCTGCGCCGAGCACGGGCTTCTTGCTCTCGGATCGCACCTCCTCTCCGCCCGGGAGGCCGTGTCGACGGCACACAGTGGCGTAAGTCACGCGACGAGTTTGCGCTGTTTGATAGACAGGCGGCCCCGGCGGGTGTTGGATCGAGATTAGAAGCTAGCCCGCAGGGCAGGGCGACCAGAGAGGCTTCGAGATGGCCGACGTCAAGGTGACGAGGGAGGGCAACGGCTGGATCGTGTGGCTCGATGGGGACGCGGTCGGGCGCTTCTTCGTTGCCAGCGATGCTCTCGATTACGCGGAGCTGCTGGAGTGCGATCCAAGGGTGCGATCGGAAGCGAAAACCCCACTCTCCTCGTAGAGGCGCCAAAAAAGGCAGCGAGGGTCCAGACGGGGGGGCGTAATTTTGCGGCCCCGCCGCCGCGTCGCCCTCGACCTTCTAGAGGTATTCGATCTTCACCGGCTCGATCTCGTCCGCGGGATGGAATCCGAAGATCCGCGAATAAAAGTACAACTCGGCCTCCAGCGCGCGCTTTATGTTCTCGGCTTTGCGAAAGCCGTGCTGTTCGCCCTCGAACGCGACGTAAGCGTGAGGAATGCGGTTGGCCTCGAGGGCGGCGACGATTCTTTCCGACTGTGACGGGGGAACGATCTCGTCTTCCAGGCCCTGAAAGAGGATCACGGGCGCCGAGATGCGGTCGGCGTGATTGATGGGCGAGCGCTCCTGGTAGACGCGCTCGGCCTCGGGTAACGGGCCCAGGAGCGAATCCAGATACCGCGATTCGAACTTGTGCGTCTCTTTTGCAAGGGCGGCCAAATCGGAAACCCCGAAATGGCTCGCGCCTGCCGCGAAGACGTCGTGGAAGGTGAGGGCGGACAACGTCGTGAAGCCCCCTGCGCTGCCTCCGCTGATCGCCATCCGCTTTGGGTCGACGACTCCTCGCTCGGAGAGGTGGCGCGCCGCGTACACGGCGTCGAGCGTATCGGCGATGCCCCACCGGCCCTTCAAGGCATCCCTGTAGTCGCGGCCATACCCGGTGCTCCCCCGGTAGTTGAGGTCGACGACGGCGAAACCGCGGCTGGTCCAAAACTGTACGAACAGGCTCAACGCGGCGCCGACG
>JALZBR010000294.1 GCA_030863485.1 Actinomycetota bacterium
GTATCCTGGCGAACCGTTATGCCACGGGCAACCGGATTCTCAACAACAATGCCGCCGACAATGTCACGAATAATCGCACGAAGTCTGGACAGAGGGTAAGCGCTTTCGATCTGTTCGACGGGACCCCTGGCTGCGCGGGGAATCTCTGGTCGGGCAACCGTTGGGGCAGCGGCGGCTATAACCCATTCTGCGTCACGGTGGGCGGAAGCGGGCCAAATCCGACCCTCCCCGAAGGCTCTGCAGCAGCCCCCGAGCCTGATCTGACCGATTTCGCTCGTCTGCTACCACCTCTTGAGTAGTCGCACCCAGACTCCCCTAGCCCAGACGCGTGCGACCTCACGCGGCCCAGGCTGGGATGGACGTTAGCGCAGGGAAGAGGAGGTTCCTCTGCGAAGAGCCGCCCACGTCGATGCCCGCGAAGAGGAGGCCGAGCAGGACGAAGCCCGCACCCACCACTCCAGGCGCTCGGGGACGCGTACCTCGTCGAGGCGGCGTACGCGCTGATTCAGCCGACACTGCTTCAAAGGGGGCGTTCGACCTGTTCCTCGACGTGTTGGTCGCCTCACGTCCCGGCCCAGAGCAGCCCCTGCAGCGCTGTCTGGATTACCGACCGGCCTACGAGCAGGTGGTTGAGACTCGCCTGAAGCTGCGCCAGGAGACAGCGGCCGCGCTCGGGATGCGACCCACCTCGGACCGACCTAGGCGACCGACACCCGCGACGACCCCCCGGTGGGATAGTCGCACTCGTGAGCTAGTGCTTCATAGGCTTGCCTCGCCCGCCGCGACGACCTACATCTCGTCGAAGACGTCCTCCACGCATAGATCGGCCGCGGGTTCTGAAGCAGGAGGGTCATCCCCCCTCAAGATGCCCCTTTCAAGCCACGGTACCTGGGACAGCAGGCTTAGGGCCCAAGTTCTAAAGGGCACAGAGGGCCAACGCTCAGACCAAGAAGCGCCTCTGATAACGCACTGATAACGAACGGTCCATCATCCGCGATCCCCCAGGCGCCTCACGCCCGTCACGTCGCCGGCTGTCCTCCCTACTCAGCGGCACAGACCGCAACAGCTCACCACGCCCCGAACGGCGCCGACCGTCTTACACGCCGGAGGTCAAACGCAGCCCGCCAGTGTTGCCAACTTTGTTGCCAACGAGGCGCACGACGAGGAACGCGTGGTGACCGCGGTAGACAACTCACCGCCTCCGATCGGCGATGGCGGATGTCCAGGACACGAGTAGACGCCCCTCGTGATTCTCATAATCCGTCGGTTGCAATCAGCACACTGGCTGCCCCTGCCCCCGGCAGGGCGCGCACGCCGCGGGAGCAGGTGCCCGGATCACCTCTTCCCTTGAGAAGGCGGCTCATGTAGGGTCCCGCTGCTTCCCCACATCGCAGTCCGCGTATGCGCCGGAGGTGGGGAAGTGGCCTCTCACTATCTCTTCGATGTCGAGCTGACGGGCACTCTCGGGCTATCGCATCAGCGCTCGCCGTCCGTCTCCGTTGCGGTTGACGGGCACGAGCTTGGGGGGCTGGCTGAGCGAGTCGGGGTCAGGATCCGGGTTGCGCCGGAACTGCTCGTTCGCTTGGGTCCTATACAGCGGTGGCTGTTCGAGCGTCTCCTGGCCGACACTGGCCGTGACCAGGGGCGACCATGGGTGCCTATTGCCCAGTTGGCCGCGGAGTATGTGGGGGGCAGGCCGACCCGCCGGCAGGTCGATTCGGTACGGCATGCCTGCAGACGGCTGGCACGGGCGGGGCTGGTCGAGACGAGTCAGCGCTGGATGGAGCGTGAGGAGGAGCGTCGCGGCCTGCCATGGCTTCGACGAGAGACCACGGTCAGAAGGCGGCATCTCTGCGCGCGGATTCCCACGTGATGCAGCACGAGGAAAAACCTGGACGAAAGGCGCAACCTGGATTCGTCATTTGAGTGGTTTCCGCTCGAGTTCCTGCCCGACCGCTCTCGCCTCCGAAGACAGCGTGGAACGCTGACGATCAGCGGCACCCTCGGGCACCCTATGGCGACACTGACACCTCAGTCGTCCGGCCTTGAGAGTGCTGACTGACCTTGGACCCTCGCCACGAGGTGGCCTGGGGGGCCGCCCTGGGGCCGCAAACGCCCTCAAGCGAGCGCTTGCCGACGCAAGACGATTAGAAGGTACTTCTGCAGGTCAGACCAGGATTCCGACGATTCCCAGCCAGAACCCCTCGCCACGTCGCGGTCGGGGCGGCTCAACCGTCTCAGGTCTCGTTGGGGCACGAGAGGACAACGTGACGCGGGCTACGGCTCCCACTCCTTGTCCCCGGGCTGCGACGACCCAGACTGAGTTTAGTCCTGGCTGCTGTCGAGCTCGTGGATCAAGTCATCAAGATCGACGGTCTTTCCGGCGGCATACTCCCGCTCGGCGACGGCCATCCCCTGAACGAACTCGGGTGCGTTAGCCAGGATCCAGTCCTCGAGCGCCTCATGGTCGACGGGGACGATCGCTGCGATAGGCCTGCCATGCTTGGTGACCAGGGCCGGGCGCCTCGTCGTCTCGACCTCCTCCACCACCTTGCTGGCGTTGCGCGCAAGATCCCGGATGCCGACGTGTGTCATGTCGTGATCCTCTCCCAGCCCGGTGGCGTCGCGTTTGTCGATCACCGTGTCCGCGGACCGCGACGATCCGACTTGGCTTCCGAGGTGTTGCGGTTCTTGTTGGCCGCGGCGCGTGTACGACAAGTGTACGTAGTTCCACGTCCGGCCAGCCTCGGGGCTCGTGCATCGGTGAATCCGATCAGCATGGGCCAGTCCGACCCTAATGCTCTGGTAGGGATTACCTGCGGTGGCATGTCAATTACACGCCGTGGCACGCCTATTGGGTCGAGGTGAGACAGGAGCGGCATGAAGCGCCTGATTGTCGGTATCGGCCTCGGGCCCGTGTTGCTAGGTGCAGCTTGCGGCGGCAACAACGATCGACCGGGAATAGAACAGCGACCCTCCGCCCACAACGCAGCAGACGTTGCCTTTGCCCAGGGCATGGTCCTCCACCACCAACAGGCGATCGAGATGTCGGAGATGGCGTCGAAGGTGGCGGCCAGCCCGAAGGTCAAGGATCTGGCCACTCGTATCAGTTCAGCGCAGAAGCCCGAGATCGCCAAGATGAAGGGCTGGCTCGACAACTGGGGTCAGCATGTGAATCTCGAGCATGGCGCACATAGTGGAGCTGTTGTGTTGGGCGGCGCGGAGATGTCTCAATTGCGTCAGGCGTCCGGACCGGCGTTCGACCGTCTCTTCCTCGAAGACACAGTTCCGTCACCATGAGGGAGCGGTGCGCATGTCTCAGGAGGAGCTGGAGAAGGGTCAGTTCCGCGACGCGAAACAGCTGGCTCGGCAGATCATCACTGCCCAGCAAGCCGAGATCAGCGAGATGTGGCCTGTGCTCTAGCGGACTTCGCAAGCTGACTCGCAGGAGCCGAGGACACCGTCGACGGCCCCAGCGCCTGCTGGACGGACGCGTCCCCTTCCGCGAGTTGACTGGTCGTGGCCCGGTACTGTCGGAGTCAGGTCGTGACGCGCTACACGCTGAGTAGAGAGCAGGCAGCCTTTCCTCGTGCCTATTCCGGCAGGAGCCTGCTCCTAACGTCGTGCGGCGAGAACGGGAGTGGTCGTGGCGATCGACGAACAGAAAGAGCCCGAGCAGGTCGAGCACCCGAGCTCAGATGTTCAGGCGACCCAGGAAGAGGTTCGTTCCGCTTTCTGGTACGCGGTGGAACGTGGCGGGACTCGTCTCGATCGCCACTGGCTGGGGCTCATTGCCACCGGCGCCGCAGCCGGCCTCGACGTCGCCGTCGGGGCGTTCGGGCTGCTCGTCGTGATGCAGACGACACGTAACCTCGTCCTCGCCTCGCTGACCTTTTCCATTGGGTTCATCATCGTTGTATTCGCCAACAGCGAGCTGTTCACAGAGAACTTCCTCATCCCCCTGTCGGCCGTCCTCACAGGCCGAAACCGTGTTTCGTCTCTTGTGCGTTTGTGGGGCGCGACGCTGGTGACCAACCTTGCCGCCGGATGGGTCATAGCCGCCATCCTCGTTTCGGGCTTTCCCAACATCAAGCAACAAGCCACGACCGTGAGCCGCTTCTACCTCTCGCAGGGTTTCGGATGGCGTTCCTTCTCCGCAGCCGTTTTCGCCGGTGCCCTTGTCACTCTCATGACCTGGATGAACTCGATCACCACGAGTCAGGGCACCAGACTCTTCTCCGCCCTCGTGGTCGGCTACGTGCTCGCCCTGGGTCAGATGCCCCACTGCATCGTGTCAGGAATCGAGTTTTTCATGGCGCTCATCGGGGGGGCTCCCTTCGGCTACGGCATCGCTCTGGCAACCATCGCTTGGATGGTCCTCGGAAA
Source organism: Actinomycetota bacterium (assembly GCA_030863485.1). The sequence goes on from JALZBR010000294.1 coordinate 4,387, forward strand.
CTTCACCGGCGGGGTGCTACTTGCCGCAGGGATCCGCCTCGCCCAGGTCGGCGGCATCGAACTGCGAAGACGAGAGCGCGAAGCCGAGTCCGAGGGCGAACAGGGAAACGGTCAGGAAGAACAGACCGCGCCCCTTCAAGAGACAACGCAGGCCAACCTCGCCGACACCGTGCCATCGCGCCAGCGAATCTTCGACGGAATCAAGGATGGCCTTTCCCCCTCACCTCGGCCCTCCGAGGAAGGAGATCCCCCTAGTCCATAGCCTTAAAGTGGGGCCACTAGCGTCCTCGAAACCCTTCTCCTCCCGCGCCGCCCAGATGCCATGCAGCCCGACCCGCCATGACTTCCAAGGGCCAGTCACGAGCCAACCCATCGACCCGTCCGGTCCTGTCGAATATCTGATGGACGGATGAAAGATGCCGCCCTCAGATCAAGGACGCTGTCATCGATGTTGTAAGCTGACGACCCCCAGCCGTCCGGGGCGACGCGAGTAACCCCGAACAGGTATCGCAAGAACCCAACGCTTCACCTGGTCGATCATCGGCGGAGGGTCTCGACATGGGAACATCGGTTATCGAAGGGGCCCCGATGTTATTTGTGATTCTTTTGCTCCTGCTCGCCCTGCTGCTCGGCGGTCGGATTGCTTATCAGTTCGTCCCTACCATCCTCACCTTGCTTAGCGCGGGGACTAGGCGGCGTCTCTGGGCTACTAGTCTCAGGCGCCTACCACGTTGCCGCTGTTACGCGCCTTGCCGTAGGAACATGGGAGCTCTAGGGGATATACATCGGTCCCATTCGAGGGTGCCCCCTAAGCGTCGACTCTCAAACACCCGTTGGACAACTCGAAGTCACTGTTAGGAGTGCTCGCGGACTCCACCACCCGCCTCCTCCTTCTCAAGTTCGTCCTTGTCGATGACGTCGCCGTAGATGTCCAGCTCCAATTTCCCCTCGCCGTGTATCACGCTCACGTCACCGGTGGTCTCCAACACCACCGCTCGGAGCTCTTCGTAGTTCAGCACGTTCGCTTCGCGCAGCTTTGCCCGGACGTCGTCTTCGGTGATGCGGGCTTGGCGGAGGTTGTCGCTGAGCATGTGCTCACCCGCCATCAGCAGCAGCGGCTCGTTGTCGACCACCTTGCTGAACTTGGCCACCCGCCGCAGCAGTGCGATCCCGGTCTGCATGGCGAAGAGCGTGCCGAGGGAGACGACGCCGGTGAGCAGGGCGGATGAGGTCAGGCCGACGCTGGCAATCAGTGATCCGATCGCGACCGTGATGGCGAAGTCGAAGCTGGACATTTTCGAAAAGCTTCGCAGACCCGTGAGGCGGGTGTAGACCACGGTGGAGATGAAGATGCCCAGCGTAGCGAGGGCCGCGAGCAAGAGTGTGGCCCACGTCGTTCCAAGCTTGCTCAGCACTTCCACCCTACGCCCTTCGCCTTGAGCGGCCCATCAGCACCACGAGGGCCCTATCCGGTTTGCCGAACCCTCGACCCGTTCCGGCTGTGCCTGCCAACACACCCGCGTCGCACGCCGGGCAGGTTAGGCGCGCGCTTTCGTCGCCGCCTCGTCCTCCATGCTCACGACGCCTACCAGCCCCGCGCTGTCCCGCCGTCTAGCTCGTGATCCTTCGGCTTGGGCCCGCTCGTCCACCCGTACGCCGTACGGCTGATGAGGGTTCCGAGGGGGACTGTCCGGTTTTGGTGCAACTGCGTTGGCGGTGCGTCTCCACCCGGTTGGGCGAAAGCGTCGACGGCGAACGCGACATCCTTGGGGAGGCGATCGGTGATCTTGGAGATGGTCTCGCGCGACGCTTCGCTGCCGTAGACCTCGGCCAGGTGGCCCTGCACTCCGTCGGTCGTCACTCGCCCAGACCTGGTCGGAGAATCAGGAAAAAGGCGGTGCTGCAGAGCGCTTCTGCGAACCTCAGGGGCTGGTCGGGGACTTCTCGTCGAGGGGCGCCCACAGAGGGCCATCGATGCCGGCGAAGCGTTTCGTGAAGACGTCTTGGACCGCGAGCAGGGCGACGGCAGCCATGAGCACGAGGAAGTGCAACGGTTCGGTCAAGAAGCCCAGACTGATGATGAGCGTCGTCGCGGCTGCAGGCGGGTGGGGAGCGTCCAGCCACACCATCAACGAGGCGGTGAGGGCGAGTGAGAGCGCCGCGGCCGCGACGGCGGCAGCCGGGAGCCCAGTTTCTAGCGCCGAACCCGAATGCTGGCGTCCGAAGGGGAACAGCGCGGCATAACCGGAGATGACGCCGATCAGGTGGCCGAGGACGATGCTGCGGGGGGCGCTCGGCTTCGCAAGTGGGCGGTAGGCAGATAGGAAGGCGGTCGGCCCCAGCGAAGGGAAGACGAGCGGCTGGTGGATCACCGCAGCCAGGATCCCCACGATGGCGAACGACACGGCGCCGTATACGAAGGCGAAGAGGCCAAGCAATGTGCGGGCCCGCCAGGCGCTGGCGAACGGATCGATGCCGAAGCGGCTCGCTAGCCCGGCGAGCAGGTCAGTCATGTGCCCGCCGAGTGGATGCGGGTGGTGCTCTCCCATCTAGTACAGATTAGAGCGGTCGCGGGAAGACGCCGGCGTTCGCGGGGGCAGGGGCAGATTGGTCTTCTCCGCCGATCGGGGGGGCGGACGTGTCACTGGTCGCGCTAGCTAGCTTCGGATCCTGTCCTGCCCTGCGCTGATCGTGATCGCTGCTTGGCGAGCCGCGCCGGTTGTTGCCGATCAGACCTTCGCCCTGTTCGGCCTGGCGGGGGGGGCGGCGGTATGGGTGCTGACTGCAACTCATCGGTCTCATGAGGAAGGTGGCGATTTTCATGGTTCGAAAGGGCGGGCCCCTCGTCCGCTCGCTCCGCCCGAGCCGTGCATCGTCTTCAGCGTAGGCATCCGGACGATATTCCATCTCCGCCCGAGTGTCGGGCTGAAACCATGCCCGCGCGGTTTACCTGGCTAGCAACCCCAAGGCCAGACGGACTCTTCGGCTCATCGCCTCCATGTCCGCCAAGGGCAGAGACGCCTACGCAAAGCTGAGTCGGTTGCTTGTCGTTTTGCGGCGAGCAGGACGAGATGTTGGTATCAGTTTCGACTGAGCTGTCGTAGCAGTCGTTGCACGTCTCGTTCGACGACCAGAGTGGGGACTCGATTAGTCGTTCGCGTTCGAAGCGGCGGACCCGCACTCAAAGGCCACGATGGCCAGGAGTGTGTAGGCGCTAGGGCGACCGCGAAGATCCCCATGACAACGATTTGTGGGTGGCGCTGACGCTTCGATGCTGGGACTTCCAAGCGTGGTTTCTTCCCCCTGCTCGGCAACTTCCGAGCCCTGCCTCTGTGCAACAACCGGGTCAACCGCGTGCAACGCGCGGCCTGGCAGGCCTGACGAGGGATAAGAGGAGCTTGGGCCCGCTCGGACACCTAGGCTTGACCGTCCTGGCGGAAGTCTCACCCAGGCAGCCCTCGCCGAACCAGTGCCACGACCCGCCATCAGAGGGGCCGCCCCCCGACCTCGAGGTGCTCATGACTAAGGCGGCCGATTTGACGTCTCTCCTCGGCCAGGTGCGGTCAGCCTCCCTGGTCGATGCCATGGGACGCCTCTACCCGCACCGTTGTCACGTCCTCGACCTCGTCAGCCCCACCCCGGAGCGGACACTGTTCGGCCCGGCCGTCACGATCGGCTTCGTCCCCCGTAGGGCCGATCTGGAACTCGCTGGCGCTTACCAGTTCGCCGCCCTCTTCTACCGGGCAATCGAGGCAGCGCCCGGCGGCGCCGTGCTCGTACTGGCCGCCGGGGGCGATCCTGACGTTTCCCTAGGCGGCGGAATCAAGCTCTCTCGCGTCGACAACCAGGGGCTGGCCGGAGTGCTGGCGGACGGACGCCTGCGCGACTTCGACGAGCTGCGCCGGTACCGGTTCGTCACCTATTGCCGTGGGGAGACCGCCTTGGCTGGAGGGGGCACGGTGATGCCCTTGGTCGCCGATGTGCCGGTGATCTTGGATCGGGTAACGGTGCTGCCCGGCGACTACGCCTACGCCGACCGCAGCGGGGCGGTGATCATTCCCGCGTCAGACGTGAGACGGGTCGTGGAGGCGGCCGCCGAGATCCAAGTCGAGGAACGCCAAATGCTTGAGCAGATTCGCCACGAGGATCCCGCCGACTTCCCGTCGTCGCGCAGCCCGGAGCAGTAGTACTCGGTGCCGTCTAGGGGCTGCGCTTGGAGGGTTACCGGGCGGTCGCAGGCGACGCTGCCAGCGCCCGGGGCTGACGACGCGGGCTGACCAACGGCGAGCCAGGAGCTGATGAGTAGGGAGGCGTGCGAGATGGCTGTCATGTTGATCGCGCGGTTCGACGGGGACGTGCCCGAGTTGATCCAGGCGTACGACAGAGCACACGCGCTGGTCATGAGTCGGGGCGGCCCGACGAGGTCGACCAGCTCCGAAACGAGGTGGCCGAGAAGCCGCGCTAGCAGTGTCGGAAGCGCCGTGCCGATGTCTGCCGCCGCAGCATGAAACCCTCGCACGCTGGCCCGCCAAGCCCTCGCGTCCTCTCGCAGACAACCATCAGGCTGCACTCGACGGGTGCAGCTCCACCGGTAGCGCAGCCCTCAGATGGCTGCGAAGGTACCGTTTCGTGAGAGACGTCATCTGGACAGTCGCGCATCCGAGC